>NZ_JBCPSP010000008.1:0-182953 GCF_051129895.1 Pseudomonas sp. Je.1.5.c
CATTCTTTATCGGCGCTTTGGTGGAAGGGGTGGGGCGATGTCTCCCACGGTCTGTACTGCTGCGAACAGTCAGAATCGGGCATTTAGTCCCACCACCCCTTCAAGTCTAACCATACAAGCGGGCTTGCCCCGCGATGACGTCCGACAATCCACCCCATTTGTCACTATCGCCAGATAACGCCAGCCCAGGCGCCGCCACTAACTTCGCGCCTTCAGGAACCCGAAGCGCAGCGTAGGGCCGGGATGGTGGAGCGCAGAATTTTTTGGTTACTTTTTTTTCGCCTGAAACAAAGTAACCCGCCGTAAGGGCGGAAGGTGCCAGTGGCATCGCCACATCCAATGGATAAGCTCGCAGCCCAAGAGTCCAAGAGCGTGCAAGACCATTACCCCAAACGTCTAACTAAAGACGATGCTTTTAAATATCTACTGCGAAAGTGAGAATTATTCCGCCACCTACTTTGGTCGTATTGAGTTGCACGCTTAGTTACAGGGTTGAGCGATTTCTTGATCCAGATCATTACAGTCAGCAATTATTTTAGCTAATCAGCCCGTTGATCGATAAAACTTATCAAATGATCGAACGGGTCAATTGGCTCACTTGTTGTAGGGTCATTACAATGGCGGGCGCGTGCTGATTTGACGCATGGGGCGGGTAGAAAATTAGCCGGCCTCTTCGCGGAAAAGCCCGGCCTACTGGGGTTGTAGCGTCAATGAACGCTACGCGACCTTTGTGGGAGCAAGCCGGCCCGCGAAAAGTAAACCGCCGATTTCGACAACTAACGCCGCGTCGGCCTAACACTCCGTCCACGGACTTTTTCACACTTCATAACAGAGTGGCCCACGCCACCGCGCCTACTTGCCTGTGATTAACCCGGGCCTGCATGAGGAGAAATTCATGGCACTTGGCAGACGACAGTTCTTCAAACTTTGTACCGCCGGTGCGGCGGCAGCCACCACTGTTTCGCTCGGCTTCGGCCCGGCAGTGGCCAATGCCAGCCAATCTCGCCAGTACAAACTGCTGCGCGCCAAGGAAACCCGCAACAACTGCACCTATTGCTCGGTCGGTTGCGGCATCCTGATGTACAGCCTGGGCGATGGCGCGAAAAACGCCAAGGCGCGGATCTTCCACATCGAAGGCGACCCCGATCATCCCGTAAGCCGCGGCTCGCTATGCCCAAAAGGCGCTGGCCTGGTCGACTACATCCATAGCGAGCAACGCCTGCTGTACCCCGAGTACCGCGCCCCAGGCTCGGACAAATGGCAGCGGATCAGCTGGGACTATGCCATCGACCGCATCGCCCGGCTGATGAAGGATGACCGCGACGCCAACTTCATCGAGAAGAACGCCAAGGGCGTCACGGTCAACCGTTGGCTGTCGACCGGCATGCTCTGCTCTTCGGCAGCCAGCAGCGAAACCGGCTCGCTCGACCAGCGCTTCACCCGTGCCCTGGGCATCCTTGGCACCGATAGCCAGGCGCGGGTGTGTCACGCGCCGACCGTTTCCGCCCTGGCGCCGACCTTCGGCCGTGGCGCGATGACCAACAACTGGGTCGACATCAAGAACGCCAACGTGGTGCTGATCATGGGTGGCAATCCGGCCGAGGCGCACCCGGTGGGCTTCAAGTGGGTGATCGAGGCGAAGATTCGCAACGGCGCCAAGGTCATCGTCGTCGACCCACGGTTCAACCGCAGCGCCTCGGTGGCGGACATCTACTCGCCCGTACGCGCCGGCTCCGACATCACCTTCCTGATGGGCATGGTCAACTACCTGCTGACCCACGACCGCATCCAGCACGAATACGTGCGCGCCTACACCAACGCCTCGTTGATCGTGCGCAGCGACTACAGCTTCGATGATGGCCTGTTCAGCGGCTACGACGCCAAGAGCAAACGCTACGACCGCAGCTCCTGGGCCTATGAATTGGACGAGCACGGCCACGCCCGCCGCGACCTGAGCCTGAGCCACCCGCGCTGCGTGTTCAACCTGCTCAAGCAACACGTCAGCCGCTACACCCCAGAAGTGGTCAGCCAGATCTGCGGCACGCCCATGGACGACTTCCTGGAAATCTGCGAGATCATGGCCAGCACCAGCGCGCCGGACAAGACCGCGACCTTCCTCTATGCCCTGGGCTGGACCCACCACACCACCGGCGCGCAGATGATCCGCGGTTCGGGGATGATCCAGTTGCTGCTGGGCAACATCGGCATGGCCGGCGGCGGCGTCAACGCCCTGCGCGGGCACTCCAACATCCAGGGCTACACCGACCTGGGCCTGCTCTCGCAGCGCCTGCCGGGCTACATGAACCTGCCGTCCGATGAGCAGACCACGCTTGCCACCTACCTCAAGCAGACCACGCCCAGTGCCCAGCTGCCCGACCAGGTCAACTACTACCAGCACACGCCCAAGTTCTTCATCAGCCTGATGAAGAGCCTGTACGGCGACAAAGCTACCCGCGACAACGACTGGGGCTTTGACTGGCTGCCCAAGTGGGACGACAGCTATGACGTGCTGAACTTCTCCAACCGCATGTACGAGGGCAAGGTCAACGGCTACATTGCCCAAGGCTTCAACCCGATTGCCGCTTTCCCGGACAAGAACAAGGCTGCCCAGGCGCTGGCCAAGCTCAAGTTCCTGGTGATCATCGATCCGCTGGCCACCGAGACTTCGAGCTTCTGGCAGAACCACGGCGAGTCCAACGATGTCGATCCTGGGCAGATCCAGACCGAAGTGTTCCGCCTGCCATCGAGTTGCTTTGCCGAGGAGAATGGCTCGATCGTCAACTCCGGGCGCTGGCTGCAATGGCACTGGGCAGGCGCCGCGCCACCCGGCGAGGCCTGGCATGATGGCAAGATCCTCGGCCACCTGTTCATGAAGCTGCGCGAGCTGTACCGCACTGAAGGCGGCGCGTGCCCCGAGCAGGTGCTGAACATGGCCTGGGACTACAAGAATCCCTACGACCCTGACCCGGAAGAAGTGGCCAAGGAGTCCAATGGCTACGCCCTGGCCGACCTGCGCGACGACAAGGGCAACCTGATCTTGCGCAAGGGCCAGTTACTGGACAACTTCGGCCAGCTGCGCGACGACGGCAGCACCATGTGCTTCAACTGGGTCTTTGCCGGCTCCTGGACCGAGGCTGGCAACCAGATGGCCCGGCGCGACAATGCCGACAGCGGTTTGGGCTGCACCCCGGGCTGGGCGTGGGCCTGGCCGCAGAACCGGCGGATTCTCTACAACCGTGCCTCGGCCGACCCGCAGGGCAAGCCGTGGGATGCCAAGCGCAAGGTCATCGGTTGGGACGGCAGTCGCTGGAGCGGCATCGACGTGCCCGACTTCCCGGTCAACATCGCCCCGGGCACCCAGACCAACCCGTTCATCATGCTCCCCGAGGGCGTGGGCCGGCTGTTCTCGGTCGGCGCCATGAACGATGGGCCGTTCCCGGAACACTACGAGCCGACCGAAAGCCCGCTGGCGCAAAACCCGCTGCACCCCAATGTCAGCAAGAGCCCCACGGCGCGGCTGTACGACAGTGACCGGGCGCGCATGGGCGACCGTAAAGAATTCCCTTATGTGGCGACCACCTACTCGATCACCGAGCTGTTCCGTCACTGGACCAAGCACTCCAAGCTCAACGCGATCATCCAGCCCGAGCAGTTCATCGAGATCGGTGAACTGCTGGCCAAGGAAAAGGGCATCGTCCAAGGCGACCTGGTGCGGGTCACTACCAAGCGGGGCTATATCAAGGCCAAGGCGGTAGTGACCAAGCGGATCCGCCGCCTGCAAATCGACGGGCAGCCGGTCGACACCATCGGCATCCCGTGCCACTGGGGCTATGAAGGCGCGACCCGCAAGGGCTTCCTGGCCAATACCCTGACCCCTGGCATCGGTGATTCCAACACCAACACCCCGGAATACAAGGCGTTCCTGGTGAACGTGGAAAAGGCCTGACGGAGCGACTGACATGTCCCTGCAATCCCAAGACATCATCCGCCGTTCGGCGACCCACGCGTTCACCCCGGCGCCGCGCGCGCGCGATCACCAGGCCGAAGTGGCCAAGCTGATCGATGTGAGCATCTGCATCGGCTGCAAGGCCTGCCAGGTCGCGTGCAATGAATGGAACGACCTGCGCGATGAAGTCGGCCATAACGTCGGTGTCTACGACAACCCGGCCGACCTCACCGCCGATACCTGGACCTTGATGCGCTTTGATGAGCACGAGAACGAGGCGGGCAAACTCGAGTGGCTGATCCGCAAGGATGGCTGCATGCACTGCGCCGACCCTGGCTGCCTGAAAGCCTGCCCACAACCGGGCGCGATCATCCAGTACGCCAATGGCATCGTCGATTTCCAGTCCGAGCACTGTATTGGCTGCGGTTACTGCGTGGCCGGTTGCCCGTTCGATGTGCCGCGCATCAGCAAGAAGGACAACAAGGCCTACAAATGCACGCTGTGCGTCGACCGGGTGACGGTCGGCCAGGAGCCCGCCTGCGTCAAGACCTGCCCGACCGGTGCGATCAACTTCGGCAGCAAGGCCGACATGCTGGTGCAGGCCGAGGAGCGCGTTACCGAGCTGCACGGCCGCGGCTTTGCCGGCGCGGGTATCTATGACCCGCAAGCGGTGGGCGGCACCCATGTGTTCTATGTGTTGCAACACGCCGACAAGCCGCAGCTGTACCACAAACTAAACCCAGATCCGCGCATCAGCGGCGCCATCGAAGGCTGGAAAGGCTGGCTCAAGCCAGTGGCTGCGGCAGCGTTCTTCGCCACCCTCGCCGGTACGGTGTTCCACTACATCGGCGTTGGCCCTAACGAAGTCGAAGAAGATGAGAAGGAGAGCGCATGATGAACAAGGACAAACTGATCCTGCGGACCCGCTTCATCGACCGCGCCAGCCACTGGTTCATGGTCATCTGCTTCTTCATGGTGGCGCTGTCGGGGCTGTCGTGGTTCTTCCCGTCGCTGAACTGGCTCAACGGCGTGTTCGGCACGCCACAGCTGGCGCGCATCCTCCACCCGTTCCTGGGGGTGGTAGTGTTCGTGGTGTTGATGTTCCTGTTCGTGCGCTTTGTGAAGTACAACCTGCCCGAGCGCCAGGACGCGATCTGGTTTCGTAACGTCAAGACGGTGCTGGCGGGCGATCACAGCAAGCCCTTGCAGATCGGTAAATACAACGCCGGGCAGAAGATCCTGTTCTGGGGAATCATGGGCCTGATCAGCCTGTTGATGCTCAGTGGCGTGGTGATCTGGCGGCCGTGGTTTGCCGACTATTTCAGCATCCCGTTGATTCGCATCGCGCTGTTCACCCATGCCGTGGCCGGGATCTCGCTGATCTTGCTGATTATTGGCCACGCCTACCTGGCGTTCTGGGTCAAGGGTTCGATCCGCGGCATGGTTACCGGTTACGTGTCGCGTAGCTGGGCCAAATCGCACCACGACCGCTGGTACCAGCAGATTTCCAAGAGTGACAAGAAATGAGCAGCATCAAGTTAACCCCCGTGGAGCAGGCCAGCGGCGGCGTGGGCGAGATCAGCGCCTTGTTGCTGCCGCAGCTGCGCAACCACTACGGCCAGCGTGCGGCGCGTTTGCGCCAGTTGGCCGAGGGCCATGATCAGGCTGCGTACCTGGCATTCGCCGCGCGCATTGCCCAGGCCCAGCAGGCGCTGTTGGACAACCTGCCGGTGCCCGACGAAGAGCTGCAGACCCTGGCAGGGCGGGTAGGCGAGGGCGCGCCACTGGATGTGCGCAGCCTGCCGCGTTCGGCCTATTGGCAGGCGCTGCTCAAGCAGTTGCTGGAGCACCTCACGGCCGATGCCAGCGCGCCCGTGGCTGCCGCATTGCGGAGCATTGCCAGCATGACTGCCGAGCAGCGTGAAACCTGCGCAGAGCATTTGCTGCACGGTCGCTACGACCAGGTTGGCAGTGGCCAGGCGGTGTTCTTCTGGGCGGCGCTGATGCTCTACTTCAGCCAGCTTGCTGCGGCCTTGCCGGCCAGCGCCCAGGCGGCTGTCGGCGAGCAGCGCCAGTATTGCCCGGTGTGCAGCAGTGCGCCGCTGGCCAGCGTGATCCTCACCGGCAAGCGGGCCGGCCTGCGTTACCTGCAGTGTGGATTGTGCGAAAGCCGCTGGCATATGGTGCGGGCCAAGTGCAGCAACTGTGAAAGTACGGGCAAGCTCGACTACTGGTCGCTGGATCGCCAGGACAGCGCGGTGAAGGCCGAGAGCTGTGGCGACTGCGAAAGTTACCTGAAGGTGTTTTATTACGAGCATGATCAGGGGCTGGAGCCGGTCGCCGATGACCTTGCATCCTTGCTCCTGGATGCTGAGCTTGAGCGCGAAGGGTATGCCCGCAGCAGTATCAATCCGTTTTTGTTCCCGGGTTGAAGGGTTGACCGATTCATCGCTATCGCGGGCAAGCCCCTACAGGGTTTGAGGTATTCGGGTAGAGGCGGGCTTGCGCCGCGGTGGCGAGGGTGCGGCATAATGCTGACTTTTCGGCCGATCAGTCTGATCGCCACGGAGGGCATGCTGCATGCTGGCTTCGCTGTTCGCTGTTCTGGCTCCGGTGTTCATCGTCGCAGGCATCGGCTATGCCTGGGCCCGCAGCGGTATCGACTACCCGACCGAATTCATCGCCCGCATCGTCATGACCGTCGGTACCCCAGCCTTGGTCTTGTCGACCCTCAGCCGGACCAAACTGGACCAGAGCGCCTTCACCAGCATGGCCCTGGCCTGTGTGCTGTGCATGGCAGGCATGGCCCTGGCGGGCGTCATTGTCAGCCGTCTGTGCGGGCGGGACTGGCGGGTGCTGCTACCGGCGTTCATGTATCCCAACACCGGCAACATGGGCTTGCCGGTCAGCTTGTATGCGTTTGGCGAGCACGGCCTGGCGCTGGCGGTGGCGTTCTTCCTGACCTTGTCGATCTTCCAGTTCACCCTGGGTATTGTGCTTTCCGGCAACGCCAGCTCGGTCAAGGCGATGCTGCGCAACCCGATCGTGATCAGCCTGGCCGGGGCGATGCCGATCATCTTCTTCAACCTGGAGCTGCCGCGCTGGCTGGCCAATACCGCAGATCTGCTGGGGGGCATGACCATCCCGCTGATGCTGCTGACCTTGGGGGTGTCGCTGGCCAGCATTCGCCTGCATCACGTCGGCAGCGGCATGCTGCTCGGCGGCCTGCGCATCGTGCTGGGTGGGGCAGTGGGCTGGGGCGTGGGCGCGCTGCTGGGGCTTGAGCACATGGAAAAGGCGGTGCTGATGGTGCAGTCCTCGATGCCGGTGGCGGTATTCAACTACCTGCTGGCGGTGCGCGCCAACCGCTCGCCGGAGCAGGTGGCGAACCTGGTGATGTGTTCGACGGTGTTGTCGTTTGTCTGGTTGCCGGTGGTGCTGGCCTGGTGGCTCTGAGGGAGGGCGTTGCCCTGTGCTCAAAAAACGCTTCGCTCCACCATCAGTCCCGCCGTGGCGGGATCCCCTCGCGCCGGCGCGAAGGGACCCGTAGCGCAGCGCAGGGCCGTATGTAGGAGCGAGCGGTTTTGCTTACTTCTCCCAAGAGAAAAGTAAGCCGCCGTAAAGGCGGAAGGGGCCAGTAGCGCCGCCACCTCAAACGGATAAGTTCGCAAGCGGCCCTGGGCATCACTTGGCAATCAATCGCTCATGCACCCAGCCGTTGTTGGTCAGCACCATCGCGCGGGTTTCCTTCAAGGGTGCCTGGGCACTGGCAACCACTTTGTCCAACCCAGAGAGGTTGGCCTTGACGCCATCATTGGCCGTCCACGGCGGCAGGTCGGTGATCGTGTAGGCGTAGGTCACTCGCGAGATTTTCTGCCCCATCATCTCGCCCGGTTCAGTGTACTGATCGATCCCGGTCACTTGCGCCTTGCCAAAACACAGCCCCCCGACGGTCTTGCCATTCATCAGCTTCTGGCCATCGGCCTTGTAGTACTTGCGACCTTCGTCAGTCAGGTCATAGGCGTAGTAGATGTCGGTACGCGCTGGCTGCCAGAGGCGCTCGGGGACTTCAGTGCGAGAGATCTCTTTCTCGCTGACCACACCCACCTGGGCCAGGGCATGCAGGGCCTTGTTGGTGCCGTTGACGTCGAAGTCCTTGGTTTTGGTCGGGAACGAGCTGACCACGAAACAATGCGGGTACTGGGTGTCGAGGTAGGCTTGGGCGGCTTGCCGGAAGTTGGCTTCGGTGGCGTCCTTGGTGTCCGAGCAACCGGCCAGGGTGGCCAATAGCGCTAGCGGTACGAGCGTCCTGTACATGGTCGTGCGTCCTTGAATAGCGGAGTGCGAAAAGATGCCGGAATGACCGGTGGGTCGGGATTAAAACCCACGCGCTAGAGGGGCGCAATCGTGGCAAGACGGCATCGGGACGCATTTGGCAAAGCGTTGCTGCGCGCAGTGCAGGGTAGTTTTGTGGCTAACCCTAGCCTCATTCATACCCACACCCGCAGTTCACTCGGCACCCGTGCGCTGCAGCGCTTGAATCAGCGCCCCAAGGCACTGCTCAGGATCAGGCTCAGGACGCCCGCCAGCTCAAGGCGAACAAGGTCTGGGCAGGGACTTGGAAGTGAATCTGTCCGCCTGTGCAATCGACCGCTGCCGGGCGGCTGCGGCTGTCGGGGCCGAACAGACTCAGTGAAGGACAGGCGCGACCGACACCTTGCAGGGTCACGTGTTGCTGACGCTCAGCCTTGTTCACGCCGAGCACGCTGCGCTGGCGGTCGCGGGCCATGGCCAGGGCATCCACCTCGAAGGCGCTGTTGTCCATCCGTTGCACCTGATCGAGCCAGTGCGCCTGGATGAACTGCTGGGCAAGGCCGACGGGTTTCAATTCGAAGCGGTCTTGGCCGGGCAGGCGAATCATGCCCTTCATGTGGTCGGGATCATCTGCCGCCTGGAACCAGTTGAGCATGTCGAGCAGGCCATCCTGAGCCGAATTGATCGCCACCGAGGCCCACCATAACGAGGCGAAGTGGGTTTCCTGTTCGTAGGGGCTGACACTGGGGCCTGGGGAAATGTTGGTCTGGTCGAGCAGCAGCGCCTTGCGTGGCCGGCCCTCGGCGTTGATACCGACCACTTCAGCGGCGCGCCGCACGCTGTCGCGGTAGACGCGGGTGGCCAGCAGGTCGCGCACCATCCATTCGTGCCAGGCCAGGGCGTCGATCTGCGGCTCGGACTCCTTGAGCATGCGCCGCGCCCAGTCGATCCCGCGGTGCTGCTCACCGCGTGTGGTGAACGGGCCGTTGACGAAGCGCGAGCTGGCTGGCATGGCGATCCGCACCCCGGCCTCGCGCGCACCCGGGTAGGCGCGCACGTGTCGGTCCATGGCGTCGAAGTAGCGCTTGTAGGTGGCGTAGTCGGGGTAGTTGTAGTTGGGCTCGTCGGCAAACGACAGGTAGTGGGTGCCCTTGCCGCCCAAGGCTACGGTGGCCGCCAGCCAAGCGTCCAGGCCGGCCAGGCTCTGGCTGTTGGCTTGCAGGTCGTTACGGCGCTGGCTGGCGACCATCAGGGTGATGTTCAGGTTGATGCCGGCTTGCTCCAGGTAGAAGCGTCTGAAGGCATCTTCGTAGTGCGGGCGGTTGGCGAGGATGTCGACTGCGGTATAGAAACCGCCAGCGCGTGGCTTGAGCGTCTCCAGGGCGCCCCGGCTGGCCGGCGGTGGTAACAGGTAGGGCAGGGCCAGGCCCAGGCGCGGGGTGGGGCCGAGCATTTCCTTGTGCAGCTGCAGTTCGGCACGCCCTGGATCCTGGCGCAGTGGCTGCAAATGTTGCGCACGTTGGGCGAACAGGTTGGCCGTGCCGTCCAGCCAGAACGCTGCCTTGCCGCTGCCGTGAAGGCGCAAGCGCCAGACCTGTTCGGTGGCGCTGACTGGCAAGGCGGTCTGGTCGTAGCGTGGATAGTCCTTGTAGGCCTTGAGCTTGAGGGTGACCTGGGTGCGGTCGCCCAGGCGCTCGGCCTGCAGGCTGTTGACCCCGCCGAAGTACTTGCCTGCCAGCACCGCCCGCTCACCGGCAGCGACTTTGAAGTACAGCTCGACGCCATTGGGCGTTTCGGCGCTGAAGTGCACCTTGGTCGGGGAGAACAGCGCTACGGTGTTGTCATCGTGCTCGATGCGATAGCTGCGAAAACTGTAGCCAGGTACCTCCAGGCGGTAGGCGGCGGCGCTGGCCGGTAACGCCCAGACCTGCTGGCCACGGCCTTCGCTAGCGGCAATGAAGCGTTCGCCACGCAAGCGCCCCTGGCCATCGAGCAGGTACAGCCGCTCTTCGTTGGCGTTGGTCTGCCAGGCCGGCACCCAGCTGACCCGCACGCTATCGTCGCGTGCCGGCTGCAGGTACAGGCTGCCATCGCGAATATCGCCCCAACGCATGGGGGCCGCCTGGGCCAGGGTGCTGAATGCGCAGATCAAAACCGCCAGCGTTCGTTTCATACGAGCCCTTGCCTGGATGGGTTACCCATTAGTGAAATGGCCTTGGGCCATTATCTGCTGCACAACAATAGCCGGGTTAACCTTCAATGGTGTAACGCCGGTGTTGCATGCGATAAACGGTAGGCGCTTTACGCCAGCGCTGAAGGGCTGCTTTTATATTTAATTGTTGGATTTGATTTCAGTTTTTTACGCCGCGTTTTTTTGACGCGTTAAAGCGTCAAATTAACTTGGCATGAGCGGTCCTTGCTCTTTATTAGCGTGATGCTAACGTGACATCGTCTAACGAAATTTAGGTGATCAACCGCGATGCCAAAAGCCTGGCGCCGGTTTTTTTCAAGGCTTCGTTAGACCTGATCCAGAAGGGGTAATCAAGGAAAGGGCTTGGCTATGAGCGCGCAAGGGCGTTTCCATTCGCTGGACAGCTTCCGCGGCCTGTTTGCCCTGTCGGTGGTCGGCTATCACCTGCGGGTCAGTGGCAGTTTTACCGAGCTGGCGTTCTTTCGCCATGCCGAAGTGTTCGTGGCATTCTTCTTTGTGCTCAGTGGATTTGTCCTGGCGCACGCTTACGGCAATAGCGCGCAGTTCAACTTTCGCCGGTTCTTTATTTCGCGCACCTTCCGCTTGTTGCCCCTGCACCTGTTCATGCTGGCGGTATTCATTGTTTTGGAAGGCGGTCGTTATATTGCTTTTCAACAGGGCATGGAGTTCAACAATGCGCCGTTTACCGAGCGCTATGCGCCTGCTGAAATTCTGCCCAATGCACTGTTGCTGCAGTCCTGGACCCATTGGACCAACCCCTTGTCGTTCAACTACCCGTCCTGGAGCATCAGCATCGAGTACTACACCTACATGATCTTCGCCTTGCTCTTGAGCATTGCCGCTGGCCTGCGCCAATGGGTGTGGGCGGCATTGGTGGTGGCAGCACTGGGGCTGATGCATGTGGGTAATGGCTTGTTCACTATCGAGGCATTGCGCGGCTTGGCTTACTTTTTCACCGGCTGCCTGATCTACACCCTGTACCTCAAGCTTGCCCACTTCGAACGCCCCGGCTTCTGGCTGATGTCGCTGCTGGAGGTGATTGCCGTGGCGGCCGCCTTGCTGTTCGTGGTCAGCGACTTTGAAGCCAAGGCCTTGGTCGCCAGCCCGCTGTTCGGCAGCATCATCCTGATCTACGCCTTTGACGGTGGCGCAGTAGCACGCGTGTTGACCGGGCGCTGGTTTGCCTTGTTCGGCAAGTTGTCCTACTCCATTTACCTCACCCACGCGGCGATCCTGTTTTGCGTGGTGTCGGCGTTCATGCTGATCAAGAAGCTGATCGGCATCGATATCGCGCCGATGATCGACGGCACGCGTTACCTGGATACCGGCAGTGCACTGCTGAACAACCTGGTGGCGTTGCTGGTAGTGGCGATGGTGGTGCTGGTGTCGATGTTCACTTACCGCTACGTGGAAATGACCGGCCAGAACCTTGGCCGCGCACTTGCCAACAGACACGCGAATAAAAGCCCGGTGCTGGAGTCGTAAACCGGCTACGTCGCGCTACCGCCTCCCGAGGCTGACTGAAAGGATGTGGCCATGACCTCCGTTGCCCTGGCTCCGGCTGACAAGCTGGACAGTATTCAAATGCTGCGCGCCATCGCCGCGCTGGCGGTGGTGTTCTTCCACCTGCCGCTGTTTCGCAATGGCGATTGGGGCGTAGATATCTTCTTTGTCATCAGTGGCTTCATCATGGCCATGGTCACCACCCCGTCAGGCAGCCATTTCTTTACCAAGCGCCTGATTCGGGTGGTGCCGTTGTACTGGCTGGGCACGATCGGGGTGTTTTGCGTGGCGTTGGTATTGCCCAGCCTGCTGGACAATACCCGAGCGGACTTGACCGGCCTGGTCAAGTCGTTGCTGTTCATTCCCTACCAGAAGGGCGAGTTCGTGCAGCCGCTGCTGTATCTGGGCTGGACGCTGAACTTCGAGATGTTCTTCTACGCCGTGTTCGCCCTGTCCATGGCGATCAGTCATCGTTATCGGTTGTTGATCTGTTCGGGCTTGCTGCTGGGGTTGGTCATGCTCGGTCAATGGCTGACCTTCGAGAGCCTGTTGGCCAGGTTCTATACCCAGCAGATTCTGCTCGAGTTTGTCCTGGGCATGGGCTGCTATGTGCTATATGCACGTACCGCGAGCTGGCGCGCAGCGCCGGGCGGCTCGGCTGGGCGCGCCGCGCTGGTGTTGATTGGCTTGCTCGCCCTGGCCTATATGCCGTTGTCGGCCAGCCTGGGCGAGGACGTCGGGCGTGGAGTGGGGCGCGGGATACCGGCTGCGCTCATCGTCATCAGCCTGGTGCTGGGCTTGTCGCGAACCAGCTTGCCCAAGCTGCTGGTGCTGATCGGGGACGCCAGTTACTCGCTCTACCTGTTTCACCCGTACATACTGAAGGTGTTCAACAAGGTGTTCCACGTGTTCGATGCGCCGGGTGTGCTGGCTTATGTGATGGTGCCGGTGAGCATTGGCCTGTGCTGCGTGGTGGCAATCGCGGTCTATCGGCTGGTCGAGTTGCCACTGACCGGCTGGTTGCGCGTGCGCCTGATCGACCGCCGCACAGTGTGTGGCGCTACGCCGGTAGCGCCAGCGGGCAATGCTCAATCGTGAGCGGGATGTGCCTGCTCTGCGTGCTCGCGGGTATCGATGCTGACCACCACCGACATTCCCGGGCGCAGCCGCTGTGCCTCGGGCTGATCGGCGTCGACCGTGATCCGAACCGGGATCCGCTGGGCGATCTTGACGAAGTTGCCGGTGGCATTGTCAGCCTGCAACAGGGCGAACTCTGAGCCGGAGGCTGGCGAGATCTGCTGCACATGGCCGTAGAGTTTCAGGTGGTCCAGGGCATCCACGGTAAAGCTCACCGGTTGGCCGATGCGCACCTTGGCCATCTGCGTTTCCTTCATGTTGGCGATCACCCAGCGCGCGTCGGGCACTAGGGCCATCAACTGCGCCCCGGAATTGACATAGGCCCCCAGACGCGTGCCGATCTGCCCCAGCTGGCCATCACGCGGCGCGGTTACCCGGGTGTTGTCCAGATCGATGCGCGCCAGCTCCACGGCGGCCTTGGCGTTCTCTACCGAAGCCTCTAGCGCTGCGCGGTTGACGATCACGGTTTGCAGGTCCTGGCGGGCGATCTCCAGGGCGGCCTTGGCTTGCGCCAGGCTCGCTTGGGCAGCGGCGTGGCTGGCGCGGCTGACGTCCAGCTCGCGGCGCGACACCGACCCGTCGCTGACCAGCGCCTGGTTACGGCGCAAGTCGGCCTGGCTCTTGTCGGCCTGCGCTGCGGCATCGGCGATCGCCGCCTGGCGTTGGGCGATGGTGGCCTGGGCGCTGTTGCGCTGTTGCAGGTTATTGGCCAACGCCGCTTGCTGTTGTTGCAGTTGGGCAATCGATTGGGCCAGGCGCTGTTTGTAGATGCGGTCGTCCAGGCGCACCAGCAGGTCGCCGGCCTTGACGAATTGGAAGTCATGCACTGGCACTTCGACGACGTAGCCGGCCAGTTGCGGGCCGATGATCGTCACCAGGCCGCGCACCAAGGCGTTCTCGGTGCTTTCGATGGCGCTGCTGAAGGGTGGCAGGCGCCAGGCGTAGAGCACCAGCAGGATACCGGCCAGGGCCACGCCGGCAAAGGTCATCGAGGACAGCACGCGCACCCGCCGCGAACGTGCGGGGCTGCTCGGTTCGTTGGGCGGGGTGAGGCCTTCCGGGGTTTCGGCGATGGCGGTGGTAGAGGTGGTCGGTGTCTCTTGAGTCATCAGGTTCAAGCGCCGCTGGTGGTGTCGGAAGGGCGTGCTGTGCGAGTCGTGTACCAGACCCAGAGGCTGCGTAGCAAGATCCACAGCATGGTCAGCACGGCAATCGTGCCGATCAACATGAACACATCGTTGTAGGCCAGCACATTGGCTTCGCGGGTGGCGGCATTGGCCAACAGGCGGGTGCCGACTTCGCTGCGCAGGCCGGGGTCGGCGATGATCCCGGCATAGCCGCTGCCGCCGCTCTGCACCCTGGCGTTGACCAGCGGTTCGAGCCGGCTCAACTGCTCGGCGAGGTTGCTCGAATGAAACTTCTCGCGCACGGTCTGGAAGGTGCCTAGCAAGGCCGCGCCGATCAAGCCGCCGAGGTTGTTACAGATGCCGAACATCACCGAAAAACTCACCAGGTTGCGTGGGTTGGCGCGCACATGGCTGATGCCCAAGGCCATCGACGGGCCGAGAAAAAACGTGCTGCCGAAGGCCAGCATGAACTGGCTCAGGTACATCTGCGCAGGTCGGGTCAGGTTGCTTGAGCTACTGTCCATGAACGCCCCGCTGGCCATTAGCGCGAGCGAGACGAACAGCGGCATCACCAGGTGCTTGGGGTTGATGGTCAGGGCACTGGTGGCAAGCCCGGCGACCGCGCCGAGCAACATCACCCAGTACAGGCTGCGCAGTTGTTCGTTGCCCAGGTTCAGGGTTTGCAGAAAGCCCACCGCGCCGGTCGATTGCTCGGAGGTGACCATGCGGATCAGGATCACGCACAAGGCCAGGCGGATCACTGCCGCGCTGCCTAGCCAGCGGGTCATCAGCAGCGGGTTGCTGCGGTTGTGCTCGATCGCCAGGCCCGCGCAGATCAAACCGATCGCCGCTGCCAGGGCGACGCCGATCCATGGCGCATCCAACCACCAGTCGATACGCCCCAACGACAGGGCGGCGCAGAGCAGGGCGGTGCCGCTGGCCATCAGCGAGAAGGTGAGAAAGTCCAGCGGCTCGAAGGTTTTGAAACGGTCACCCGGGGGCAATTTGAGCAGCAACACGCAGCCCAATGCGGCCAGTGCCAAGCCCAACTCGAACATGTACAACCCGCGCCATTCGGCGATTTGCAGTAAATCTTCGGAGAACACCCGGGCCAGCGGTACGGCCAACTGCGAGGCGCCCAGGCCTAGTACCATGGCCTTCAAGCGCCACTGCGCAGGGAAGGCCTGGATCATGTAGTACAGGCCCAGTGAGCTCAGCGCGGCCCCGACCATACCGTGCGCGGCCCGCACGGCAATCGCCGAGTTGAGGTCGTTGACGAACAGGTGGGCGAAGGTCACCAGTGCGTAGAGCACCAGGAACACCTCGGTGAAGGCGCGCAGGCCGAACTGCTGGCGGAACTTCACCAGCAACAGGTTCATCGACACGTTGGTCATGACGAACGCCGCCGGTAGCCAGGCCATCTCGGCGGTGGTGGCGCCCAGTGCGCCCTGCAGGAAGGTCAAGTTGGCGGTGACCAGCGCGTTGCCCAGGCCGCCGGTGATCGCCACTAGCAAACCGACGGCGCCGTAGGCCAGGCGTGTGCCTGGGGCGTGCAGGGGGGTCGACGGAGAGCCGGGCAGGGTGGGTTTTTCGTGGGGCAGCCACTGGCGGGGGGTGTATTTGTCCATTGCAGGTACGGGGGCCTGGTTCGCGTAGGCAAACTCTACGCGAGCTGCCTGGCAAAGGAAATTTTCAGATGGGCGATTGATCCTGAGCGGATGGGCTTAGTTCCGGCCTCTTCGCGGGCAAGCCCGCTCCCACAGGGTTCCGGTTGTTCTCGGGGGCAGTGGGTGCTCAGGTACAGGCTGCTGCACTCAGGTCTCTTGGCAGGTCAGTATTTTATTAGCTTCAACCGGACCCCTTTGGGGGGCGGCTGTTCTCGGGTTCAGTGGGTATCCAGGTGCAGGCTGCTGTATTGAGGACCCTTGGCAGGTCAGCATTTTATTAGGTTCAACCGGGCCCCTGTGGGAGCAGGCTGTTCTCGGGGTCAGTGGGTGTTCAGGTACAGGCTGCTGCACTCAGGTCTCTTGGCAGGTCAACACTTTTCAGGTCCAGCCGGGGCCCTTTGGGAGCAGGTTGTTGCCGGGTTAGGTGGATATCCAGTGCCAGGCTGCTGTACTCGGGTTCCTTGGCAGGACAGCACTTTTCAGGTCCAACCAGGACCCTGTGGGAGCGGGCTTGCCCGCCAAAAGTACGACGCCGCTTTCAGCCGGCAAGCAATTGCCGCTCCTTGGCCCGTTTGGCATGGGTCACCGACACTTCGCCGGGCAACGCCACGTTGTTCTTTACCGCAAGAATCTCGGCCATGACGCTCACGGCAATCTCCGCCGGGGTCTTGCTGCCGATGTAGATGCCAATAGGTCCGTGCAGGCGCTTGAGCGAGGCTTGGGTCTCACCAAAGTGCTCGATCAAGCGCTCGCGGCGTTGCTGACTGTTGCGCCGCGAGCCTATGGCGCCAATGTAGAACGCCGGGCTATGCAGCGCTTCGAGCAAGGCCAGGTCGTCGAGCTTGGGGTCGTGGCTCAAGGCCAGAATGCAGGTGCGCACATCAGGCCGGAAGGCCCGCACCACATCGTCCGGCATGCCGACCAACTGCTCGACCCCAGCAACGTTGCAGGCCCCCATGTACTCGGGCCGGGGGTCGCAGACGCTGACTTTGAAGCCATTGAACTGGGCCATGGTGGCGACGTACTCGGCCAACGCCCCGGCGCCGATCAACAGCATGCGATAACCGGGGCCAAGGGTGCTGATCATGTACCGACCATCAAAGCTGAACTGATCCGGGCTGGCGCTAGGCTCAAGGCGCACTTCACCGCGGGACAGATCCAGCGTGCGCCGCGCCAGCTCGCCGGCATCGAGCCGAGCCAACAGCTGCTCGAGCAACTGCTGGCAAGGATTGAACTCCAGGATCAGCTCCAGGGTACCGCCACACGGCAACCCGAAACGGTGCGCCTCATCCGCGCTGACCCCGTACCGCACCACCTGGGGCAACCCTGGGGCAATACCCGTGCCGCCATAAACTCGGGTGTAGCGGTGGATCAGATCATCTTCGATGCAGCCGCCCGACACGCTACCGACCACCCGGCCGTCCTCGCGCAGCACCATCATCGAGCCTACCGGCCGTGGCGAGGAACCCCAGGTGCGCGCCACCGTAGCCAACAACACCCGCTCGCCGGCAGCCAGCCAGTCGCGGGCGCTACGCAGGACCATCAGGTCAATGCTCTCCATCCCGTCGCCTCCTGTTCAGCGCATCTGCAAAATGATCGGGCTGGCACTGGCAGGCCCGGTGTGTTCGCGCAGCTTGGCTACCTCTTGCGCCTGCACAGCGCCGCCATGATTGCCCCAGGTGCTGCGCACGAAGCTCAGCACATCGGCGATCTCGCGGTCGCTCAACTGCTCACGAAACGCCGGCATGCGGTAAGCGTCCGGTACCCCGGCAGTGACCACCCGTTGCGAGCCATTGAGGGTGATGTTGATGGCCGAGGCAGTTTCCTTGGCCAGGGCTGAGGTGGCACCGGCAAGCGGCGGCATCCACTCGGCCTGGCCACGGCCCTCCAGGCCATGACAGGAGGCGCAGACGGTGACATAGGTATGTGCACCCGGCGCTTGCAGGCGGGTAGCCGCCGACACCGCCTGGTACTGCCAGGGTTGCCCATCACGCTGGGGATCGCCGGGCAAGGATTTCAGGTAACGGGCGATGGCCGCCAGATCATCGTCGCTCATGAACTGGGTCGAGTTGTTGAACGCCTCGGTCATCGAGCCATAGACCACCGCATGCTGGTTACGACCGGTCTTGAGAAAGCGCACGATGTCCGCCTCGCTCCAGCGCCCCAGGCCGGTATTGGGGTCATTGCGCAGGCTGGGCGCGTACCAGCCATCGAGCAAGGCCCCGGCGACGAACGCGCTGCCATGCTCGCTCAGGGCCTTTTCGTTGAACGCCAGGCCGCGCGGTGTATGGCAACTGCCGCAGTGGCCGGGGCCTTGGACGATGTAGGCGCCACGGTTCCACAGCGGGTCTTGCTCGGTTTTTGCCGCGTACGGGGCAGCATCGGTGAAAACGCCATTCCACAGGGCAATTGGCCAGCGCAGGTTGAGTGGCCAGGGGATTTCCCCCGGTTTATTGGGCTGCTCGGCTGCCCGCACGCCTTTCATGAAGAAGGCATACAGGGCACGCACATCATAGTCACTGAGCTTGGCGTAGGAGGGGTAGGGCATTGCCGGATACAGCCGGCGCCCTCCAGGCGCGACCCCGTGCCGAACCGCCCTGTCGAAGTCCGCCAGGCTGTAAGCGCCAATGCCATGGCTGGCGTCGGGGGTGATGTTGGTGGCATAGATCGCCCCCAACGGCGTCGCCATCTTCAGCCCGCCGGCAAAGGGTGCGCCTTCGGGCAGGCTGTGACAGGCCACGCAGTCGCTGAGCCTGGCCACGTATTCGCCGCGTTGGATCAGGGCTTGATCCACAGTGGCCTGGCTGCTGGCTTGCGCATCGAACGGTGAGCCAGGCTCACGGGTGACATACCAGGCCAGCAGGCCCGCCGCGATCAGGCACGGTACGGCCAGCAAGCCTAGGGTTCTTGCAGTTGATTTTTGCGTCATGTGCAGGTCGTCCTGGCCAGCTAGCTGAAGGTATAGCGCGACAGCGGCATGCTACGGATGCGCTGGCCCGTCAGCCGCGCCACCGCATTGGCCACCGCCGGGGCTACGGCAGGCAAAGGCGGCTCACCGATCCCGCCCATCTTCTCGCCGCTTTCGACAATGCGCACATGCACCCGCGCCATACGCGCTGCAGGCAGGATTGGGTAGAGGTCGTAGTTGCGCGCGCGCGGCTTGCCGTCGACATACACCGCTTCCTCCAGCAGCACCTGGGACAGGCCCAGGGCCACTGCACCATTGACCTGCGCCTCGACAATCGCCGGGTTGACGATGCTGCCGGGGTCGATCGCCTGCCAGATGTCGTGGACCCGGACCTGGCCGTTTTCAATCGACACCTCGGCAATCACTGCCGCCTCGGAGCCGAACGGCGAGGCCATGGCCACGCCGCGGGCGCGCTTGCTGCCATCCTCGGCCGTGAACGGGCCGCGCTTCCAGCCGCCCGACAGCTCGCCCACCGCTTCGAGCAGGGTGCTCAAGCGTTGGTTGTCGCGCAGCAGGCGTCGGCGCAGTTCGAACGGATCCTGGCCGCCTTTATCGGCCAGTTCATCGAGGAAGGCTTCGTAGAAGAAGTCGTTCATCGAGTTGCCCACCGAACGCCAGTAACCGAGCATCGCCGGGCCTTTGACATAGACCTGCGCGATGCGCCGGTTGGCGATGGCGTAGGCTTTACCAGACAAACCTTCCAGGGCAGTGGGGTCGATCTTCTCGGCTTGCTTGCCAGCGATCGCCTCGGTCGGCCCTTCGGTGGCGCTGACTGCCTCAATGGCTACCGGCAGGCCATCGGCATCGAGCCCGGCGCGGAACTTGACCACGGCCATGGGCCGCAGCACATCGCGCAAAAACTCTTCCTCGCGGCTCCAGATCAACTTGATCGGCCGGCCGACCGCCTTGGCCAGGGCGATGGCTTGCGGGTAGGGGTTGGCGCTGTCGTAGAGGAAGTGCCGGCCAAAGAAGCCACCCAGCAGTGGCGAGTGCAGGGTGATCTGCGCCGGATCCAGGCCGGTACGCTTGGCGATGTCGGCGCGGAACATGTCTGGCGCCTGGTTGGGCAGCCAGACCTCCAGCGAGCCATCGGCGTTGAAGCGTGCCAAGGCGGAGGGCGGCTCCAGTTGCGCGTGGTTGAGAAACTGGTTGTGGTAGGTCGCCTCGACCTTGGTCTTGGCGCCGTCCAACGCTTTGGCGAAGTCGCCTTGTACTTCTTCGTCACGCGCAGGGCTGGTCGCGCTGCTTAGTCGTTCACGGAAACCCTCGGTGGAAAAATCTGCCGGCATGGGTCGCACCGGGGTGTCGGCGGCCGGCTCCTGCCACTGCACCTGGATCGCCTCCACCGCACGCTTGGCATGCCACCAGCGCTCGGCGACCACGGCCACCGCGCCGGGGAGTTGATGAATCGAATGCACCCCTGGCATGGCCTTGACCTGGGCTTCATTGCGCAGCTCGCCCACCGTCATGCCCAGGCGCGGGGCGTGTTGCACGGCGGCATGCAGCATGCCGTCGAGTTTCAGGTCGATGCAGTACAGCGCCTTGCCGGTGGATTTGTCGTAGGCGTCGACGCGCTTGACCGGCTTGCCGATCCAGCGGAATTGGCTGGGGTCACGCAGTTGGATGCTGGCCGGGTCGGGCACTGGCAGGTCCATCGCCTGGCTGGCCAGCTCGCCGTAGCTCAGCGACCGGCCTGAAGCTGCATGCAGCACCCGGCCCGGTTCGGTGCTCAGCTCGCTGACCGGCACTCCCAGCCGCTCGGCGCCGGCCTGCAGCAGCATGGCCCGCGCCAAGGCGCCGAGGCGGCGCATGGTGGGATAGCTCATGCGCACCGACATGCTGCCGCCGGTGATGCGCATGCCGTTCTCCATCACCACGTAGGCCTCGCCAGGCGGCGCGGCCTCGACCAGGAAGGTCGCAGGATCGGCGTCGAGCTCTTCGCCGACGATCTGCGCCATGGCGGTGAAGGTGCCTTGGCCACCCTCCATGAACGGGCTGAGCAGGCGAATGCTGTTGTCCGGGCGAATCTCCAGGAACGCCGGTACCTGGGTACCCTGGGCCGGTGCTGTAGCGGCCGCGGCCTGAACCCGCGAGACGCCAATCGGCAGGCCAAAGCCCAGCACCAACGCGCCGATTGCGCTGCCGGCCAAAAAGCGCCGCCGTGAGAGGTTGACCGGCTGATCCAGCTGCAACAGGTCGGCCGGGTAATCGACGGGCGTGTTCATCAGGCATTCTCCTGTTGAGCAGGCTGTTCGGCCAAGGCGTGCACGGCGCTGTGGATCGCGTTGTAGGTGCCGCAGCGGCACAGGTTGACCATCGCCGCGGCAATTTGCTCATCGCTGGGCTTGGGGTTGTGCTTGAGCAGTGCGGTGGCCGCCATGACTTGCCCGGATTGGCAGTAGCCGCATTGGGCAACTTGCTTTTCTACCCAGGTCGCGACCACCCGCTTGCCAACCTCGTCCGCTTCGATGGCCTCGATGGTGGTGATCTCGCGCCCAACCACCCCGGCCACCGGGGTGACGCAGGCACGCACCACATTACCGTCGACCAGCACCGAACAGGCGCCGCATTGGGCCAGGCCGCAGCCGTATTTGGTGCCGGTCATGCCCAGATCATCGCGGATCACCCAGAGCAGGGGGGTATCCGCTTCTGCATCGACCTCGTAGGTCTTTTGGTTGATTCGAAGCTGCATGGCTCACCCGTAATCAGTCGGTTGGTTGATCGATCTTTAGTTTTGTCGCGCCGCGCAGCTGGCTCTGCGCGCACCCTGCAGAAAACCTAGCACAGGGCCAGGCGTGCAGGTTTGCACGATCCTGCCGAGATCCGGTCAATCGGCACGGGACTGTGAAGTTGGGCTAATTTGGTTGAGTGCTTCAAACACTCAGGAGAACCGCCATGACACCCGCTACCAGCACCCGCCCGCCATTGCCGCCGTTCACCCGCGAATCGGCTATCGAAAAAGTGCGAATGGCCGAGGATGGCTGGAACAGCCGTGATCCGAAGAAGGTGGCCACGGCCTATACCCTCGACACCCAGTGGCGCAACCGCGCTGAGTTCATTCATGGCCGAGACGAGGTCGAGGCGTTTCTGACCCGTAAATGGAATAAAGAACTCGACTACCGCCTGATCAAGGAACTGTGGGCCTTCAGCGCCAATCGTATTGCCGTGCGTTATGCCTATGAATGGCACGATGATTCGGGGAACTGGTTTCGCTCTTACGGCAACGAGAACTGGGAGTTTGCCGACGATGGGCTGATGGCGGTGCGCTTTGCATGTATCAATGATCTGCCCATTCATCCCTCGGATCGCAAGTACCTCTGGCCGCTGGGGCGGCGGCCGGATGGTCATCCGGGGTTGTCTGAGTTGGGGCTGTAGAATGGGCGATTGTTGTTGTGCATTCTGGCCTTATCGCGCGACGAGTCGCAGCGCGTTAAGGGGCGTGCAGACAACAAACGCTCAATGGCCCTTGTACTGGCGCGGATCGATCCCCCACTTTTTCAGGCGCGAGGCCAGCGTGGTGGGCTTGAGCCCCAGCAGCTGCGCAGCCCCGTGCGCGCCCGATATCTTGCCTGCCGTGCGTTTGAGGACGCTGATGACATTGAGCTGGATCTGTCGTTGCCACTCTTGATCGGCAGTCGGTTCAGCATCGGCCGTAGCTGGGGTTGGCTGGCTGCGATGAGCTTGACCGCTGCTTGCCAGTAATTCGTCGAAGCTGACCCGCCCCTCGCGGGCGACGATGGTCTGGCGTTCGATGACGTTTTGCAGTTCGCGGATATTGCCCGGCCAGGGGTACTGCTTGAGCACCTCGACCTGCGTCAGGGGCATGCGCACATCGGGTTTGTTGAAGGCCTGACTGGCCCGCTTGAGGAAGTGGCTGGCGAGCAGGGGGATGTCTTCAAGCCGCTCACGCAGCGGCACCGAGCGGATCGGAAACACATTCAGACGAAAATACAGGTCTTCGCGGAAACTGCCCTGGGCGACCATTTCGCGCAGATCACGGTTGGTCGCGGCGATCACCCGCACATCCACCGCCCGAGTGCGGTTATCGCCGACCGCCTCGAACTGGCGATCCTGCAGTACGCGTAGCAGCTTACTCTGCAGCTCAAGGGGGATTTCACCCACCTCGTCGAGGAACAACGTACCGCCGTCGGCCAGTTCGAAGCGGCCCACGCGGTTGCTCACGGCGCCGGTGAATGCGCCCTTGAGATGACCGAAAAACTCGCTTTCGAACAGTTCGCGAGGGATTGCCGCGCAGTTGACCCGGATCAGTGGGCGGTCAGCGCGGCGACTGCTGGCATGGATGGCCCGGGCAATCAGCTCCTTGCCGGTGCCGGATTCGCCGCTGACCAGCACGTTGGCATCGGTGGCGGCGACCAGTTCGATCTGCTGGATCAGGTGGCGCACGGCCGGGCTCTTACCAACGATTTCGTGGTGGTTGGTCTGGGCGTTGATCTCTTCTTGCAGGTACTGGTTTTCCATTTCCAGCCGGCGCTGCAATTGCTCGACCTCAGTGAGCGCTTCACGCAGTCGCGCCTCGGTACACTGGCGCTGGCGAATATCGCGAAACAGCACCACGGCGCCGACCAGCCTGCCCATCTCGAAAATCGGTGTGCTGGTGTATTCGACGGCGATCGGCTCGCCATTCTTGTGCCAGAACACCTCGTGGTCGACCCGATGCACCTGGCCATCGCTGAACGAGGCATGAATGGAGCACTGGTTGACGGCAAACACCCGGCCGTCGCTGTGGCTGTGATGGAACAGTTGGTGGGCGTCCTGGCCGATCATGTCGGCAGCGCTCCAGCCCAGAATACGTTCGGCCGCAGGGTTGATGAAGGTGGTCTGGCCGCGGGTATCCAGGCCGTAAATGCCTTCCCCGACGGCGCCAAGGATCAGCCGGTTCTGTTGCTGGATGCGCTCGAAGACCTGGCTGATGCGTTCCCAGCCGACATGGCCAAGGCGATGTTGCCGGCGCGCCTCGGCGCGGTTGCGGCGCTGCTCGAGCAGGTCGCGACGCTGGATCATCATCAGGATGCGCTGCTGATCCATGGCCCGGGCGGTGATCTCGACCGCTTGTTGGCGGTGCAGCAGGTCGACCAGGGTCAAATCGTCCGACCACGCCTGGCCTTGGGTCAGGACTTCATCGCTGAAGCTCACCCATAGCGAAATGGCACCGCGCAAGAACTGGCTGAACGCAAGCTCATCTGCCGCCTGCGCCGAGCAGGCCAGCAGCTCTAGCGCGGCGAGGTTGGCTTGCACGATGCGGTCCTCGACAGCATCGACCAGCAACATGGCAATGGGCGCATCGGCGCAAATCTGCGGCGCCAGAGGGGCGGGCATGGGCGTTTTCCTGTGGGTCCGATTTAACGAAACTTCGTCAGTAGAGTCCCGATATTTCGTTATTAACGAACTATCGTCAATCCGCGTCTCGGTACGTAGAGGAAAATATCAATAAATTCAACGATCTATAGATTAAGCACAATTGGCACATCTCTCGCTATAGAGCGTTTAGTCCTAACCGCTAACCCGAGAGATAAACATGATGAACAAAGTTGAAATGCACCACCTGATCATGGCCGCCAAAGCGCGTAAAGGCTTTAGCTGGGATGACCTCAGCGCTGCCGTAGGTAAGGCGCCGGTGTGGTTGGCGTCAGTCTGCTACGGCATGAACAGCGCGCCCCAGGAGGTGGCCGCGCATCTGTGTGAAGTGCTCGAACTGGACGCCGAAGTCGCCACGGCAATGACCGCTTACCCGGTCAAGGGCTGGGACCAGGCCATCCCTCAGGACCCTTTGATCTATCGCTTGTACGAAGTGGTCGGGGTGTACGGCCCGACCCTTAAAGACGTGATTCAGGAGAAGTTCGGCGACGGCATCATGAGCGCGATCGACTTCTCGATGCATGTCGAAAAAATCGAGGACCCCAAGGGCGACCGCGTGCTGCTGACCCTCAATGGCAAGTTTTTGCCGTACCGCTCCTGGTAATCGATCTGCCATTCTGGCGCCTCAGTGATGGGGCGTCCTTGACCGCTTTGTGCCGAGGGAAACTGCAATGTCCTATCTACTACCCGCCGAGTTCGTCACCAAGATGCTCGATGCCGGCGCCTCGAAGATCCACATGTCGACCCGCGACACCCTGATCCGCAGCTACATGGCTGGCGCCATTCTGGCGCTGGCGGCAGTGTTCGCCGTCACCATCGCAGTACAGACCGGTTCGGCCCTACTTGGCGCAGTGCTGTTCCCGGTCGGCTTTTCGATGCTGTACCTGATGGGCTTCGACCTGCTTACCGGGGTGTTCATGCTCACGCCCCTGGCGCTGCTGGATAAACGCCCGGGAGTCACGGTGCAGGGCATCCTGCGCAACTGGGGGCTGGTGTTCGTCGGCAACTTTGCCGGCGCCTTGACCGTCGCGTTGATGATGGCCTTTGTCTTCACCTATGGCTTCAACGCCTCCCCAGGCGCCGTGGGGGAAAAGATCGCCAGCATCGGCGAGGCGAGGACCTTGGGCTATGAGCAATACGGACTTGCCGGCTGGCTGACGATTTTCCTGCGCGGGGTACTGTGCAACTGGATGGTGTCGATGGGGGTGGTCGGGGCGATGATTTCCACCTCAGTGAGCGGCAAGGTGATCGCCATGTGGATGCCGATCATGCTGTTCTTCTACATGGGTTTCGAGCATTCGGTGGTGAACATGTTCCTGTTCCCGTCGGCGATGATCATGGGCGGCGGCTTCTCGGTCATGGATTACCTGGTGTGGAACGAGATCCCCACCGTGCTGGGTAACCTGGTCGGTGGCTTGGCCTTCACCGGGCTGACCTTGTATGGCACGCACATCCGCACTGCCGGCAAGGCGGCCCAGGTCGTGCGGCCTTAACCGGCCAAGGTCAGTCGGTCGTTGCGTCGTTGTCGGTTAGCAGGCAAGTGGCGGTGCCGGTCAGGCCGCTGGCATGCACGCTGACGTGGCGTACTGAAAAGCCGGGTTTACCGACCCTCTGCGCCGCAGTCCAGCCATCGCCATTATCAACCTGGTAGCTAATCGCGCCATCGCGGTGCCAGCTCAGGCGCAGGCCGAAGGCGTCATCGTTGTTGGGGGCGCGCAGCACCGCGGCGTCGATGATTGGCTTGGCGCGGTTGAAGGTGCGCAGGTGGAAGCGGCGCTGGTCACTGCCTGCGACCGGATCGCTGGAGAGAAACAAGGTGTCGTCTTCAGCATCGTCTTCGGCGGCGGCGATAATCACCGAGGGCACCCATTTGGGGCCTGTGTGGTTCTGTTTGATCTTGACCTTGCAGCTCAGTTGGCCTTGCTGGCCGACTGCCTCACGCAGGACGGTTTGGTACCGGCCGTACTCGACGTCGAACTGCAGCTCTTTTTCGTTTGGTGTGCAACCGAGCAACGGGGCGAGGGCGAGCAGCGCCAAGCAGGGTTTGATGCGATTCACTGAAAAACGGTCCTTGTCCATCCTGGCGATCTGCCGGGGGCGTCAGGCTACCGACGCTGCGTAAGCAATGCAAACCCTGCCACAAGCCAGCAAGGAGCACAGATGTACTCCTTGCGTGGCTGCCTCAGCCAATGACCGGGTTGGTCGCTTACGCTCAGGGTGTCGCCTAAAGTGCTACCGCCGGGGTCAAGGCCGCAGGCTCACGGCGAATGCTGGCCAGCGGTACGCTCACCAGCAGCAGGGTCAACACCACGGTCACGCCGATTCCCCACGCCGCGAGGGTGAAGCCGCCCAGGGAGATCAGCCCACCGGAGATCGCCGGGCCTACCGCCAGGCCCAGGCTCAGGAAGCTGCTGGCGGCGGCTACCACGCGACCTTCGCGATCCAGCGCTACGGCCAGGCCAGTCAGGTAGCTCAGGGCATAGAAATAGGTCACGCAGATGGTCATCACGCCTGCGGTGTAGAGGGTCTTGGAGTGCTCGCCAAGCACGTAGCTCAGGCTGGTTGCGCCGGTCAGCAGGATCGCCAGGATCACCGGGGTGCTCATGCCGAAGCGTTTACCGACCATGGCCGCGATCAGCGGACCGATCAGGCCGACGAACGACTGGAACGACAACAGTACGCCCAGCTCATCGCCGCTGTAGCCGACCATCGTGCCGATCCGTTCGACGAAGGCCCAGCCCATGGTGTCGCGGGCCTGGAACACGAACATCGCCAGCATCATGCAGATCGCCGGCAGGCTGAGCAGGATATTGCCGCCGCCCTTGCCGCTGCCCAGGCTCACGGGTGCAGCGTCGGCCACTGGCGCACGTTGGGCCATTGCCGGGATGGCCAACAGCATCACCGCCATGGTCGCGGCCATGGCGTAGTACAAGCCCGACAGACCGTATAGGGCCATGACCTTGGCGTAGCCGAGCATCACCACGATCATCAGGACCACCGAAAGCACGTTCATGTGCCCGGCGATCCGGTCAGGGTGCTTGGCGCTGGACACCGCCGCATTGCCACAGGCCAGGGCCAGGCCGGCGCCGATACCCGCGACGCAGCGGACTGCGGCCAGGCCATAGAGGCTGTCGACATTGGCACTGACCAGGTTGGCGGCGATCGCCAGCACGGTGCCGAGCAAGGCCAGGGTGCGCCGTGGTGCGCGGCCCATGAACGGCGCGACCAGCAATGAGGCGAG
This sequence comes from Pseudomonas sp. Je.1.5.c, assembly GCF_051129895.1. NCBI lineage: Bacteria > Pseudomonadati > Pseudomonadota > Gammaproteobacteria > Pseudomonadales > Pseudomonadaceae > Pseudomonas > Pseudomonas sp. Je.1.5.c. The sequence goes on from NZ_JBCPSP010000008.1 coordinate 27,492, forward strand.
CATGGTGAAGCCAAATTCTGCCGACATCAGCAGCCCGGCCTGGGCCTCGTTGAGCTGCAGGTCATGAATGATTGCACTGATCAGGAACGGCAAGGCCCACAGGCCAAGCAAACCGACCCCGTAGGCGGAACCGGCGGCAGAGAACACCAGGCTCCAGCTTTCGGGCAAGACGTTGCGTATTGTTTTCATGGGTGAACCCTTGTTAGAAGCACGTCGTGGGGTAATGGCGCGCCCTCATCGGCGCGCCTGCGGGTTTGCATTTATTGCTGGCTTTCGTCGACCGGGGTGCCGTCGTCGTATTGCGCCAGCCAGCTGACCATGGCATCGCGGTAGCGGGTAAAGCCCTTGTAATCCACCAACTCCTGGTCGAGGTCGCGGATCACCCGGTGCATGCGCTTGGCCCATTGCGGGGCAAACTCGGCCAGTTGCGCGAGGCTGACCAGGTAGGTGCGCACCGGGAACAGCACGGCGTTGCTGCGCGGCAGGCGGTGCAGCGGCTGCAGTTCGACCCGCAGGTTGACCAGCTCGCCGGCGTTTTCTGGGGTGACGATGGTGCGATCAGGCGCCCAGTCCGGCAGGGTTTCGGCGGAGGTTTCCAGGCGCGGATTGACCGTGATCGACCAGTTGGTCCGGCGTACCGGGTGGCCTGGCCGCAGGCGCAGGAGGAACTTCAGCGCGCGCTGCAAGATGCCCATCTCGTGCAACTTGGGCACCGGGCCGTGGAACTCCATGAAGCTCATGCCCAGGTTGAAGCGCAGCGAGTAGTCGGCGCGCTGGGTGGCCATGCCGGCGCCCATCACCAAGGTGTCGTCACGTTCTTCGAGGAGGATGAACTCGCCCTGGGCCTGGCGGGTGATGTACTCCATCGGCTCCATCGGCAGGGTGCTGGCGTCGCCGAAGGTGAAGGTGTCGTCGATTTGCAGCGGGCGGTTGACCCAGTGCCACTGGCTGCCGTTCTTCTCCAGGCTGAAGTGCTCGGGGAAGTCCCGCGAATACGACTCCATCAACAGTTCGAGCAAGTCCCACTGGGCTTCCATCATGTGCGGCAGGGCGGCGTAGTGCACCCCTGGCTGGCTGTCGAGGGTCTGCGCGCGGTGATGGCATTCGGAGATGTAGTGCTCGTCGATGTCGAACTGCGCGCGCAGGGCGCCGTTGCCAAACGGTACATGCGGCTCGACGTTCATCGAGTACATGTACTGGTCTTCCGGATAAGGGAAGGGCAGGCGCAGGATCGCTTCGCGGCTGTTGCTGTAGGTGTGGCCGGCGCCAACGTCGGCGTAGGTTTCGATAGGCTTGAATACGGTCATGTTGTTGTTTTCCTGTCTCAGAGGTCTACGACCAGGCGGCTGCAATTGGCGCGGGATACGCAAGGCATGAATTTGCGATTGCTCAGCTTGTCTTCATCGCTGAGCCAGTCGTCGCGATGGTCGAGCTCGCCATCGACATGCAGGACTTCGGTCTCGCAGTAGCCACAGGCGCCGCCGCGGCACAGGTAGGGCACCTTGTGGCCGGCCTGCTCGGCGGCTTCGAGCAGCGACTGCTCGGCCGGCACTTCGAGGGTGACGCCCTGGCGCGCCAGGGTGACGCTGAACGGCTGGCCGCTGGAGCCTTGCTCGACGAAACGCTCGTAGTGGATGTGGCTGTCGGTCCAGCCCAGGGCGTGGGCGCTGTCGAGGGTGTCGTCGATCATGCTGTCCGGGCCACAGACGTAGACATGACTGCCCAGCGGGCGAGTGGCGAGGATGGTGCGGATGTCCATGCGCGTGTCCTGGCCCTGCACATACAAGTGCACTCGATCGCCATAGCGCGCTTGCAGTTCATGGCCCAGGGCGGTGTGCTGCGGGCCGCGCACGGCCAGATGCAGCTCGAAGGTCGACTGCTTGAGCTGCAGCTCCTCGAGTTGCGAATACACCGGTGTGATGCCCACGCCGCCAGCGATGAACAGGTGCTGACGAGCGTGCTTGGCCAGGGGGAACAGGTTGGCCGGCTGCAGGATCTGCAGCAGCGCGCCTTCGCTGACGTGCTCATGCAGGTAGCGTGAACCGCCACGACCGTCGCTGACCCGGCGTACGGCGATCTGGTAGGCGCTGGAGTCGTAGGGCGAGCTCATCAGCGAGTAGGCATTGCGGTGGGTCTTGTCGCCGTCTTCCATTACCACCACCACATGGCTGCCGCCGGAGAACGCTGGCAAGTGCTTGCCATACGGGTCGACCAGGGTGAAGCGCTTGATCTCAGGGGTCAGTTGCTCGATGCGGGCAACCCGCACGCTGAGCGTGCCGTTATGGGTATTCATGTGTCGAGCTCCTCGGCTGCGGGCAGTTCGCCTGGGACTTCGCCATCGGCCTTGATGCCCTGGAAGGCGGCCAGGCGACGGGAATAGTGGTCACGCACCACCAGGTCGAGCTGGCAGCCCGGGCAGCTGAAGACCCTTTGCGTTACGTTTTCGGTGTAGGTGTCGCAGTGCGCGCACCAGACTCGGCGGACCAAGGTGCCGCTGTGTTCGCGTAGCACTTCGTCGCGGTTCAGGTCGACGGCGTTGGCCGCTTGCATGGCGGTGCCGATGAAGCTTTCCGAGCCGCTGAGATACAGCCGAGTGCCCATGCACGCCACGCCGAGCTGCGCACGCAGGGCGTCGAGCAGCGCCTGGTTGCTGGGGAACGCTTGCAGGTCGGCAACCTGCGCCGCTTGCAGGGCCTGCAAGTGGTCGTGGCCAGAGAATGACTCGCTGGAATAGAGCACGGTGCTGTGCTGGCGTTGGCCGGGGGTCATGTCTGCGATCAAGCGCAGCATGGCCGCACCGCCGCTACCCTGGCCCGCGATCAAATGGCGCAGGCCACCTGTCATGGGTTGCAGCCGGTCGTAGACCGGACGGCTCTTAATGCCGGTAATAAGCATGGTGACACACCTCGTAAGCCGTTACCCCGGTTGTGCCGGGAAGTAACAAAGACGGCTGGTTTCAGGCTCGAGCAGGGTGCATAGCAGAACCCATGCCATATTGCCTATGGTTTTATATGTTTTATGTCGAGGACGCGTTTGTAGCGTTTTCCATCAGGATTGTTTGGGTAATGCTGCTGCTCGGTAGTGCGCGCCGCCCCGATCAGGTGCGCCGCGCATACCGGGGTCAGTGCTTGAACATGACGTGGCGCACGCAGGTGTAGTCTTCCAGGCCGTACATGGACATGTCCTTGCCGTAGCCGGACTGCTTCATGCCGCCATGGGGCATTTCGCTGACCAGCATGAAGTGCGTATTGACCCAGGTGCAGCCGTATTGCAGGCGCGCAGCGAGGCGGTTGGCACGGCCGACGTCGCGGGTCCAGACCGAGGAGGCCAGGCCGTAGTCGGAGTCATTGGCATAGGCCAGGGCCTGGGCTTCATCAGTGAACGGGGTGATGCTCAGCACTGGCCCGAACACCTCGCGCTGTACGATCTCATCGTCCTGGCGGGCATCGGCCAGCACGGTCGGCTCGAAGAAGAAACCCGGCCCAGGGCCGCGCTTGCCGCCGGTGATCACACGGATGTGCGGCTGCGCCTTGGCGCGTTCGACAAAGCCTTCGACGCGTTCCAGGTGTTCACGGGTGATCAGCGGCCCCAATTCGGTCTCAGGATCGTCCTGCAGGCCCATGCGCAGGCTGCCAACCGCCTCGCCAAGCTTGCTGACGAACTGCTCGTAGACGCCTTGCTGCACATACAGGCGGCAGGCGGCGGTGCAGTCTTGGCCGGCGTTGTAGAAGCCAAAGGCGCGAATACCCTCGACGGCGGCGTCGATGTCGGCATCGTCGAAGATCAGGACCGGTGCCTTGCCGCCCAGTTCCATGTGCGTGCGTTTGACGCTGCTGGCAGTGCTGGAGATGATCCGCGAGCCGGTGGCCACCGAACCGGTCAGCGATACCAGGCGCACCTTGGGGTGGTTGACCAGTGGCTCACCAACGTTGGCGCCGCGACCAAAGAGGACATTGACGACGCCAGCGGGGAACAGCTCGGCCATGATCGCGGCCAGGGCCAGGGCGGTCAGCGGGGTCTGCTCGGATGGTTTGAGGACCACGCAATTGCCAGCCGCCAGGGCAGGGGCGAGCTTCCAGGCGACCATCATCAGTGGGTAGTTCCACGGTGCGATCGAGGCGACCACGCCGAGCGGGTCGCGGCGGATCATCGAGGTGTGCCCCGGCAGGTACTCGCCACCTGCAGAGCCCGACAGACAGCGGCTGGCCCCAGCGAAGAAGCGGAATACGTCGGCAATCGCCGGAATCTCGTCATTGAGCGCAGCCTGATAGGGCTTGCCGCAATTCTGCGACTCCAGACGGGCCAGGTGCTCAGCTTCAGCTTCGATGCGATCGGCGAGTTTGAGCAGCAGCTGCGCGCGTTCCTTGGGCGGGGTCTGCGACCAACTGTCGAAGGCCTGGTCGGCAGCTTGCACGGCGGCATCGACCTGGGCCGTGCAGGCTTCTGGGATGTGCACCAGCACTTCGCCCAGGGACGGGTTGTATACGGCGTAGGGCTCGCCTTGGCCCTCGACCAACTGGCCGTTGATCAGGAGTTTGGTTTGCATGGCGTATTCCTTGGTCGGTCTTATTGGTGGAAGTCGCTTGACGCAGGTCGCGCAGAACCCTGTTGCGGCCCGCTGAATCTCTAAACCTATGAAACCATATCTTAATGTTTGAAGTTTGCCAATATCTTCGAAAAGCTCCTTTTGCCCGGTAGAATGAGAAATTCATCGGTATCGGACGGGCGGCCGTTCGCTATAAGATGCGAAACTGAACCTTTTCGCCGAGGCCCCCGCCACGCCTTGCAATGCTTGTTAGGGAGAGGCAATGACTGCCCTGAATACTGCTCGAAATACCGCGTTCATACGGCTGCGCCAGGAAGGGCGTACCGATGAGGTGGCGCGGCGGCTGGTCGAAGCCATCGAGCTCGGACTGTTCGCCGAGGGTCAGCAACTGCCCAGCGAGTCGGAGCTGGCCCTGCAGCTGGGGGTTGCCACAGTGACCCTGCGCGAGGCTTTGGTGGTGCTGCGTCAGCGCGGCCTGATCGAGACCCGCCGGGGTCGCAATGGCGGCAGTTTCGTCTGCACCCCGGTCGAGTTGCCCGAGGCGTTGCTGATGCAGCGCCTGCGCGAGATGAGTGGCCCCGATCTGCGCGACCTGGGCGATGAGCAAACTGCTATTTCGGGCACTGCGGCGCGCCTGGCAGCCAAGCGCAGCTCACCCGAGCAGCAAGCGCGCATCGCCCAGCATATCGAAACCCTCAGGCAGGCGGGCTCGCGCCTGGCCCGCCACCGCGCCGACGCGCGCTTTCATATCGAAGTGGCGGCTGCCGCGCAGTCGTTGCGTTTGACCCACGCCGAGATGCGCTTGCAATCGGAAGTCGGGGAGTTGCTGTGGATGGAAGCCGCTGGTGGCGGCGATGTGAGCGTGGTCGAACACGAGCACCAGGCGATTCTGCAGGCGCTGGTCGCAGGTGACGCGGTGTTGGCTGGAGCGTTGGCCGAGGCCCATGTCAGCCGCGGTATCAAACGCTTGATCAGCTTGCGCCTGGAGCTGCTGGCCCAGGCCGAGGAGCACTGACGCCCCTTACCGCTGTGCCATCGCCCTATAACAAGAAAGCCGAAACCTGCGTGAGGTAATGCCATGTTTGCCCTGAGCGATAACGACCCCTTGTCGGCCTGTGCCGAACAGCTCGACACCACCCTGGGGACCATCTTCAGCCAGGTTCGCCTGTTGGTCGAAGAAACCCGAGCGCTGTGGCAACGGGTCCTGGCCGAAGGGCGCCAGCCGCTCGCCAAAGACCTGGCCACCTTGCGTCCAGCCATCGACCAGCAATTGCTGGCCACCGGCGCCTTTGGCTGTGGCGGCGGGGTGATTGTCGAGCCCAATTGCCTGGCCGACCGCGAGATGCACCTGGAATGGTGGTACTTGGCTGATGGCGGCAAGACCCTGCCACTGCGGCCGAACTTCGACCGTCGCCGGGAGAACTTCTACGACTACACCGCAATGCCCTGGTACCGCCGCCCGCGCGATACCGGCAAAAGCGTGGTGGAAGGTCCGTACGTGGATCTGTACGGTACCAACATGTATGTGCTGACCTTCACCATGCCGATCGTGGTAGAGGGGCGCTTCATTGGCGTTGCCGGGCTGGATTTGTCGTTGCACAACCTTGAGCGCTTGCTGGTACGCAGCCTGATGCGCCTGGACCACGAAGCGGTGCTGATTTCCGCCGATGGCCGGGTGATCGCCTCCAATACCGCCAACTGGATGGTCGGTGATTTGGCTCAGGCCTTGTTGAACACGGTACCGCAGAATGGCGTGCGGTTGGCGTTGGCTGAGTCGCAAGCGGGCTGGTCGCTGGTACGCTTGCCGGCGCTGCGCAAAGCGCCTTGACCTGCGCCAAGCACTCAGCCGTTGTTGCGCTGCTCCAGGCGCTGGGCAAACTGGCCAATCACCTGCACCACTTGCTGGGCGCCTTGATGGATGTCGCCAATCACCGCGCCTGCCTGGTTCGCCAAGGCAACGCCTTGCTCGGTTTTCAGGGTGCTGGAGTGCATGCTGGCAACCGCCTGTTGCGCCAGTTGGCGGTTTTTCCCGACCACCTCACTGATTGCCACGGTTGCCTTGCTGGTACGTTGGGCAAGATTACGCACTTCGTCAGCGACCACGGCAAAACCCCGCCCTTGCTCGCCCGCACGGGCGGCTTCGATGGCGGCGTTGAGGGCCAGCAGGTTGGTCTGCTCGGCGATGCTGCCAATCGCATCGACAATGCTGCCGATCTGTTCGGATTGCGCGCTCAGGGCGCTGACCCCGCTGGCCATCTGCTCAAGCTCGTCGGCAATGCTCTGCACCACGGTCACGGTCTGTTGGACCACCGCAGCACCGCGCTGGGTATGTTCATCGGTCGCTCGGGAGGTCTCGAACGCCAGCAGCGCCGCGTGTGATTCGGCCTGGCGCTGCTCGACATCGGGGGTCACGTTGGTGGCGAACTTGACCACCCCATAGAGTTTGCCTTGGTCGTCGTAGAGCGGGTTGTAGCTGGCCTGTAACCAGATGCTGACGCCGCGGCTGTCGACACGCTGGAACAGCCCTGTTTTGTATACGCCGCGGTTGAGCTCAGACCAGAACGCTTGATAGCCGGCACTGTGGGTTTCACTGGGCAAGCAGAACATCTGATGATGCTTGCCGCGCACCTGCTCCAGGCGATAGCCCATCACCTTGAGGAAATTTGCGTTGGCGTTGATCACCACGCCATCCAGGTCAAACTCGATCACCGCCATCGAGCGATCGATTGCAGTGCTGTAGCTGGATTGCTTGTGCGCCCGCAGCTTATAGCCGTCGATCTCCCGTTCAAGGCTCGCCAGCGATTCCCGCAGGGCGGCCAACTCACCTTCCAGCGCGGTCTGCTGTGCCTGAGACTTTTGCAAAAGCTGCTGGTGGATGCGGGTGCGCATGAACATCTAGGAGGCTCCGAGGGAGGATGCTGCGCGGCGGTAATCATAAAGGGGAGGGCAGCAGGTGGCGCTATTAAGCCATCACCCGCCGAATAATTGTACAAAAATATATTCTTGTACAACTTTACGCGCTACTGCCATTCGATCAACCACTGATTGGGGGACGTGCCTGTACGGTCTCGGCAACCGTTTCAGCGCGGCCGGCGCGTAGGATCGACGCTCTGCGCTGCTCATATTGTTCCAGCGTCAGGCCTTGACGGGCCAGGGCTTCAAGCTGCAATTGGCGGGTTTCTTCGGCGCTGTAGGGGCGCAGTTCGGGATGATTGGCACAGCCGCTTAGCACACTAATGCCAATGGCGATCAAGGTAGCGAAGAGCATGCGGGCTGTGATGGTCATTGAAGGTGGCTCCTTGTTTTGCGCGAGATTGGTGAGTGGCGAGTCGATGACGCAAGGTTAAGGAGGGGGTGTATTTTGTTGAAATTGCTTTGGTCGATAGTGGGTATTGGTTTTGCCTAAGGGTAGATTTGGCGCCGCTTGCGCGGTGCCAAGCTACAGGGCGCTCGAAGCCGTTCGATTATCGAGCACACATCGCGTCTGAGCGCTAAACCTTCCGCGATCAATGCCGAACGTAATGGGTAGTACATTTTGTTGCCACTCGGATGCGTCGCCATGTCACTACGCCACCTCAACATCGCCACTCGCTCTTACTTGAGCTTCAGCCTGATCGCCGCCCTGGTGGTGGTGCTCGGGCTGTTTTCCATCGACAAGATCTCCAGCATGCGCGAAGCGGTGGTGTACACCGAGCAGGTAACCAACGTCGGCACTCGCTACCTGGGCGAGGTGCGCAGCCACATGCTCGGCCTGCGGGTCATCACCCTGCGTATGGCCATCGCCCGCGATCCTGCCCAGCTGGCGCCAACCGTGGCGCGCCTGGAAGTGCTCAAGGGGCTGCTCGACAAAGGCGTAAAAGGTTACGGCGCAGTGCTGCCGGCAGCGGGCAAACCGGCGTTTGCCGAAATGCAGCAACTGATCGACCAGTACCGGGTGCTGCTCGACCAGTACAAGGACTTGTCCGAGCGCAACCAGTTGGCGTCGATGCAGACCATGCTCAGCGGCGCCATGCAGGACATCTCCAACCGCATCGGCGAGCTGTACGACAGCCTGGTCAGGTTCAGCAGCGAAGCCGCCGAGCAGCACACCGCTCAGGCCCGCGCCGATTACCAGCGGGCGCTGTACCTTACCTTCAGCGTCATTGGCTTGGAGCTGTTGCTGACCATTGCCCTGGCCTGGCTGCTGACCCGCAGTATCGTCAGCCCTCTGCGCGAAGCCATCCGCGTCGCGCAGAATATCGCCGATGGTGATCTCTCACATGCCGTACAGGCCACTGGCCGTGACGAGGCGACCCAGCTGATGCATGCCCTGGCGGCGATGCAGGCCAGCCTCAAGGATGCCCTGCGGCTGATCGGCGATTCCTCGCATCAGCTGGCGGCAGCCAGCGAACAGATGTCGGCGATTACCCAGCAGACCTCCGGCGACCTCAATCGACAGAGCGACGAGATCCAGCAAGCCGCCACCGCTGTGACCGAAATGAGCGTTGCGGTGGAAGAAGTGGCGCGCAACACGGTGAGCACCTCTGAGATCTCCCGCCAGTCGGAGGACGCTGCACGGCGCGGGCGTGAGCGGGTGGGCGAGGCAATCAATTCGATCAGCAAGATGAGCCACGATGTGCATGAGGCATCGCGGCAGATCGAGGCCCTGGCATTGTTATCGCAACAGGTAGGCAAGGTGCTCGATGTGATTGGCGCGATTGCCGGGCAGACCAACCTGCTGGCGCTCAATGCGGCAATCGAGGCGGCGCGGGCGGGTGAAGCCGGACGGGGCTTTGCCGTAGTGGCCGATGAGGTCAGGGCGCTGGCGGCACGGACCCAGAGCTCGACGTTGGAGATCGAGGAGATGGTCAATGCCATTCGCGAGGGCACGGCGCGGGTCGTCGAGTCGATGCACAGCAACAGCCAGCAGGTCGGTCATACCCTGCAGGTGGCTGAGCTTGCCGGGCAAGCGCTGGATGAAATCACCAACGGCGCAACCACCATCCATGAGCGCAACCTGGTGGTGGCCAGCGCCACTGAAGAGCAGGCTCAAGTTGCCCGCGAGGTGGACCGCAACCTGCTCAACATCCGCGACCTGGCGGTGCAGACCTCCGAGGGCGCGGATCAGATCAGTGCGGCAAGCCAGGAATTGGCCAGCCTGTCGATTGGCTTGAGCGGCATGATGAAGCGGTTCCGCCTCTGAGCTGCGCTCAAGCGTGGCGACTAGGCAAGAAACTCAGACTCCGCAGGGCAAGCGGCCTGCTTGTCCTGCTGGATACTGGTGTACACCGCGAGACTGCACACCCCGACCAGCCCCACACTGGCTAGCAGGATATCGCCCAGCAGCATACCGACCAGCAGCAGGAATACGGTGATGCGAAAGAGGGTGGTCATGACTGCCTCCGATGCAGATGCGATGGTCTCCAGAGCCTCACCATAACGTCCTGCCCGCCAGAGTGCAGCCCGCTTGAGCGGAGCTGGCACACCTTCCCTCTGATTTGGCAGATCGAGCGTCGCTGGCGCTGCCTCAGGGTGTGTAGGAGCGGGCTTGTCCCACGATGAGGCCAGACCCGCCACCCCCAACGCCGTAGCAATTAGCTCCCGGCATAGCCGACCGATTTCCCCGCCAACCGGCCACGCATCACGAAATACGCCGCCACCACAATCAACGACGTCACCGTGGTGAACCAGAACTGGAACCGCGACGCCGGATCGAATGCCTGGGTAACGATCACCGCCAGCAGGGCGAACAGCGCAACGATGTTGGCGTACGGGAAGAACCACGCGCGGAACGCGCTCGGGTCCACCGGCTCATGCCGGGTTTTCCAGCGCATGGCCAAGTGGGCAATGATGATGAAGATCCACACGATCATCACGAACGTACCGCTGCTTTTGGCCAGGGTCATGAACAGGTCACCACCGCTGACGAAGTGCACGGTCAGAATCAACAAGCAGATACTCAAGCTGAGCAACAACGCGTTCAGCGGCACCCCTTTGGAGGTAGTGCGCGAGAACAACTTCGGCGCATGGCCACGCTGGCTCAGCGAGAACAGCATGCGCGAGTTGGAGAACATGAACGAGTTCATCACCGACATGAACGAGATGAACAACACGATCTTCATCGCCACCGCGGCACCGCTGAAGCCAGCCAGGGTGAACAACGAGACATACGGTGAGGCCAGGTTGGCGGTGTCGGTCCAAGGCAGGCACAGGATCAGAATCGACACGGAGCCCACATAGAACAGCATCACCCGCAGGATCACGCTCTTGATCGCGCGAATGACGTTCTTGCGTGGATTTTCCGATTCACCGGCCGCCACGGCGGCGATTTCACTGCCGCCCAGCGAGAAGATCACCACCACCACACCTGCCATGACTGGCGACAGGCCATTGGGCATGAAGCCGTCGTGAGCAGTCAGGTTGACCCAGCCAGGGGAGGGGATGTCGCTGTGCAGGCCAAGCAGGATCGAGATGCCCAGCGTCATGAAGATGACAATCGTGGCCACCTTCATTGCCGCCAGCCAATACTCCACTTCGGCGAAGGATCTAACCGAGTAGGCGTTACTCGCCATCAGTGTCACCAGCATGATGAAAGCGCCTGCCCAGATCGGTAGCCCTGGTAGAAAATCATTCAGGATTGCGCCTAGTAGCACTGCTTCCAAGGTGATGGTCAACATCGACTTGAACCAGTACAACCAGCCGACAGCAAAGCCTGCCCATTCGCCGAGGTAGGTGTTGGCGTAGGTCGAGAACGAGCCGGCATCTGGGTTGCGACAGGCCATCTCGCCCAGCATGAACATCACCAAGGTGACCACTATGCCGCCGATGAAGTACGACAGAATTGCGGCAGGCCCGGCTGAGGCAATCAGTTTGCCCGAGCCCATGAACAGCCCCGCGCCGATCACCCCGCCCAGCGCGATCATGGTGATATGCCGTTGTTTGAGGCTTTGCTTCAGACTGTTGGAATGCATTTCCTTGTCCTCTCTTATTATTCGGGAGGAGTCGGCGACAGTTGCGCAGCGCACCCAATCGGTGTCGCCCGCAGAGACTGTCGCCCCCCAACGCAAGCATCGTCGTGCGCCTGCGTCCACGCCCTGTAGCCTTTCTTTAGGCAATGGCTATCAGGCTGGCCACCTTGGACAAGGCTGGCGTGCATCTCAAGCGAATTCTGCGCACAACATCCTGCGAATTTTTCTTGAGGGCGGTGCTTGCAAAGCGGCGGCGACAGTCGATCCAGCTAGGGGAACTTGATCGGGTAGTTCGATCAGGCAATTGCCATTGCCATCGTATTGACGGCTGCCTGCCAGGCTTGTCGGCGCTATTCTTAAACCTCGAACCATCGAGGTATCTATCATGAACAGGTTGCTGCTAGGGCTAGCAATAACGCTGGTTGCTGGCTGTCAGACGCCGATGCCCGTCGCCAATCCGCAGATGGCCTGGGTCGATTTCTCGACGCCATTTCCCAACGACAGAGTGCTGATGGCCGAACGCTTGGATAAACAGCGCCTGCGCGATGGGCGGTTTTTTCAAGTGACCCCGGGTCGTCATGAACTGGTGGTCAGGTTCGATTACGAAGTCAACGGTGGCGCAGGCATCAGCCTGATGGGTGGCACCACGGTTCGCCAATGCTACCTGACCGTCAACTACCCGCATTTCCAGGCGGGCCAACGCTATGTTCTTGAGGCGCGCTCGATGGCACTGACGCCGGAAGCGCGGTTGTACGATGCCAAGGGCGAGGTGGTTGCAGAGGTTAGCGAGTTTTATTGCTTGATGTGATGCCTGCCGGCAGAGCGCTGGCAAACCAGGTCTTTGCCAAGCGCTGCAGTTCACCGTTAGCTTGCTCAGCCACCTTTCATGCGCCGTGCCATCAGAAATATCCCAAGGCCTATCAACGCGGTAACAGCACCGATGTAGCCAGTACTTGTCCACCCTAAACCGGCCGTGATCGCCATACCGCCAAGCCAGGGGCCGAGTGCATTGGCCAGGTTGAAGGCAGCGTGGTTGGACGCAGCAGCCAGGCTTGGAGCCTCGTGTGCAATGTCCATCAGGCGAATCTGCAACGGCGCGGCCAATGCGATCATCGTACCGACCAGCCCAATCCCGAAAAGGATCGACCAAAGCGAGTTAGCTGCGACGGTAAAGAACAGCAGCACGGCGATCGACCACACCAGGACGTATCCCACCGCGCGAAACTGGAATCGGTCGAATAGCTTGCCGCCTGCGATGTTGCCAATGATGCCGCCGATCCCGAATGCTGCCAGGCCGAATGGAATCCACTCGGGAGAAACTTTGGTCACCTCGAGCATCGTTGGCGCCAAGTAGCTGAAAACGGTGAACATGCCCGCAAAGCCAATGGACGCTATCGCAAGTGCCATCCAGACTTGCGGAAGACGAAACGCCTGAAGCTCCTTGCGCGGATCACTCCGGACTTCATCCTGAGGCTGAGGTACCAAGCGCCAGATCAGGGCAACGGTGCAAACGGCGATGGCCCCAACCAGCACGAATGCCGAGCGCCAGCCGAATAATTGACCAAGGAACGTGGCGACTGGATTGCCTAGGAGCATGGCGAGGGTCAACCCCATCATTACCCTGGCGACGGCGCCAGCGCGTTGGTTGGTCGGCACTATGCTTGAGGCCACCACCGCGGCGATACCGAAGTACGCGCCATGAGGCAGGCCACTGATGAAACGGAACGTGACCAGCCCACCGAAGGATGGCGCAAAGGCTGTGGCAAGGTTGCCGATAGCGTAGAGCGCCATTAGCAGGAGCAGCATGTGTTTGCGCAGAAGTTTGGCGCCCAGTATCGCGAGCACAGGTGCCCCAACCATTACGCCCAGAGCATAGGCACTGATCGCATGACCAACTTGAGGCTCACTCAGCTGCAAGTTCCGGGCAATTTCGGGCATCAGGCCCATGATGGCAAACTCGCCGGTGCCGATTGCAAAGCTCCCCAGAGCCATTGCCGCTTCCATCTTGGCAGCAGTGCTTCTGGCGGGCAGGGCAGGTGGCACTTGATGAACAGACATCTAAATCCTTAGCGAAACACGCTGAAGCGTTAAAGCTGCAGATGGTAGACAATACGCCATAGTCGCGTCGAGGGTAGTCGTCGCTGATTCTTTGAAGGCAGTATGCTTTTGCTGTGCATCAGCGTAGATAGAATGGCGACGGTGGCATCGAGGTTGACAATGTTATCCATGGGCTAATGGCCCAAGGCTTCGACAAGAGGACGTTATGGAGCGCCAACCCCCTGGCCCTATGCATGGCATGGATGTTCCGGCATCACACAATCAAGGCCATGCCTTTGCAACGGATGCATCAGAGCGTTTGCAGTTGGCACTCGATGCTGGCGCGATTGTCGGTACCTGGGTGTGGGATATCCCGGCTAACCGTGTGACCGCTGACGAGCGCTTTTCCAGATCCTTTGGACTGCCTGCGCACAAGTGCATGGCCGGCATTCCTATCGAGGAGGCGTTTTCGTCTATTCATCCAAACGACCGTGATCGCGTCTCGACCGACATCCAGGAAGCCATGCGTCGCGGCGGTGCCTACCGGTGTGAATACCGCGTTCGACAGCACGACGGTAGCTACCGTTGGATCGAAGCCAATGGCCGGGCGGAGCTCGATGAACAGGGCAGGGCGATCAGGTTTCCCGGGGTTCTCATGAATATTGAGTCCCGTCGCACAGCTGAGGCTGAGCGTGACAGGATGTCGGCATTGCTGCGCACATTCACTGCCGCCGTGCCCGGTGTTGTCTACGCCAAGGATCTGGAGGGCAGGCTACTTGTAGCGAACCATGGCGCCACGCAACTGATCGGCAAACCGCCAGAGTTTTACCTGGGCAAAACCGATCTGGAGTTTCTTGAGGACAAAGCCCAGGCACGTCAGGTCATGGAAACCGATCAGCGCGTGATGCAGGGTGGCAAAGCGGTGCAGATCGAAGAGCGGGTCGATATGCCGGACGGTACAGCGACCTACTGGTTATCAATGAAAGCGCCACTTTGCGACGATGCGGGGGAGGTCATTGGGCTGATCGGCTCGTCCATTGACGTGACTGCGCGCAAGAATGCCGAGTCGCAGCTTGTAGAACTCAATCGCACCTTGGAAGCACGGATCGAGGAGGCTGTGGCCGAGCGGGAAGCGGTTCAAGCGGCGCTTCGACAATCTCAAAAGATGGAAGCGGTTGGCCAGCTGACAGGAGGGATCGCTCACGATTTCAACAATCTATTGGCGGGGATCACAGGTAGCCTGGATCTGGTCAAGCGCCGTTTGAAGCAGCGGCGCATTGCCGATGTTGAACGTTATCTTGGGGTGGCCCAAGGCGCCGCCCTGAGAGCGGCATCGCTGACGCATCGGCTCCTGGCATTCTCTCGTCGCCAAACGCTGATGCCTCTTCATATCGACGTGAACAGCCTGATCAGCGATATGCAAGAGCTGATCAGCCGCACAGTAGGGCCCTCGATCAAATTGAAGGTGGAACTGAGCGCGAAATCGAGTATTTGCCTGGTCGACCCGGCACAAGTAGAGAACTCGCTGTTGAACCTGTGTATCAACGCCCGCGACGCATTAGCCAGCAGCGGCTGCATTGCCATTACCACGTTCAACCAAGAGTTGGTACTAGGGCCAGAATTGGATCCTGAACTGCCTCCCGGAAATTATTTGACGATTTGTGTCGCTGACGACGGAATTGGCATGAGCGCCCAGACGCTTTCCCGCGCATTCGAGCCGTTCTTCACCACCAAACCAGTCGGGGCCGGTACTGGTCTTGGCTTATCGATGATCTATGGCTTTGCCAAACAATCAGGAGGCCAGGTCAGGATCGAGTCAGTTGAGGATCACGGCACCCGTGTTTATCTTCAATTGCCTAGCCAAACGGCCCGAATCACGGTGCCGGAGCGTATGGAGCCACTGGATGAGACGACATTATCTGCATCAGGTGAGACAGTGTTGGTCGTCGATGACGAGCCATCAGTGCGCATGTTTGTGAGCGAAATGCTAGATAACTGTGGGTACCGGGTTGTCGAAGCCGCCGACAGCCTCGCTGGCCTTCAGTTACTTTGTTCAGACACTCAAATCGACTTGCTCGTGACGGACATAGGCCTGCCGGGTGGTATCGACGGTAGACAAATGGCAGATGAGGGGCGTAGAGCCAGGCCTGGATTGCCAATTTTGTTCATGACGGGCTATGCGCAGCCAAATGTGCTCGACAGCGTCCAGCTTGAACCTTGCACTGCGGTGCTGACCAAGCCTTTTTCACTTGAGGCGCTAATGCTGAATATCAGGGCATTGCTCAGGAAAAACGACTGCTAGATCGTGAGGATGTTGAGCGCCTGTGGGCGCGGGAGCGCCCGCGAAGTGGCCGGTCCAGTTAATCGGTCACGTGTCGAGACAGGCAACGGCGCTGCAGCGAGTGGGCTGCGTGAGGATATTACTAGATTTAACATAATATACATTATGCGTAGTTTCGCATTAAGGTGCGGCCCTGGTTCCCACCAGATCCAAAGCCACGCCGCAGCCATCTACTGCTTCTGATCCAGCGCCTTACTCACTGCATTCACGAACAACGCCTGTTCGTCATACAACGAGCTCGGTGTCTCGGCATTCTTCCAGGTCGACCATTGCACCATCACCAGATGCTCAACCGGATTGATCGCGATCGTCTGACCGTAGATGCCCAGCGCCCAGAATGTTTGCTCGCTGGTAGCGGTCTTCTTCGGTTCGGCATCTGCATCCGGTGCCGGCGCGTTGTACCACCATTGGTAGCCGTACTGACCATTAGGTGCGGCTTTGGTTACCGAGCCTTTGGCTGTAGTCCAGTGCGTCGAGCGTGCAAGCCAAGCGTTGGGCAGCAACTTTTCGCCGTTCGGCAATTGGCCGCCGCTGAGCACGAACTGGCCGAAGCGCCCCCAGTCACGCAGCGTGGCATTGAAGCCGTGACCACCCATGTCGACCTTACCCGGTACCAGTGCGTGCCAGACGCCATCTTGCTGCATGCCATAGCGGCTCCAGATCTGGCTTTCCAGGTACTTGGCGATGGTCTGGCCAGTGGCGTTCTCTAGCACGCGGCCGACCAGCCAGGCGCCGCCGGTGTTGTATGACCAGACTTCGCCAGGCTTCACCCCGGGCTTGCGCTTGACCGATTTGACCAGGTTGAGCACGCAATCGTAAGGATCTGGCTTGGCCTCGCATTGGGTCATGTGGGAGAAATCAGAGTCTGGCGATGCGTAATTCTCATCCCAGACCACACCTGAGGTATGTTGCATCAGCTGATGCAGGGTTACATCCTGCCACTCGGTGCCTTTGAGTTCGGGGATATACGCGGTGATCTTGTCGTCTACCGACTTGATCTTGCCGGCTTTTATAGCAACCCCCACCAGCACGCTGACTACCGACTTGGCAACTGAGCGTGAAGTCCACAGGGTCTGCGCAGTGTTGCCTTTGCCGTAGTATTCGTAAGCAATTTTGCCGTCTTTGAGCACCAACAGCCCGGTTACGCTCTGGTTTTCCAGGTAGTCGGCAAGTCCCTGGCGCTTGCCCTCCAGGCTGTATTGAACGTTGCTGAGCAGATGATCCGCTGCTGGTAACGGACTTGGGGTGGCGCCCTGGGTAGAAAATACATCCCCTTCGTACAGGCGGTAGGTATTACGGAACCCCACTACTCGGGTGTCTTGATCCCAGGTCAGCATGTCCTTGGCTGGCGGCAGCACTTTGTCGAACGGCTGCGGGCATGTGTGCAGGTTGGGTACGCCGCACGCGCCCTTGCTATCGGCAGCCTGGGCGGTGCTGGCGGTAGCTGCCAGGGCTAGCGTAAGGATGGAAAAGACAGTGGACGGTTTGATTGTTATTGGTGTTGCCCGCATGGGGTTTTCCTCAAGTTTTGCTGTGCGTGGGACACTTCACGGGGCTAGCCCGCGCCCACCGTGAGTCTCAGCAACTTGAACGGCGCGGAAAAGAACAATAAATTGACTGCCACTAATACAAAAACTAATACCCCGAGGCGCGCATGGCCATCGACCGGCTTCCCCCACTCAATGCCATCCGTGCTTTCGAGGCCGCAGCGCGGCTTGGCAGTTACGTGGCGGCGTCAGAAGCTTTGCATGTGACTCAGCCTGCGATCGGTCGCCATGTGAAGAATCTGGAAGACTGGCTGGGTGTGCGTCTGCTTGAGCGCGGCCCGCGCGGCGTCACCCTGACGTTGCTAGGTGCGCACTATTACCAAGCGGTATCGCAGGCACTGCAGATCCTTGCCGACGCCAGTGCCCGCCTGGCCAGGCACGACAACCAGCGTTGGATGCGCATCCTGTGCGTACCGGCCTTCGCTTCACGCTGGTTGACCCCGCGGATCGACAGTCTGCGCAAGCTGCGACCTGACCTGAAGATCGCCATCGAGCCCAATGCCTCGTTTACTGCAGTGGATGCCAGGCAAGCTGACCTGGGTATAGCCTATGGCTTGCCTGGCGAGCTATCGGGCGTGCGTGAGGTCTTGATTCGCCCGGCAGTGTTTGCCGTCTGCTCGCCCAGCTTTCTTGCGCAGTTGCCAGGGCCGCTGACGATTGCCGATTTGCCCCCAAACAAGCTGATTCACGTCGATGACGGCACATGGTGGAACAGCTGGTTCGCCGCCAATGGCCTGCGTGTGCGGGTCAAGTCCGATGCTTCGCACATGAGCAATGACATTGTGCTCAACCTCGCAGAACGTGGCCATGGCATCGCGCTGGCAACCGAGGTACTGGTTCAGCGCGAGCTTGAGCAAGGTACGCTGATACGCTGCCTGGATCAGGCAGCGCCGCTGGAAAGTTATCAGGTTCTCACGCCGTCCCAGGCACCAAACGAGGATGCGCTGTGGTTCATCAATTGGCTTAAATCCAGCCTGCGCGAGGCATTTCCCCAGGCCAGAGTTGAATCCGTGGGCGTTCTCCCATAAGGTACTGCCCTGCCCTATATTATAAGTTTCAGTGATAACTCAACTAAATATTCATTTAGTTGAGTTATATAATATTCAAAAGCACCCCATCCCTACTGAAACGCTCTCTACAAGGACGTCCATGAAGCTTCAATCGCTGTGCTGGCCTTTTTGGGCGCTCAGTACGCTAGCCTGCGCCGCAGTGCCCGATGACGGTCTGGTCTTCTCCCACAAGGACTGGGACCTCGCCTGCAACAAGTCTGGCCAGTGCATCGCGATGGGTTACTCCCCGGGCGATGGCATCGATGGCATCAGCCTGGGCCTGCAACGCGAGGCTGGCCCCAACACCGCTGTCACTGGCACGTTGATGTTCGCCAACCTCGGTGGCGAGCCCCCTGTCCCGCCGGTACAACTGGTGATCGACGAGGTGGTCGTGGGTACCCTGCGCGATGATGCTTCGGATTTTCATATCGAGCACGACCAGGTCTTGGCCCTGCTCGCTGCGCTGCCTGGCAGCACGCAGATCAAGGTGGTCGACTCCCGTGGGGCTGTGCGCACCCTCTCGGATGCCGGCGCTGCGGCAGTGCTGCTGAAAATGGATGAAGTTCAGGAACGGCTCGGCACGCCAGGCGCGCTGGTCAGCCGCGGCGCTGAGGATGAGCAGCTGGTACCAGGGCCAAGGCGCGCAGCGCCGCCTATCGAGCGCCCGCCCTTGGTTGACAATCGCCCTGAAGACCAGGCCTTAGCGCAACTCCCGGTCTTGCGCCAAGCCCTGCGCCAGACCTTGACCGGCCCTCGCCAGTGCCCCGATCTACAAGACTCCAGCCGTGCGCTGCCACTGACCGTGGAGCGGCTCGATGAGCAGCGTGTGCTGGTCGCCACGCAATGCCGGGCCAACAGCTTCAACACGGCCAACGGTTACTGGGTGGTCCAGGATCAGCCGCCCTACGCTGCGCAATTGGTCACCACTGAAGCCACACAATTCGAACGGCGCATGGCCCAGATCAGTTCCTGGCAAAAGAAGCGCGCCCTGGATGACTGCTCCACGCTGTCGTTCTGGGTTTGGAACGGTGCGCAGTTCGAGCTGTGGTACCGCAACGGTTACAACCGCTGCCGAGGCTTCAGATACGGCGCTTGGGGGATGCCGACCTACGTACGCTGAGCTTCAGGCCAAGCCGCCGAAACGCTTGTAGAAGCTCTCGTTGACATCCGGCAACGGCCCGTCGGCGGTCTCCAGGGCGCTGTTCAGCCACTCCTCGGCCTTGGCGCACACCAGTCGATACAGGTTGCGGCACAGCTGGCGGGCAGCCCTGCCCTCCCAATCGCCCGGCAGCAACTCATCTGGCAGTTGTGGGTCACGCAGCAGTAGCCGGCGATATTCATGGATCAGCAGTGTGCGCGCCAGGAAGCAGTCCTGGGCGTCAAGCGCTTGCTGTTCCTTGAGGGCTTGCCACAGCGGCCGGAACAGGCGGATGAACTCGCTGTAATGCTCGCCCAGCTCCTCGATCCGCCAGCTTTCGCGAACCTGGGCGCGCATGGCTTTAGAGGCCAGCACTTCCTGGGTGTGGGTTTCAAAGACGATGCTGTCGTCGGTGGCGTCCAGCTCACGCAAGGTTGCGGCAAGATCGCTGCGGTCGGCGCGCGGGCAGCCCAGCACGTTCGGCGCGATCGCACCATAACCTTGCCACTCCAGCTCTTCGCGAACGGCCTTGCGCTTGCTGGCCTCCAGTTGCGACAGCAAGACCAGCGTCCAGGCGCCATCCCAGGCCGGCAGGCTTGGGCTGTAGACCCGCTTGAAGGCCTTTTCGAAACGCCGCCGGCCAGTGCCGGTGAGGCTGTAGTAGCTGCGTCGGCCGACTTTTTCGGCGGTCAACCAACCTTCTTTGCTCAAGCGGAAGATCGAGGTACGGATCAGCCGCTCATTGATGCCGATTGGCTCGAGCAGATTGATCAAGCTGCCCAGCCACACCGTGCCGCCATGCGGCTCGATGGCGTCGCCATACAGGGTGATGATCAGCGAACTGGCGCGGATTGGCGTCTGTTCCTGGAAACGGGTGATCAGCGTATTAAGGGGGGCAAGGCTGCTCATGGGAGAACTGGAAGCGGATGGAACCCCGACTATACCTGCACGCCGCCCTGCCTGGCCATTACGTGGCAACGCTTGGTTCATGCCCCCTGCTCCGCTTTTGGCCGCAAGCCCGAGTCACCCATGCGCGGTCGCAGCGCTTCGACTTCGGTCAGCGGCGGGCACTCGACCAGCGCGGCCATGCAGCGCTTGGCCAGCAGCTGATATTCGGCGGTACCCCGTTGCTTCCAGGCGATTTCCTGGTCGCTGAGCGTGCGTTTGGCCTGGGCCGGTGAGCCGACCACCAGGCTTTGCTCAGGGCATTGGAAACCTGCCTTGACGAACGCCGTGGCGGCGACGATGCAGCGTGGCGCGATGTAGGCGCCATCCATCACCACGGCGTTCATGCCCACCAGGGCGTCCTCACCTACCCGGCAACCGTGCAGCACCGCGCCGTGGCCGACATGCCCGTTGCGCTCTATGACCGTATCGCCGCCAGGGAAGCCATGCATCACGCAGGTGTCCTGCAGATTGGCGCCCTCCTCCAGCACGATGCGGCCAAAGTCGCCGCGCAGTGAGGCCAATGGCCCTACGTAGCAGTGTGGACCAATGATCACGTCGCCAATCAGCACAGCGCTTGGGTGTACGTAGGCAGTGGGATGGATTACCGGTGTCAGGCCGTCCAGTCGATAGCAAGGCATGTCACACCTCTCCACATGATTCGGAATGTGCATCGATCATGTATCACAATAAAACTGATCGTCAATCTAGAATTTCCTGTATCGCTTTCGTGGGCTCGTTAAATGGGTCATTAAAACCCTTATTTTGCGGCATATCTGCTGATAAAGGCTGAATATTGTGAAAGGCATCAGCTCACTACTAGACACACAAAACAATTATCCAGTTGCAGTTATGTATCGCATAAGGCATATACTTGGCTCACCTGAGCAGGCGTCGCGCTGCGCCCCCTGCTCCTGCGGACAATTCCAATAAATGCCGGCCTCAAGGCCGTGCGTGCAGCCTGAGGAACCCAACATGCCTCGCTACCTCGTTGTGCAGGCGCCTGAGGACGGCGTCCGTCTGATCACCCTGCAACGGCCCGAAGCGCTCAATGCGCTAAATACCGAACTGCTCGCGGAACTCGCCGCCGAGCTGGACAGCGCCGACCGCGACCCGGCGATCGCTGTGGTGGTAATAACCGGCAACCGGAAAGCGTTCGCCGCCGGTGCCGACATTCGCGAGATGGCCGAGCGCGACCTGGTCGGCATCCTCAATGACCCGCGGGTCGCCCATTGGCAGCGGATCGCCGCCTTCTCCAAACCGCTGATCGCCGCCGTCAACGGCTTCGCCCTGGGTGGCGGTTGTGAGCTGGTGATGTGCGCCGACATCGTCATCGCTGGCGAAGATGCACGTTTCGGCCAGCCGGAAATCAACCTGGGCATCATCCCCGGCGCCGGCGGCACCCAACGTTTGTTGCGCGCAGTCGGCAAGCCGCTGGCGATGCAGATGGTGCTGACCGGCGAGTCGATCAGCGCCCGCCACGCCCAGCAGGCCGGGCTGGTCAGTGAAGTCAGCCAACCCGAGCTGACCGTTGAGCGCGCCATGCAGATTGGCGCGGCGATTGCCCGCAAGGCGCCGCTGGCGGTGCGTTTGGCCAAGGAAGCGCTGCTCAAGGCCGCAGACACCGACCTTGCCACCGGCCTGCGCTTGGAGCGCCACGCGTTCACCCTGCTGGCCGGCACCGCCGACCGCGCCGAAGGCATTCGCGCCTTCCAGGAAAAACGCCCGGCCCATTTCCAGGGCCAGTAATCGGCCCCTTCCCATCGACTGACGGAGCGAGTCTGCAATGACTTTCGAGCACATCCTGTTTTCCATCGAGGACGGTGTCGCCCTCCTCTCGCTGAATCGGCCCGACCAGCTGAACAGCTTCAATACCCAGATGCACAAGGAAGTGCGCGAGGCCCTCAAACAGGTGCGCCAGGCCCCGCAAGTGCGAGTGCTGCTGTTGACGGGTGAAGGCCGCGGTTTCTGCGCCGGCCAAGATCTGTCGGATCGCAAT
This sequence comes from Pseudomonas sp. Je.1.5.c, assembly GCF_051129895.1. Lineage (NCBI taxonomy): Bacteria > Pseudomonadati > Pseudomonadota > Gammaproteobacteria > Pseudomonadales > Pseudomonadaceae > Pseudomonas > Pseudomonas sp. Je.1.5.c. Next base: position 50,041 of record NZ_JBCPSP010000008.1, read on the forward strand.
GTCGCACCAGGCGCGCAGATGCCCGACCTGGGCGAGTCGATCGAGCAGTTCTACAACCCGATGATCCGCACCCTGCGCGAGCTACCGATGCCGGTGATCTGCGCAGTCAACGGCGTGGCGGCGGGGGCCGGGGCGAATATCCCGCTGGCCTGCGATCTGGTCCTGGCAGCGCGCTCGGCAAGCTTCATCCAAGCCTTCTGCAAGATCGGCCTGGTGCCCGATTCTGGGGGCACCTGGCAATTGCCGCGGCTGATCGGCATGGCCCGGGCCAAGGCGTTGGCCCTGCTCGGTGAGCGATTAAGCGCGGAGCAAGCCGAACACTGGGGGCTGATCAACCGGGTGGTCGATGATGCTGCGCTGCGCGACGAGGCCCTGAGCTTGGCACGCCACCTGGCAACCCAGCCGACCTACGGCCTGGCCCTGATCAAGCGCGCCCTGAATGCCAGCTTCGACAACCGCTTCGACCAGCAGTTGGAGCTGGAGCGGGACCTGCAACGCCTGGCCGGGCGCAGCGAGGACTACCGCGAAGGCGTCGCTGCGTTCATGGACAAACGCCAGCCAGCATTCAAGGGGTGCTGACATGAGTGTGTTCAACACTAATACCCGGGTTGCAGTGATCGGCGCCGGTGCCATGGGCGCCGGCATCGCTCAGGTGGCGGCCCAGGCCGGTCACCCGGTGCAGCTCTACGACAACCGCCCCGGCGCGGCGGCCCAGGCGCTGCAAGGTATCGATCGGCAGCTCGGGCAGCTGGTCGACAAAGGCAAGCTCGACGCCGCCGAGCGCGAGGCGATCAGCGCTCGCCTGCAGCCGGTCGAATCGATAGAAGCATTGGCCGATGCACAGCTGGTGATCGAGGCCATCGTCGAGAACTTGCAGGTCAAGCAGGACTTGCTGCGCCAACTCGAAGCACTGTGCGCCGACGATTGCATCCTCGCCAGCAACACCTCATCGCTGTCGATCACCAGCCTTGCGGCGGGGCTGCGCCGGCCGCAGCGGGTAATTGGCATGCACTTCTTCAACCCCGCGCCGGTCATGGCGCTGGTCGAGGTCGTCAGCGGCCTTGCCACGGATCCGCAATTGGCTGCCCGGCTGTATCAACTGGCCAAGGCCTGGGGCAAGCAGCCGGTCCATACCCGTTCCACCCCTGGTTTTATCGTCAACCGGGTCGCGCGGCCGTTCTACGCCGAAAGCCTGCGTCTGCTCCAGGAAGGCGCGGCGGACTGCGCCACCCTCGATGCGCTGCTGCGCGATGCAGGCGGTTTTCGCATGGGCCCATTCGAGCTGACCGATTTGATCGGCCACGACGTCAACTATGCCGTGACCTGCTCGGTGTTCGATGCGTTCTATGGCGACTTCCGCTTCCAACCTTCGCTGGTGCAAAAAGAGCTGGTCGATGCCGGCCGCTTGGGGCGCAAGAGCGGCCAGGGTTTCTACGACTACCGCGAAGGCGCCGAGCGCCCGCCGGCAGCTGAGCTTCAGAGCACGGCGCGCGTCGATCGTTGTGTAGTGGAAGGTTGCCTGGGGGTGATGCAGCCATTGCTGCAGCGGCTCAAAGCCAGTGGCATCAGTGTCACTGAACGTCCAGGCAATGGCCTGCTGCGCGTGGGCGATGCGACCTTGGCGCTATCCGACGGTCGCCTGGCCAGCCAGCGCGCACGCGAAGATGGCCTGAGCAACCTGCTGCTGGTCGATCTTGCTCTGGACTACACCAGCGCAGCGCGCATCGCCATCAGCAAGGCGGCGGACACCACCGCCCAAGCGCAGGACCAGGCGATTGCCCTGCTGCGCCAAGCAGGTTTCAGCGTGAGCGAGGTGGCCGACCTACCAGGCCTGGTGGTGCTGCGAACCGTGGCAACCCTTGCCAACGAGGCGGCGGACGCCGTGCTGCAAGGCGTCGGATCAGCCGCTGATATCGATCTGGCCATGCGCGCTGGCGTCAACTACCCCTGCGGCCCGCTGGCCTGGGCTGAGCACATTGGCCTGGGCTACACCCTGCGCGTGCTGCAGAACCTGCAAAGCAGCTATGGCGAAACCCGCTATCGCCCTTCCCTGCTGCTGCGTCGCGTGCATGCCCAAGGAGGCCATCTGCATGACTGAAAGCCAACGCACCCCCGATGAACTGGCCCGCGCCTGTAGCGATGCGATGTTCTCCCGCGACCGAGCAACCCAGGCCATGGGCGCTCGCCTGCTCGACAGCGGCCCAGGCCGTGCGCGCCTGAGCATGCAGGTCCGGGCAGACATGATCCAAGGGCACGGCACCTGCCATGGCGGTTACCTGTTTGCCCTGGCCGACTCGGCGTTCGCCTTCGCCTGCAACAGTTACGACGAAGCCACGGTGGCCCAGGGCTGCAGCATCGATTACCTGGCCCCGGCGGTTGTGCACGATGTACTCACTGCCACTGCCAGCGAACTCAGCCGCAAAGGCCGCACCGGCCTGTATGACGTCAGGCTGGAAAATCAGCGGGGTGAGCTGATTGCCCTGTTCCGCGGTAAATCCTACAAAGTGCGCGGCACGGTGCTGGCGCAGGAGAGCAAAGATGACTGACCAGACCCGCAACGATGCGCTGATCATCGACGCCGTGCGTACGCCCATCGGCCGCTATGGCGGTGCCCTCAGCACGGTACGCGCCGATGATCTTGCAGCTGTACCGATCAAGGCGCTGATGGCGCGTCACCCGCAGTTGGACTGGAGCGCTATCGATGACGTGATCCTTGGCTGCGCCAACCAGGCCGGGGAAGACAACCGCAACGTGGCCCGCATGGCCACCCTGCTCGCCGGGTTGCCGCAGGCGGTACCGGGCACCACCCTCAATCGCCTGTGTGGCTCAGGGCTGGACGCCATCGGCAGCGCAGCCCGCGCCCTGCGCTGTGGCGAGGCTGGGCTGATGCTGGCAGGCGGGGTCGAATCGATGTCGCGCGCGCCGTTTGTCATGGGCAAATCCGAGCAGGCGTTCGGCCGTGGCGCCGAGCTGTTCGATACCACCATCGGCTGGCGTTTCGTCAATAAGCTGTTGCAGGCCCAATACGGCATCGACTCGATGCCTGAGACCGCCGAGAACGTTGCCGCCCAGTTCGCTATTTCCCGCGCCGATCAAGATGCATTTGCCTTGCGCAGCCAGCACAAAGCCGCTGCTGCCCAGGCCCGCGGCCGTTTGGCGCAGGAGATCGTGCCGGTCGAAATTGCCCAGCGCAAAGGCCCGGCGAAGCTGGTCGAGCACGACGAGCATCCGCGTGCCGACACCACCCTGGAGCAACTGGCCAAGCTCGGCACGCCGTTCCGCGAGGGTGGCAGCGTTACCGCTGGCAATGCGTCGGGCGTCAACGACGGTGCCTGTGCGCTGTTGCTGGCCAGCAGCGCAGCCGCCCGCCGCCATGGTTTGCAAGCGCGCGGCCGGATCGTCGGCATGGCGGCGGCGGGGGTCGAGCCGCGAATCATGGGCATTGGCCCGGTGCCGGCGACCCACAAGGTGCTGGAACTGACCGGCCTGGCCCTGGCCGACATGGATGTCATCGAGCTCAACGAAGCCTTCGCCGCCCAAGGCCTGGCAGTGCTGCGTGAGCTGGGCCTGGCGGACGACGACCCGCGGGTCAACCGCAATGGCGGTGCCATTGCCCTCGGCCACCCGCTGGGCATGAGCGGGGCGCGGCTGGTCACCACGGCGCTGCACGAGCTGGAAGAAACCGACGGGCGCTACGCCCTGTGCACCATGTGCATCGGCGTCGGCCAGGGCATTGCCCTGATCATCGAGCGCCTCAGACCAACGGACTGAGACTGAACCTGCTACGGGCAGTATGCTGCCCGCATGACACTCAAGGCCTCTGCGCCTACGTACAAGAACAATTCGAGTGAAGCCATGAACATGTACCACGATGCCGAACGCGCCTTGCTGGACCCGATGGAAACCGCCAGTGTCGATCAACTGCGCCAGCATCAGCTGGAGCGCCTGCGCTGGAGCCTGAACCACGCCTACGCCAATGTGCCGCTGTACCGTCAGCGTTTTGCTGAGTCTGGCGCGCACCCTGATGACCTGAAATCACTGGAAGACCTGGCCAAGTTCCCCTTCACCGGCAAGAACGACCTGCGCGACAACTACCCGTACGGCATGTTCGCCGTGCCCCAGCAGGAAGTGGTGCGCCTGCACGCCTCCAGCGGCACTACCGGCAAGCCGACGGTGGTCGGCTATACCCAGGCCGATATCGACACCTGGGCCAATGTCGTCGCCCGTTCGATCCGCGCCGCAGGTGGGCGCAAGGGCGACAAGGTGCATGTCTCCTACGGCTATGGGCTGTTCACCGGCGGCCTGGGCGCGCACTACGGCGCCGAGCGCCTGGGCTGCACGGTCATCCCCATGTCCGGTGGCCAGACTGAAAAACAAGTGCAGCTGATCCGCGATTTTCAGCCTGACATCATCATGGTCACACCCTCCTACATGCTCAACCTGGCTGACGAGATCGAGCGCCAGGGCATCGACCCGCATCAGCTCAAGCTGCGCCTGGGGATCTTCGGTGCCGAGCCTTGGACCGACGAACTGCGTCGCTCCATCGAGCAGCGCCTGGGGATCAATGCCCTGGATATCTATGGCCTGTCGGAAATCATGGGCCCAGGGGTTGCCATGGAGTGCATCGAAACCAAGGATGGCCCGACCATCTGGGAGGACCACTTCTACCCCGAAATCATTGACCCGATAACCGGTCAAGTGCTGCCCGATGGTCAGTTGGGTGAGTTGGTGTTCACCTCGCTGAGCAAGGAGGCGCTGCCGATGATCCGCTACCGCACCCGCGACCTCACCCGCCTGCTGCCCGGCACGGCGCGGCCGATGCGGCGGATTGGCAAGATCACCGGGCGCAGTGACGACATGCTGATCATTCGGGGGGTTAACGTGTTCCCCACGCAGATTGAAGAGCAGGTGCTGAAAATAAAACAGCTTTCTGAGCTTTATGAGATTCACCTGTATCGCAATGGCAATCTCGACAGCGTTGAGGTGCATGTCGAGTTGCGCGGCGAATGCCAGGCGCTGGATGAGGCGCAGCGCCAGCAGGTGGTTGGCGAATTGGGCCGGCAGATCAAGACTTACATTGGCATCAGCACCCAGGTATTGCTCAAGCCTTGCGGCACCTTGAAGCGTTCGGAAGGTAAGGCTTGCCACGTTTACGATAAACGCCTGGCTAGCTGAGTCTTCGCTAGTCCCCCAGCCCCGGCCAATGGCCGTCATGCTGTTCACTTAAGATTTTGGGGCCGCTTTGCGCCCCTTCGCGGGCAAGCCCGCTCCCACAGGTACGGCGCCGACCGCGAAAGCGGCGCTATCCCTGTGGGAGCGGGCTTGCCCGCGAAGGGGCGCAAAGCGGCCCCAGTATTTCAAAGCGATACACAATTAGTATTCGATACATCAAAATATGTTTGATGTTGTGTTTTGTATCGCTTATAAATGACTCATGCCCCACCCAGCCCTGAGGCAGGAGTCAGAACATGTACGCACAGCTAGTGGAAACCGGTGTAAAGCACATCAAGTCGCTCGAGGAGATGTCCCCCGAGGAGCGTGCCTTCCAGGAAAAAATCGACGCCGAGATCAAGATCGAAGCCAAGAACTGGATGCCCGACGCCTACCGCCAGACCTTGATCCGGCAGATCTCGCAACACGCCCATTCGGAAATCGTCGGCATGCTGCCTGAAGGCAACTGGGTCACCCGTGCCCCCAGCCTCAAGCGCAAGCTGCAACTGATGGCCAAGATCCAGGACGAAGCCGGCCACGGCCTGTACCTGTACAGCGCCATGGAAACCCTCGGCGCCGACCGCGACGAAGAAATCGCCAAGCTGCACAGCGGCAAGGCCAAGTATTCGAGCATCTTCAACTACCCGACCTTGAGCTGGGCCGACATGGGCGCGGTCGGCTGGCTGGTCGATGGCGCGGCGATCGTCAACCAGGTGGTGCTGCAGCGCACCTCCTATGGCCCCTACTCGCGGGCGATGATCCGCATCTGCAAGGAAGAAAGCTTCCACCAGCGCCAGGGCTACGAGTTGCTGCTGACCATGATGCGCCACGGCACCCAGGCGCAAAAAGACATGGTCCAGGATGCGATCAACCGCCTCTGGTGGCCGGCGCTGATGATGTTCGGCCCCAGCGACGAGCACTCGCCCAACAGCGCCCAATCAATGGCCTGGAAGATCAAGCGCCAGACCAACGACGAGCTGCGCCAGCGTTTCATCGACCAGACCATCCCCCAACTCGAACTGCTTGGCTGCACCGCGCCCGACCCAGACCTCAAGTGGAACGAGGCGCGCGGCCACTACGACTTCGGCGAGATCCAGTGGGATGAATTCTACGAAGTGATCAAAGGCAACGGCCCCTGCAACCAGGAGCGCGTCGCCACCCGCCGCCAGGCCATCGAAGACGGCGCCTGGGTACGCGAGGCCGCCGTGGCCTACGCACGCAAGCAACAGAACAAGAACGCCGCCTGAAGCGGCGATTGATGCGGAGATCGAACATGTCTGTCTGGACCCTCTACGAAGTATTTGTGCGCAGCAAGCACGGCCTGAACCATAAACATGTGGGCAGCGTGCATGCCGCCGACGCCGCCATGGCCATCGAGAACGCCCGTGAGCTGTACACCCGCCGCAGCGAAGGGGTGAGCCTGTGGGTCGTGCCCTCGGCACTGATCACCGCCTCCTCGCCAGATGACAAAGACCCGCTGTTCGCCCCTGCCGACGACAAGGTCTACCGCCATGCCAGCTTCTACCAGCTGCCTGATGAAGTCGGACACATGTGAGGCCCGCCATGCACAATCAAGCACTCATCCAATACCTGCTGCTGCTCGGTGACAGCGCCCTGATCCAGGGCCAGCGCCTTTGCCAGTGGTGCGGCCATGCGCCGGCTCTGGAAGAAGAGCTGGCCCTGATGAACGTCGGCCTCGATTTGGTCGGCCAGGCACGCAACTGGCTGGAATACGCCGCCGAACTGAGCGACGACGGCCTCGACGCCGACGCCCTGGCGTTTCGCCGCGATGAGCGGGCCTATCGCAACCTGTTGCTGGTCGAACAACCCAATGGCGATTTCGCCGTGACCATGCTCAAGCAGTTCTTCTATGACGCCTGGCATTTCGCCGTGCTCCAAGAGCTGAGCCAATCGCAAGACCCGCGCATCGCCGGCATTGCTGCCAAGGCCCTGAAGGAAGTCACCTATCACCTGCGCCGCTCTGGCGAGTGGGTGCAGCGCTTGGGCGGCGGCACCGAAGAAAGCCGCCGGCGCATGCTCGCCGCGATCCCGCTGCTGTGGCGCTTCACCGTGGAACTGGCGGCCGGCAGCGATGCCGAGCTGCGCCTGGCCGAAGCGGGCATCGGCGCAGATCCTGCGCAGGTCGGCGCGGCTTGGCTCAAGCAGGTCAGCGCGATCTTCGCCTCGGTCGAGCTGCCGCTGCCCAAAGCGGCCAACCATTTTTATCTGAGTGGTCGCACGGGCCTGCACAGCGAGCACCTGGGCCTGCTGCTGGCCGAGATGCAGTTCTTGCCACGGGCCTATCCCGATGCAACCTGGTGAGCTGATCGCCAGCGACCGTGGCGCCCGCGCGGCACGCGGCGATGACCTGGCGCGGGCCTGGGCGGTGCTGGAACAGGTGATGGACCCGGAAGTGCCGGTGGTCAGCGTGGTCGATCTGGGCATCGTGCGTGACCTCGACTGGCGCGCCGGCCACCTGCACCTGGTGGTGACCCCGACGTACTCCGGCTGCCCGGCAACCGAAGTGATCGAGGGCGATATCCGCCAGGCGCTGGAGCAAGCCGGATTCGCCGAGCCGGACCTGGAACGGCGATTGACCCCGGCCTGGAGCAGCGACTGGATCAGCGACCAGGGCCGCGAGCGGCTACGGCAGTACGGTATCGCCCCGCCCGTGGGCAGCCAGAGCAAGCGCAGCCTGCTCGGCCAGGCGCCGCAGGTGTGCTGCCCGCAATGTGGCAGTAGCCATACCGAGCTGCTCAGCCAATTTGGCTCCACCGCCTGCAAGGCGCTGTACCGCTGTCGCGAGTGCCTGGAGCCCTTCGACTATTTCAAATGCATTTGAGCCGTGGAGAACACCATGAGCCAGTTTCATAGCCTGACCATCAAAGACGTGCGCACCGAGACCCGCGACGCGGTTTCGATCGCCTTCGACGTGCCTGCGCACCTGCAGGCGGCATTTCGCTTCACCCAGGGCCAGTACCTGGTGATGCGCACCCAGCTGGATGATGAAGAAGTGCGCCGTTCGTATTCGATCTGCAGCGCGGTGCACGATGGCGAGTTACGCGTGGCAGTCAAGCGGGTACCCGGTGGGCGCTTTTCCTCGTTTGCCAACGAAGCGCTCAAACCGGGCCAACAATTGGAGGTGATGCCCCCCGCCGGCAGCTTCTTCGTGCCCCTGGAGCCGAGCCGCCAGGGTAATTACCTGGGCGTGGCCGCTGGTAGTGGCATTACCCCAATCCTGTCGATCATCGCCAGCACCTTGGCCAGCGAGCCGCACAGCCGCTTCACCTTGCTGTATGGCAACCGTTCAAGCTCCGCTGCGTTGTTTCGCAACACGCTTGAAGACCTGAAAAACCAATACCTGGATCGCCTCAACCTGATCTTCGTGTTCAGCCGCGAGCAGCAAGACGTTGACCTGTACAACGGCCGTATCGACGCCGACAAGTGCGGCCAGCTGTTCTCCCGCTGGATGGATGTGGCGAGCCTGGATGCGGCATTCATCTGCGGTCCGCAAGCGATGACCGAAACCGTGCGCGACAGCTTGCAGGCCAATGGCATGGCCAAGGAGCGTATCCATTTCGAGCTGTTCGCCGCGGCCGGCAGCCAGGCGCGGCGTGAAGCGCGTGAGGCGGCGCGCCAGGTCGATTCGGCGATCAGCCAGGTCACCGTGATCAGCGATGGCCGCGCGCTGGCGTTCGACCTGCCGCGCAATACCCAGAACATCCTCGATGCCGGCAACGCGATTGGCGCCGAGCTGCCCTACTCGTGCAAGGCCGGCGTCTGCTCGACCTGCAAGTGCCGGGTGATCGAGGGCGAGGTGGAGATGGACAGCAACCATGCGCTGGAAGATTACGAGGTGGCGGCGGGCTATGTGCTGTCGTGCCAGACCTATCCGATCAGCGACAAGGTGGTGCTCGATTTCGACCAGCTGTGAGATCCAGTAGACCTCATCGCGGGGCCAGCCCGCGCCCACGTACCTCGTCGCAATCGAATCCATTGCGTGGGAGCGGGCTTGCCCTGCGATGAGGCCCTCAGCAACACCGCACTAACCGCGTGACCTCAGTAAAAACAATTACAACACCAAGAGATCGCTTCCCATGACCCCCGAGCACATCGAGCGCATCAGCAATCACCCCGACTTCCAGCAACTGATCCAGCGCAAACGCCGCCTCAACGGCTCGCTGACCCTGATCATGCTGGCTGCCTACTACGGCTTCGTCCTGCTGGTGGCGTTCGCCCCTGGCCTCCTCGGCCAGTCACTGAGCGGCGGCGTGACCAGTGTCGGCATGCTGGTCGGGGTGCTGATGGTGCTGTTGTCCTTCGCCCTTACCGGCATCTACATGCACCGCGCCAACAGCGTGATCGACCCGCTCAACGACAAGGTCAAGCAGGAGTTCGCCCAATGAACTGGACAGCCATCTCGATGTTCATGGTGTTCGTCTGCTTCACCTTGCTGGTGACCCGCTGGGCCGCCTTGCGCACCCGCTCGGCCAGCGATTTCTACACCGCCGGCGGTGGCCTGACCGGCATGCAGAACGGCTTGGCGATCGCCGGCGACATGATCAGCGCCGCGTCCTTCCTGGGCATCTCGGCGATGATGTTCATGAACGGCTACGACGGCCTGCTGTATGCCCTGGGCGTGCTGGCCGGCTGGCCGATCATCCTGTTCCTGATCGCCGAACGCCTGCGCAACCTGGGCAAGTACACCTTCGCCGACGTGGTTTCCTACCGCCTGGCGCAAACCCCGGTGCGCCTGACCTCGGCATTCGGCACCCTGGCCGTGGCCTTGATGTACCTGGTCGCGCAAATGGTCGGCGCCGGCAAGCTGATCGAACTGCTGTTTGGCATCAGCTACCTGTATGCGGTGGTGCTGGTCGGCGTGCTGATGGTGCTCTACGTGACCTTTGGCGGCATGCTGGCAACCACCTGGGTGCAGATCATCAAGGCGGTGATGCTGCTTTCGGGCACGACCTTCATGGCGTTCATGGTGCTCAAGCACTTTGGCTTCAGCACCGAGGCGATGTTTGCCAGCGCGGTGTCGGTGCATGCCAAAGGCCAGGCGATCATGGCCCCGGGCGGCTTGCTGTCCAACCCGATCGATGCGATTTCCCTAGGCTTGGGGATGATGTTCGGCACCGCTGGCCTGCCGCATATCCTGATGCGCTTCTTTACCGTCAGCGATGCCAAGGAAGCACGCAAGAGCGTGTTCTACGCCACCGGCTTCATCGGCTACTTCTACCTGCTGCTGATCGTCATCGGCTTCGGCGCCATCGTCATGGTCGGCACCGAGCCGTCTTATCGCGATGCCAGCGGCGCAATCATCGGCGGTGGCAACATGATCGCCGTGCACCTGGCCCAGGCCGTAGGTGGCAACTTGTTCCTCGGCTTCATCTCGGCCGTGGCCTTCGCCACCATCCTGGCGGTGGTTGCAGGTCTGGCGTTGTCTGGCGCCTCGGCAGTCTCCCACGACCTGTACGCCTGCGTAATGCGCAAAGGCCAGGCCAGCGAGCAGGATGAAATGCGCGTGTCGCGCCTGGCAACGTTGGTTATCGGCGTGTTGGCGATCATTCTCGGCCTGATGTTCGAGTCGCAGAACATTGCCTTCCTCTCCGGCCTGGTGCTGGCGGTAGCGGCCTCGGTCAACTTCCCGGTGCTGCTGCTCTCGATGTTCTGGAAGGGCCTGACCACCCGTGGGGCGGTGTGCGGCAGCATGGCCGGGCTGATTTCGGCGATCGTGCTGGTGGTGCTCGGCCCGGCGGTGTGGGTCAACGTCCTGCACAACCAGCAAGCGCTGTTCCCCTACAGCAACCCGGCGTTGTTCTCCATGAGCCTGGCGTTCTTCAGCGCCTGGGCGTTCTCGGTCACCGACGGCTCTGAACGCGCCGCGCAGGAGCGTGGGCGCTACCTGGGCCAGTTCATCCGCTCCATGACCGGTATTGGCGCGGTTGGCGCCAGCAAACACTAACCCTTGAACTTCGAATGTCGGGTACAACAATAATGAACCACACTCGCTTCAAGTCGCTGGCCTGGCTGGCCAGCCTGGCCCTGCCCTCGCCCGCCATGGCGGATTTGATCGCAGACAGCCACGCGCGTATCGAGCTGCGCAACCACTACATCAACCGCGATTTTCGCCAGGCCAATGCCCCGCAGTCCAAGGCCGAGGAATGGGGCCAAGGCTTCACCGCGCGCTTCGAGTCGGGCTTCAGCGAAGGCCCGCTGGGGGTTGGCCTCGACGCCATGGGACAGCTGGGGATCAAGCTCGACTCCAGCCGTGATCGGCGCAATACCGGCCTGCTGCCGTATGGGCCGAACAGCCACGAGCCGGTCGACAACTACAGTGAGCTGGGCCTGACCGGCAAGCTACGGCTGTCCAAGAGCACCCTGCGCCTGGGCACCCTGCAGCCGATCCTGCCGGTGGTGGTGTACAACGACACCCGCTTGCTGTCATCGACCTTCCAAGGTGGCTTGCTGACCAGCCAGGAAATCGACGGGCTGACGGTCAATGCCGGGCGTCTGACCGAGGCCAACCTGCGTGACTCGTCCGGGCGTGACGATATCGGCTATGGCGCAGCGCAGAGCGATCATTTCGACTTTGCCGGTGGCAGCTACGCACTCACCCCACAGACCAGCCTGAGCTACTACTACGCCAAGCTCGACGAGATCTACCGTCAGCAGTATGTCGGCCTGCTGCATACCCAACCGCTGGGCGAAGGCCTGAGCCTGCGCAGCGACCTGCGCTACTTCGATAGCCGTGGTGACGGCGCCGAGCGCGCCGGGCGCATCGACAACCGCAACTTCAACGCCATGTTCACCCTTGGGGTGCGCGCGCATAAGTTCACCGCGACCTGGCAGCAGATGTCCGGCGACAGCGCCTTCCCGTTCCTCAATGGCGGCGACCCCTACACCGTCAACCTGGTCACCTACAACACCTTCACCCGCGCCGGGCTCGACTCCTGGCAGTTGCGCTACGACTACGACTTTGTCGCCTTGGGCATCCCCGGCCTGAGCTTCATGACCCGTTACACCGACGGCCGCCACGCCGAAACCGCAACCCTCAGCAATGGCCGCGAGCGCGAACGCGACACCGACCTTACCTACGTCATCCAGAGCGGCCCATTCAAGGACGTCAGCCTGCGTTGGCGCAACGTCACCTTCCGCTCTGGCAACGGCCTGACCAGCAAGCTGGACGAGAACCGCCTGATCATCGGCTACACCCTGGCGCTGTGGTAACCGCGCCCCTGTCCATCACAACCGCTTGGAGAACAGTATGTCTGACGCCCCTACCCTGCAGAGCTTCATCGCTGGCCGCTGGATTGGCCAGCACGGCGCCCAGGCCCTGCGTAGCGCCCTGGACGGCCACATCCTGGCCTACAGCCATGAAGAGCGTCCTGATTTCGCCGAGGCTGTGGCATTTGCTCGCAGCCAGGGCCTGGCCCAGTTGCTGGCCATGGATTTCCAGCAGCGCGCTGCGCGCCTCAAGGCGCTGGCCCTGTACCTGGCCGAACGCAAGGAACAGCTCTACGCCCTGTCCCATCACAGCGGCGCGACCCGCGCCGACAGCTGGATCGACATCGAAGGCGGCAACGCCACGCTGTTTTCCTATGCCGGCATCGGCAGCCGCGAGTTGCCTTCGGGCAATCTGCTGCACGAAGGCCCGGCCATCGCACTGGGCAAGCAAGGGCACTTTGCCGGCAGCCATATCCTGGTGCCGCGTGCCGGCGTGGTGGTGCACATCAACGCCTTCAACTTCCCCATCTGGGGCATGCTGGAAAAGTTCGCCCCGACCTTCCTCGCGGGCATGCCGTGCATCGTCAAACCGGCCACTTCGACCAGCTACCTGACCGAGGCAGTGGTGCGCCTGATGAACGAGTCCGGCCTGCTGCCCACTGGCAGCCTGCAACTGGTGATCGGCAGTACCGGTGACCTGCTCGACCGCCTGCAAGGCCAGGATGTAGTGACCTTCACCGGGTCTGCCGACACCGCGGCCAAGCTGCGGGTAAACCCCAACCTGATCCGCCATTCGGTACCGTTCACCGCCGAGGCCGACTCGCTCAACTGTGCCATTCTCGGCCCGGACGTGACGCCGGACGACGAAGAGTTCGAACTGTACATCAAGGAGGTGGTGCGCGAGATGACCACCAAGGCTGGGCAGAAATGCACCGCCATCCGCCGCGCCATCGTCCCGGCCAAGCACCTCGATGCGGTCGCCACTCGCCTGCGCGAGCGCCTGGCCAAGGTGGTGGTCGGCGATCCCTCGGTGGAAGGCGTGCGCATGGGCGCGCTGGCCTCGCATGATCAACAGCGCGATGTCGGCGAGCGGGTGCGCAGCCTGCTCGCCAGCTGCGACCAGCTGTTCGGCGCCAGCGATGGCTTTGCGCCAGTGGGTGACGGTGTGGCTGAAGGGGCCTTCTTTGCGCCAACCCTGCTGCACGCGCGCGACCCGCATGCCGAAGGCGGCGCGCACGATATCGAGGCGTTTGGCCCGGTCAGCACGCTGATGACCTACCACGATCTGGACGAAGCCCTGGCACTGGCCGTACGGGGTAAAGGCAGCCTGGTCGCGAGCCTGATCACTGGCGAGCGCGCGGTCGCCGCCAAGGCGATTCCGCTGGCGGCGGCCTGGCATGGCCGGTTGCTGGTGCTGGACCGGGAAGCGGCCAAGGAATCGACCGGGCATGGATCGCCCCTGCCGCAGCTCAAGCACGGCGGCCCAGGGCGGGCCGGGGGTGGTGAGGAGCTGGGCGGTTTGCGAGCGGTCAAGCATTACCTGCAACGCGCGGCCGTGCAGGGCTCGCCGAGCATGCTCAGTGCGGTGACGGGCGAGTATGTGCGCGGCGCCGAGGTGATCGAGACCCAAGTGCATCCGTTCCGCCGCTATTTCGACGAGCTGCAAATCGGCGAATCGCTGCTGACCCATCGACGCACGGTGACCGAGGCCGACCTGGTCAACTTCGGTTGCCTGTCGGGCGATCACTTCTACATGCACTTTGACGAGATTGCCGCCAAGCAGTCGCAATTCGGCAAACGGATCGCCCACGGCTACTTCGTACTGTCGGCTGCCGCCGGCTTGTTCGTCTCGCCTGGCGAGGGGCCAGTGTTGGCCAACTATGGGTTGGATACCTTGCGCTTCATCAACCCGGTCGGGATCGGCGACACCATCCAGGCGCGGCTGACCTGCAAGCGCAAGATCGACCAGGGCAAGAGCAGCCCGCTGGGGCAGCCGCAAGGTGTGGTGGCGTGGGATGTCGAGGTGACCAACCAGCTGGGTGAGTTGGTGGCCAGCTATGACATTTTGACCCTGGTGCTCAAGCGGGCGGGCTGATGCGGGTCAGTCTCGCGTGAGTGTCCCGGCCTCTGCGCGGGCAAGGCCGCGCCTACACGATCAGCGCAACACCTGTGGGGGCGGGCTTGCCCGCGAAGAGGCCATAACTGACACCCCATCAGTAGCGGCACTACGCCACCTCGTACATCTGCCCTAATCCCAGCGCCCCATCCTCGGCGTTATAGTCCGGCCACTCACCCGCTTTCCACGCGCCGTCCCCGCGGCGCCAGGCCGGCGTGTGGCCGAACAATCAGAACAACGCCAAGGAAGCACCCCATGAAGCCCCGTCATCCCCTGCTCAAGCCAATCCTGACCCTCGCAGCATTGGCCACCCTGGCTGGCTGCCAGACCGTCAAACCCACCGAAGACACCCTCAAGCAGCGTTCCGAAATCGCCCTCGGCGTGCCGGTGACCAAGGTCTCCAACGTGCGCAACGACAGCACCCTGACCTACTTCACCGCCACCACCGCCAAAGGCGAGTACGACTGCCAGATGCCGAGCGGCGCTATCGTTGCCGTCGCTGGCATGGGCCTGTACGACCCGACGCCGTCGTGCCTCAAGGAAGGCCAGCCGCTGATTCTGCGCTGAGCGACACTGTCCGCGTTTCCCCTTCAGCCCCAACGCCGGTCTAACCCACCGGCGTTGCTGGCTCCTCCCGCAAGGCCCGTAGGGCTGCACGCAGTTCGGCCGGACGTACCGGCTTGGACAAAATGGCGATATTCCGGTCATGTACTGCCGCCTGAATCCGTTCAATGTCGTGCCCGGTCATGATCAAGGCCGGCACTTGCCTGCCGCGTTGCGCGCGCAGGCTGTCGATGCAATCCAGCCCAGTGGCCTCCGGCCCCAGGTCGTAATCGGCGACGATCACATCACAGTCACTGCTCAGGCCCTTGGCCGAGCTTTCTGCCTGCACCTGGCAACCCCAGCGCCCGAGCAATGCCGAGGTGGCCTGCAATACGTTGTGGTCATCTTCCACCAGGCACACCCGCAGCCCGGTCAGCAGGCCCGCCTGCAAGGCTGGGTCGACGCCGCTGTGCACGGCTCGCGGCGCTACCCGCGCCAGCCCCTGCAGGGTGACGCTGGTGCCATGGCCCGGACGCGAACGCAGGCTCACGCGCAGATCCATCAACTGGGCCAAGCGCTTGACGATGGCCAGGCCCAGGCCGACGCCTTCGACATCCTTGTCGCGCATTTCGCGAATCCGGTAGAACTCCTCGAACACCTTGTCTTGATGCTCGGCGGCAATGCCGCGGCCTTGGTCATGAATCTCGATCTGCAAGTGATCGCCGCGCCGGCGTACGCCAATCAGCAGCGGCCGCTGCGCGGCGTACTTGAAACTGTTGGACAGCACGTTCTGCACCATGGTGGCGAGCATGCCTGGGTCAGCCAACGTCCAGTGCCGACCGGCGCGCAAGCGCATCTCCACCCCCGCCCAGCGCGCAGCTTCGGCGTTCTGGCGCAGCAACTCGCGCAAGAACGGCTGCACAGCGAAGGTTTCGTACTTGGGTTGCACCCGGCCGTTGTCGAGGGTGTACAGGTCGAGAATCGAGCGAAACAGCTGGGAGACGTTGAGCAAGGAGCGATCGATATTGTCCACCAGGCGCCGTTCTTGCTCACCCAACTGCCCTTCGCGCAGGCAGGCGGTGAACAAGCCGATGGAGTGGATTGGCTGGCGCAGGTCGTGGCTGGCCTGGGCAAGGAACCGCGATTTCTCGCGGGTGGCAAGCATGGCCAGTTCCGAGGCCTTGCGCGTGCGCTCCAGCAGCAGGTGGGCATAAATCGGGATCAGTGTGCTGGTGGTCAACAGCATCAACACCATGAACGGCTGCTGCTGCCAATACGGCGTGATCTGGTACACCACCAGCAACGCCGCCAGCGCCAGCACCGTGGCGATGGCCAGGTAGCGCGAGCCGAAGCGCATGCCGTTGCCCAGGTTCACCCAGACCATCACCGCATACAGCGGCAAGGCCGCCTCGCCGCCGACCACCAGGCCAAAGCAGGTGCCGGTATAGTCATGCACCATGCCCAGCACGCGCCGCCACGGGTAATGCCCAGGCCAATGGGCGATGGCCTGGCGCAAGCCGATCGACACCAGCAGGAACGCTGCGATGTAGTACACCACTGGCAGGTAGGTCTGGTAGGTGCGCCCCGGCAGAAAACCGAGCACCCCCATGTAGACCAGTGCGCAGGTCGCGACGATGATGCGCAGGTTGGCCTGGTCCAGTTCGTTATTCTTGTCAAAGTCCATTGCAAGCATCCTTGTGCGCCAGTCGACATCCGCGCCATGCGCGCCAGGAAGGCTGCGCAGGCAGGTGCTAAATTAGCATGACCCGGACAACGGGCGTTTTAAGGAGCGACAAGACGTGAGCTGCCGCATCATCGTCGCGGACGACCATCCGCTATTCAGGGAAGCCATGGTCCGTACCGTGCAACGGATATTACCGCAGGCTTGCCTGGAGGAAGCGGGCAACCTCGGCCAAGTGCTGGAGCTGATTGATCACGGCGATACGCCGGATACGCTGATTCTCGACCTGCGTTTCCCCGGCCTGACCTGCCTTGAGCGGTTGGCTGCGCTGCGCAAGCAGTTGCGCCGCACCTCGCTGATCATTGTCTCGATGGTCGATGAACCGGAGCTGATCAGCCAGGTGATGGCCGCCGGCGCCGACGGCTTCATCGGCAAGAGCATCACCCCCGAGGAGCTCGGCGCGGCGATCCTGGCCATCCGTGAAGGTGAAGTCGTGGTCAAGTACCAGCCTTCTGGCCTGCTGCCCGCGCTGGGCGCAGAAAGCGAAGTCGAACAGCTCACCCAGCGCCAGCAAGACGTGCTGCGCCTGATCGCCCAAGGCAAGACCAACAAGGAAATCGCCCGCGAACTGGATATCTCGCCGTTCACCGTGCGCATTCATGTGTCCTCGCTGTTGCGTACGCTGAATGTCTCCTCACGTACCGCTGCTGCAGTCAAGTACACCGGCACCTGATGCCGCTGGTCGGGCTGGTGTGGCTGGCCATGGAGCATTGAGGGTGCTGAGCGGTTCTCAATTGTTGAGGGGCTTTCAGATTTAGGTCCGTTTTGCGGCCCTTCGCGGGCGAGCCCGCTGCCACAGGTACCGCGCTGTTTTCTGGGTAAGCGCTGTACCTGTGGCAGCGGGCTTGTCGGGCAGCAAAGCGGACCCAAAGGAGGTGTTATGAACAAGACTCTGAACATGGGCGGCGGCAATGTCGAGGACGACTGGCCAGAACTGCAACCTGATCGGCGCAACGACCGCGCCGATGATCCCGATGCCGATCCAAACCTCACCGATGAGGAAGAAAATCGCCCCGGCGTGCCGGCCAGTGATCCTGAGTCCGGTGCATGAGCTGAAAATGACTGGGGCCGCAATCAGCGGCCCCAGGGTCAAGCAATAGGCGAAGTGGCCTGGGCATCGTCGCCGCTGGAGGCCTCGACCGGGGTCGGCCTACTGCCCGACAGGCGCCAGTTCACCTCACTGATTCCATAGCGTTCAGCCATGGGCCGGCTGACCTTGCGAATCTTCTCCCGGCCAAACTTGGGAATGATGCCAATACCGGCATCGCAACTGGCCCAATGCCAAGCCTCGGCATTGTCCATCCGTTCCAGGCGAATAATGAAGCTACGCGGCTCGCCATGCAGCCGGTAGTCGATGATGTAAAGCTGTGGGTTTGGCATCTGTGGGGCCCTCCTCTTCTCCATGGATGACAAGCCAATGGATCAGCGATTTACGTGAAAATTCAAAACATTGTCGAACAATGTGAATGAGCGGTCAGGTGGCAAAAAGCCGCCCCTTAACTGCCGGCCGGATCAAGCTGCAAAAAAAGGCAATAGCCTCCCAATAGCACCCAAAACACCAGAAACAACCACGGCGCGCGAATCGAGAACATCAGCGACTTGCGATAGCCGCGGTGGCTCGATTCGGTCTCGCAGAACAGCGGCCAGTCGTCATAGGCCATACCGACGCTGGGCTCACTGCGTAAAAGCTGGCTCTGCTTGAAGTGCCAGTGATCGATGATGCCGTAGGCGGCGCGAATACCTGGCCAGGCGTTGAGCGAACTGAGCGCGCCCAACAGTGCAAGAAACGGTGGCACGATCAAGGTGAATTGCCCGCCCCATTTCTGGTTGAGATTGGCCATGCACGAGATGAAGGCAATCACCAGGAACGATTGCGCCGCCAGAAAGGCGTCGGTGCGGTTGGCCAGGATCGTGGTCTCGTACTGGATCTCGCGTCGATAGAACTCCAGCCGTTCGCGCGGGCTTTCGAACAGCAGGCCTTGTTCTGGCGGGTGCAGATCCTCGCTGTTGACCGAAGTGATGATGCGTCGTGACATGCAATCCTCTCAAGGGTGAACGCTGAGCACGGCGTCTGCTGCCTCACCGGGCACCATGATCACCTTGCGGCAGCGTTCTTGTTGTTCATCGAACATCTCATAGCCGCGGATCGCGTCTTCCAGGGCGATGCGGTGGGTGACGATGGCTTCGGGGTTCAGGCGGCCGGCTTCGATATGTTCGAGCAGCTCCGGCAAGTAGCGCTGTACATGGGTCTGTCCCATGCGGAAGGTCAGGCCTTTGTCGAAGGCGTCGCCAAACAAGAAACCGTGGATAAAACCGGCGTAGACCCCTGGCACGCTGACCACACCGCCGCGACGAACGGCTGCCATGCTCTGGCGCAACGCCTTGCCACTGCTGCCTTCGAGTTTGAGCGCGGTGAGCACCGACTCGGTGGTACTGCCTTTGGCTTCAAAACCCACGGCGTCGATCACCGCATCCACACCGCGCATGCCGCGAGTTTGGCGGATGATGGTGTCGGCCGGATCATCATCGTGGGAAAAATCGATAGGGATCACGCCGTAGGCGTCACGGGCGTAGTCGAGGCGATAACCACACTCATCGACCATGAAGATCTGTTCAACCCCCAGCATCCGCGCGCAAGCCGCCGACAGCAGCCCAACCGGGCCTGCGCCGAAGATCGCCAGTGACGCGCCTTGGCCGACCTCGGCATTGAGCACCGCCTGCCAGGCAGTGGGCAGAATGTCGGAGAGAAACAGCACCTTGTCGTCCGCCAGGTGACCCGGCACTTTGAACGGCCCGACATTGGCCTTGGGCACGCGCACGTAATCGGCTTGGCCGCCAGGGATACCACCGTACAGGTGGCTGTAACCGAACAGCGCCGCACCCGGTGGGATGGCCTTTTTGTTGAGGATGGCGCCGCGACCGGTGTTGGTGGTTTCGCATGCGGCAAACAAATCGTGCTGGCAGAAGAAACAGCTACCGCAGGCAATCACGAACGGGATCACCACCCGATCACCCGGGCTGACCGCGGTCACTTCGCTGCCCACCTCTTCGACAATACCCATGAATTCATGGCCAAGGATGTCGCCAGACTCAACCGCTGGAATCTTGCCGCGGTACAGATGCAAGTCCGAGCCACAGATGGCCGTGGCGGTCACCCGCAGCACGATATCGTCATTTGCCTGAATCACTGGATCAGGCACAGTATCGACCCGTACGTCGCCAGCACCGTGGTAGGTCAATGCGCGCATGATCAGGTCTCCTTGGCACGAATTGCTCTTGTCATTAACTCCGAGCGTCTTGACTGCCCTGGCGCTCAATCGCGGTCGGTTCTAACTGACGAGCGGCTCATGCATGCACGCTCCATTGGCTGTCGTGCTCCTCGATGGGCCGCTCATCGATGGCGTGGATCATGCCGCTGGCCAATGCCTCGCTCGGCCCAAGAATGCGCGGATAAGCCATCAGGTAGCGTTGTACATCGAGCGCTTCGGTGGCGCCTTGGGTACGTTCGGCGACGATCTCGGCGTACAGGCGCAGGTCGTAGTCCAGGCTCATGGCGTATTCGGCCATGCGCGCGTGGTCGACCGAGCCATGCAAGGTCCAATGAAACGGGTGGAACAAGAATTTGCTCAGTGCACAGGCCGTGCGATGGGCGCCAGCGAGAAAGATTATGTTGCCCATCGACTCCACTGTGCCCAGGTTATGGGTGTGCACCGGCACCGGCAGCGAGCGCAGGAAGTTGTACAAGGTAAAGCCGTAGCTGCACTCCCCGCCCATGGTGGCGATGTTGAGCTGCAGTACCTCAGGGCTCTGCTGGAGAATGCGCGAGCAGGTATTGATCAGGTTGCCGCAGGTGCTTGAGTTGATCGGGCCGGTGAAGTGAACGATATGCCTGGCCATGCGTGCCTCCAGAGTCGGCGGGTCTTGCCCGGATGGGCGAACGCTCAATCGGATGTGTCCTTGGCGGATGCTTGATCGCCCTGCTCGCCCATGCGCTGGTACTGCTTGCGTAAGGCATGCAGCTGGGCGGGATCCATGTCTTCCAGATCCAGCAGGGCCTTGTGCGCCTTGCGCGTGGTGCGCAGCAGTTCGTCGATTTTCACGTGCAGCTCGTCGCTGTCGCGGTTCTGGGTGTTCTGGATCAGAAACACCATCAAGAAGGTGATGATGGTGGTGGAGGTGTTGATCACCAGCTGCCAGGTGTCGTTGAAGTCGAACAGTGGGCCGCTGATCCCCCAGATCAAGATCATCAACATGGCGATGGCGAACGTAACCGGGCGTCCCGTGCAGTTGGCCAGCCATTGGGCGAAGCGATCGAACTTCATCGGCGTGTCCTCCAATGTCAGGCGAGCGATGAAACTCATGGCCCACCTTTGGTGGAATCGTCCGACGCGGCAAAGTTCAACTCATGCACACCTGCAAGCCCGGGCCATTCGTCAAATCCTGCTGAACCCTGGGCGGCGCGCCAAGGTCGCAACTCAAGGATTGCCTGATTCCCGTTCCAGGATTGAAGGAGGCAGTGTGAGCGAGATCCGTATCGGTATTTCAGGCTGGCGTTATGGCCCCTGGCGCAAAGATTTCTACCCCGAGGGGCTGCCCCAGGACAGCGAACTGGCGTTCGCCTCGCGGGCAGTCAACAGCATCGAGATCAATGGCTCGTTCTACAGCCTGCAAACGCCAGAGCGCTATCTTCATTGGGCTGAGCAAACCCCGCAGGACTTCGTGTTTTCGGTCAAGGGCCCGCGCTATATCACCCATATGCGCAGGCTTAAAGACATCGAACAGCCGCTGGCCAACTTTTTCGCCTCCGGCCCCTTACTGCTGGGCGACAAGCTCGGGCCGATTGTTTGGCAGTTTCCACCGAACATGCACTATGACGAGGAGCGTTTCAGCCAGTTTCTCGAGCTGTTGCCGTTCGATCGCAAGGCCGCCCGGCGCTGTGCCCAGCATTGCGCCGAGCGCTTGGTGGGCAATAGCGGTACCCAGATCAAGGGCGATGCGCCGTTGCGCCATGCCGTGGAGATCCGCCACGAGAGCTTTCTCTGTGAGTCGTTCATCAAGCTGCTGCGTACCCACAATGTCGCTCTGGTGGTCGCCGACAGTGCCGGCAAATGGCCCTACGTCGAAGATCTGACCGCCGATTTCGTCTATATGCGCTTGCATGGCGATGTCGAGCTGTACAGCAGCGGCTATACCTCGCGCGCCCTACGCCGTTGGCGCATGCGCGTCGAAGCCTGGAGCCAGGGTGAGCAGCCGGCAGATGTCCAGCTGGTCAGCGCGCACGCGCCGCGCAAACGGCGTTCGCGAGATGTGTACTGCTATTTCGATAATGACCAGAAGGTCCATGCGCCCTATGACGCCCGCCGCCTGCTGGCCAAGCTCAATCTCGATGGTGAGCTGGTGACCGAGCCCGGCGTGGAACCGGAGGTAGAATTGTGAACTCACCGCTTACCGACCCTCGCCAGATCACCAACAGCGATACAGCGGTGCACCGGCTCAATGTGCTGACGATCAACGTGCACAAGGGCTTCACCTTCTTCAATCGGCGTTTCATCCTGCCCGAGCTGCGCGAAGCGGTGCGGGCCACGGGGGCTGACCTGGTGTTCTTGCAGGAGGTGCATGGCAGCCACGAGCGCCATGCCGAGCGCCATGCCGCCTGGCCGCAGACCCCGCAGTACGAGTTTCTTGCCGACAGCATGTGGCCGCAGTTCGCCTATGGGCGCAATGCGGTGTACCCCGACGGTGACCACGGCAACGCGCTGCTGTCGAAATTTCCCATCAGCGAATACCACAACCTGGATGTGAGTATTGCCGGCAACGAGCAGCGCGGTTTGTTGCATTGCCGCCTGCAAGTGCCTGGGCATGAGCAGGTGCATGCCATCTGCGTGCATTTGGGCTTGCGCGAAGCCCATCGCCAGCGCCAGGTACGTTTGCTGTTGGAGTTTCTTGACAGCCTGCCAGCGAAGGCGCCGGTGATCGTCGCCGGAGACTTCAATGACTGGCGGCTCAAGGCTGATGCGCTGCTATCGGAGCGGCTGGTAGAGGCGTTCGGCGAGCACTTTGGCACGCCCGCCCGCAGCTTTCCGGCACGCCTGCCGTTGCTCCGGCTGGACCGCATCTACCTGCGTAACGCCATGCCCTGCAAAGCCCAGGTGTTGGCCAAATACCCGTGGTCGCACTTGTCTGACCATGCGCCCTTGGTTGCGGAGGTGAGCCTGTGAAAACCCCTTGGACAGACGGCAACAGTGTACAGCTGCTGATCAATGGCGAGGAGTACTACCCGCGCGTGTTCGAGGCCATGGCCCAGGCGCGTGAAGAGATCCTGCTGGAAACCTTCATCATCTTCGAGGACAAGGTCGGCCAGCAGTTGCAGCAAGTGCTGATCGACGCTGCCAAGCGCGGCGTGCGTGTCGAAGTGGCGGTCGACGGCTACGGCACAGCGGACCTGACCGATCAGTTCATCGCGGCCATGACCGAGGCTGGGGTCAGTTTCCATGCTTTCGATCCGCAGCCGCGGCTGGTCGGGATGCGCACCAACCTGTTCCGTCGCTTGCACCGCAAGATCGTCGTGGTCGACGGCGAGCGGGCGTTTATTGGCGGAATCAACTACTGCCTCGACCACTTGGGCGAATTCGGGCCGATGGCCAAGCAGGATTACGCCGTGGAAGTCACAGGGCCGGTGGTGGCCCAGGTCCATGCGTCCAGCCGACGGCTACTGGCGCCCGTCCTGCAACCGCCAAGCCAGGTGCGGCCAGTCAGCGCGCCTACCGGCAACGCCAGTGCGGTCTTGGTGGAGCGCGACAACAACCGCCACCGCACCGATATCGAGCAGCAGTACCTGCAGGTGTTTCGCCAGGCCCAGCGGCGAATTGTAGTGGCCAATGCCTACTTCTTCCCCGGCTATCGCTTGCTGCGAGAACTGCGCAATGCCGCCCGCCGCGGGGTCGAGGTGACCTTGATCCTGCAAGGGCAACCGGACATGCGCTGGGTCCGGGCGTTGTCCCGGCTGCTCTATAACTACCTGCTGCGCGATAACGTGCGCATTCACGAGTACTGCCAGCGGCCGCTGCACGGCAAGGTTGCGCTGGTCGACGAGGAGTGGTCGACGGTCGGTTCGAGCAACCTCGACCCGTTGAGCCTGTCGCTCAACCTGGAGGCCAATCTGCTGATTCGCGATCGCGCCTTCAACCAGATGCTCTACAAGCACCTCAGCGAACTGGCCATGCAGCAATGCAAGGCGGTAACCCTGGAGCGGATGATTCGCGGCTATTGGTGGCGGGCACCGTTGATTTTCATGGGTTTCCACCTGACCCGCTGGTTCCCCCGCGTCGCCGGCTGGTTCCCGGCCCATCGCCAGCGCCTGCAATCGCTGCAACCGGACACCGATAGCCACGCCAACTTTCACGAGGGTAAGACCTGATGCAGACCAAGCGCTGGCATACCTGGGCCAAACGGCTGTTCACCGTGGCGTTCCTGATCCTGATTCCTGTGCTGCTGTATACCCTGGCGCGCAATCTGGACTGGAACGAGGTGCGCCAATCGTTGCTCGCCTATAAACCCAGCACCTTGGTGATCGGCCTGGTGCTGGCGTTATGCAGCTATCTGGTATTTGCCAGCTACGATCTGCTCGGCCGGGCCTACACGGGGCACTCGTTGCCGGCGCGCCAGGTATTGCCGGTGGCGTTCGTCTGCTATGCCTTCAACCTCAATTTCACCACCTGGGTGGGTGGCGTGGCCCTGCGTTATCGGCTGTATGGCCGGCTAGGGCTGGATACCGCGACCATCACCAAGATCCTCACCCTGGGTCTGCTGACCAACTGGATGGGCTACATGCTGCTCGCTGGGGTGGTGTTCGCTTCACGTCAGGTCAAGCTGCCGGACAGCTGGGCAGTGGGCGTTAGCGGGCTACAGCTAATCGGTTTTCTGTTGTTGGCTATCGTTACCGGATACCTGTTGGCCTGCGCCTTTGCCAAGCGGCGTACCTGGCAGTGGCGTGAGCATGAGATCACCCTGCCCTCGCTGCGCCTGGCGCTGTGTCAGGTAGCACTGGGGGCCAGCAATTGGGCCTTGATGGCCGCACTGATTCATTGGCTGTTGCCGCATGAGCTGTTCTACCCCTCGGTGCTGGGTATTTTGCTGATCAGCTGTGTGGCCGGTGTAGTGGCGCACATCCCGGCAGGCCTGGGGGTGCTCGAAGCGGTGTTCCTCGCCCTGCTCCATGGGCAGTTGGGCCAGGGCACGCTGGTGGCGGCGCTGCTTGGCTATCGCACTTTGTATTACCTGATTCCATTACTGCTGGCGGTGGTCGCCTATCTGGTCCTGGAAAAGCGCGCCAGGGCCATGCGCCAGCAGGGCAAGGCGACATTGCGCAAGACCTGAACAAGGGCCGACGGCCCAGGAGGTTAGCCATGCGTGTCCCTGTTCTGCTGTTGGTGCTGGCAAGCTTGACCAGCACCCAAGTGCTGGCCGAGGCCTGCGATGTGATCACGCGTTCGTCCAGCGAGGCGGTCAAACCGGTGGACCGACATACCTGCTACAGCTACAGCAATATGCCTGCCGAAGCGATCAACTGGTCGTGCAGCAATGAAAGCAAGGACATGCTCAGCACCGAGAAGCACAAGGTCGCCCGCTGCGCCGATGGCAGCGTTGGCAGTTGCATCGCGCCGTTGACCCAGGAATCGCTCGCCAATCCGAAAGCCGCTGGCAGTGACCAACCCTCGACCCGGCCAGCTCTGCCCAAGGATGCGCGGGTGATCACCTACTACTACGACACCCCAAGCCTGGGGCAGGCGCGTAACGATTGTGAGCGGAACAATGGTATCTGGCAGACTCATTGACCGGTGAGATGGCTGTTGGGGCCGCTTTGCGGCCCTTCGCGGCGGTTCGGCGCCCCGACTAGCCCGCTCCCACAGGGACGGCGTGGACTTCAAAATAGGTATCTTTCTGATACGACGCTATCTTGGCTCGCCGCCGTCCCTGTGGGAGCGGGCTCGCCCGCGAAGGGCCGCAGCGCGGCCCCAAAAACTTAGGTCTGCTCAGATGGATCAGGCTTGCCGCAGGAACAACCCCCCATCCGGCACCGTTCACCATTACGATGCCCCGTGGCACAGGCTTCACAGCAATAAGCCTTGCCCCCTTGCTGCACGGCATTGGCGTCTACCGTGCAATTGCAGTGTGGGCAGGCGCAGCGTTGCTCTTTCATGGTCAGCTCCTTTTCTCTTCATCGTGCGAATCAACCGGCGAGACCTCATCGGTCCAGGGCTCGCCGTCCAGCGGTGCTGAGCGGGCCAGCTCTGCTTCATCCAGGCCAATCCCACCGCCAATCTCATTGGCCTCGACTTCGCGCAGGGTTTGATCAGCCGGGCCATCGCCGTCACCCAGTTCATCGGCATCGCGGGCACCGGTCTCGTCATACAAGGTGTCGGGGCTAAGGTCGTCGAGGGTGACGTTGTCCTCGTGCAGGCTGTCGCTCAGCGCCTCACCGCCGGTCATGCCACTCTCGGCAACGCGCCGGGCGGGGTATTCGTGGTCCACTTCGCGTGCCGGACGCTCATCGCCAATGCGGCCTCGGCGCTGGTCATTGCGCTCGTCGAAATCCAGTTCGTGGACGCTGCCCATACGGTCCTCGGTGTCGTCGATCTCGACCTGAGGGCGGTTTTTCCGATCATCTGGCTGGGCCATCTTGGTTCTCCGGCAAAGGGTTCATTCGGTCGACTGCCAACCCCTGGCAATGATTCAGAGTTTCTGCCAGGTGGCGCCTGCCAACAGATTGAACTCTGTCTGGCGCCGGCCTCTCCCACCTCTAGAGACCCGCGAATCGTCCCGGAGCCGGCCATGGCCAAACCCTTGCAGGAGTACCAACGCAAGCGCGACTTCAGCGCTACCCCTGAGCCTGCTGGCAAGCGCCAGCGCGGCAAGCAGGTGCATGCCTTGCAGTACTGCATCCAGAAACACGATGCCAGCCACCTGCACTACGACTTTCGCCTGGAGCTCGATGGCACGCTGAAAAGCTGGGCCATCCCCAAGGGGCCGTCTCTGGATCCGAAGGTCCGGCGCCTGGCCGTGCACGTCGAAGATCACCCGCTCGATTACGCCGATTTCGAGGGCAATATCCCCGAGGGGCACTACGGCGCGGGCGATGTGATCGTCTGGGACCGCGGCATCTGGGAGCCCGAAGGCGATCCGCATGCCAGCTACGCCAAGGGCAAGCTGCGTTTTCGCTTGCAAGGAGAAAAGCTCTCCGGGGTGTGGAACCTGTTTCGCACTCATCTGGCAGGCAAGAAAGAGCAGTGGATGCTGGTCAAGTCGCATGATGACGAGGCGCGTAGCGAAGCCGAATACAGCATCGTCGAGGCGCAACCTGATAGCGTGCTCAGTGATCGCACGCTGGTGTCCCGGCGCGCCAAGGTCGCCGACCAACCGGCCAAGCGCCCCGCGGCCAGCCGCAAGCGCGCCAGCTCTACAGCCAAGACAGCGTTGCCTGATCATTTGCAGCCGCAACTGGCGACCCTGGTCGACTCCCCACCCAGCGGCGATTGGCACTATGAGGTGAAATTCGACGGCTACCGGATTCTGGCCCGCATCGATGGCGAGGACGTGCGCCTGTTCACCCGCAACGGCCATGACTGGAGCGCGAAGATGCCGCATCAGGTGCAGGCGCTGCGCAAGCTCAAGCTCAAGTCCGCCTGGCTCGACGGCGAAATGGTGGTCACTGGCGACAACGGCGTGGCTGATTTTCAAGCGTTGCAGAACGCCTTCGACACCGAGCGCGACGAGCAGATCAGCTACTACCTGTTCGACCTGCCGTTCTTCGATGGCCAGGACCTGCGCCAGGCGCCGCTGCAGGCGCGTCGTGAGCAGCTTGCCAAGCTGTTGAAGAAAGATCGCAGCGATGTGCTCAATTTTTCCGCCGATTTCGATGAGCCGGTGCAGTCGTTGCTCGACAGTGCTTGCCGCCTGGGGCTTGAAGGGCTGATTGGCAAGCGCCTGGACAGCCCCTACGTCAGCCGCCGCAGCAATGACTGGATCAAGCTCAAGTGCCAACAGCGCCAGGAATTCGTCATCGTCGGCTACACCGATCCCAAGGGCAGCCGCAGTGGCTTCGGCGCCTTGCTGCTGGCGCTGCATGACAGCGACAGCGGCGCGCTGCGCTATGCCGGCAAGGTCGGCACCGGGTTCACCGCCACCACCCTGGCCAGTATTCATGCCCGGCTCAAGCCCCTTGAGGTCGGCAAATCCGCCCTGGCCAAGCCACCCACAGGCGCCGAGGCGCGTGGCGTGCATTGGCTCAAGCCGACGCTGCTGGCCGAGGTCGCCTATGCCCAGATGACCCGCGACGGCGTGGTGCGCCATGCGGTGTTTCATGGCCTTCGCGACGACAAGCCGGCGCAGTCGATCGACCTGGAACGCCCGGCGAACAAAACCGCCAAGAACAAGGAGAACACGCTTTTGAGCGACCTGCACCTGACCCACCCCGAGCGGGTCATCGACGCCACCACGGGTGTGACCAAACGCGAGATCGCCGAGTACTACGCTGACGTCGCCAAGTGGCTCATGCCCCAGCTGAAAAACCGCCCCGTGGCGCTGGTCCGCGCCCCTGAGGGGCTAAGCGGCGAGCTGTTCTTTCAAAAAAATGCCGGCCAGCTGCACATCCCAGGCGTGCTCAGTTACGAAAAAGCCGAGGCGGGCCAGGCGGCGATGGTCCTCAATCGGCCTGACTCGTTACTGGGCGCGGTGCAGATGAACATGCTCGAACTGCACACCTGGAACGCCACCGACAAGGATTTCGACAAGCCCGATCGGTTCGTCCTGGACCTCGACCCAGACCCTGCGCTGCCGTGGAAATCGATGGTCGAGGCGACCCAGTTGACCCTGACCCTGCTCGATGAGCTGGGTTTGAAGGTGTTCCTCAAGACCAGCGGCGGCAAGGGCATGCACCTGGTCATACCGCTGAGCCGGCGCGACAGCTGGGACCAGGTCAAGGACTTCAGTCACGCCATCGTCGACTACCTG
Organism: Pseudomonas sp. Je.1.5.c; assembly: GCF_051129895.1. NCBI lineage: Bacteria > Pseudomonadati > Pseudomonadota > Gammaproteobacteria > Pseudomonadales > Pseudomonadaceae > Pseudomonas > Pseudomonas sp. Je.1.5.c. Next base: position 78,888 of record NZ_JBCPSP010000008.1, read on the forward strand.
GCCAAGCTGTTTCCGGATCGGCTCAGTGCGGTGTCCGGGCCGAAAAACCGCGTCGGACGGATCTTCATCGACTACCTGCGCAACGGCAAAGGCGCCACCACCGCGTGCGCCTATTCGCTGCGCGCGCGCGAAGGGCTACCGGTCTCGGTGCCGATCTGGCGCGAAGAGCTGACCCAGCTCAAGGCCGCCAATCAATGGACTATCAGCACTATTCGCGAGCGTCTGGCCGAGGTCGATGACCCCTGGGCGCAGTTAGGCAAAACCCGCCAGATGATTACCGCGCGGATGCGCAAGCAGCTGGGGTTGACGTAATGGAACGCTGGATCGACATGCTGCAATGGCCCGCCATGCTCCTGACCGTACTGGCCGCCTGGTGCATTGGCTCGCGCCAGCCCGGGCGGCGGCGACTGGGTTTTTGCTGCTTTATCACCAGCAACGTGTTGTGGGTGCTGTGGGGCTGGCAGATCCAGGCCTGGGCGCTGATCGTGCTGCAGTTCTGCCTGGCAGCCATGAACCTGCGCGGCTGGAAGAAGAACATGAGCATGGAGTCGCAGACATGAATACCTTTTCACATCTTGCCCCACCGCGCCTGGAAGGCCTGCTACAGGCATTCGCCGAGCGCAAGCAGCCGCTGCTGATCGAGGATCAGCTGGCGCAGCTGATGCGCGCGCTGCAGGCCGATCATCTGGATGTGCTGCCGTTGCCAGGTCAAGGCCAGACCCTGCAACGTTGGCAGATCCTGGCGCAAGTCGCTGGCTGCGACCTGGCACTGGCCAAGCTCTACGAAGGGCACACCGACGCCCTGGCGATTCTGGCCGAATGCGGTGCACCGGAACTGGCAGATGATGGCATCTGGGGGGTGTACGCCGCTGAGCCGCCCGATGCTCGGGTAGAGATCGTCGACCGTGCCGGCGACCAGCTGCGTCTGCGCGGGCGCAAGGCCTGGTGTTCGGGTGCCTTGCAGATCGACCGCGCGTTGATCACGGCCTGGGACCAGAATCAGCAGCCGCAACTGGTGGCCATCGATTTGTCCGATCCCAGTCTCACTCTTGCGGCGGATCATTGGCAGGCGGTGGGCATGGCCAGCACTGCCAGCGCCGATATCCTCTTCGACGACTCGCTTGGCACCGCGGTGGGCCAACCGGGTCAGTACCTGGCCCGCCCTGGGTTCTGGCACGGCGGCGCAGGGATCGCCGCGTGCTGGTATGGCGCGGCGCAGGCGCTCGCTGGGTATTTGCGTGCGCATTGCGCAAAGCCGAGCCCCGAGCCGCACGCCGCTGCCCACCTTGGCGCTGTAGATGCGGCGCTCCTGGGTGCCAGCGCCGCCCTGCGCGAATGTGCCAGCTGGATCGACCAGCAGCCGATGGCGGACGCCAGTTTGCAGGTACGCCGCACCCGCGCCCAAGTCGAGCTGGCGGTGGACTGCGTGATCCAGCACGTCGGCCGCGCCCTTGGCGCCACCCCGTTCTGCCGCAACAGTCACTTCGCCAGGCTCAGCGCCGACCTGCCGGTCTATCTGCGGCAAAGCCATGCCGAACGCGATCTGGCTGCCCTTGGCGTACAGCTGGCGCAGCTGCCAACAGGAGCCTGGCAACTATGAGCGAAAACCTGATCCAGTCCAGCACTGGCACCCCGTGGGCCGACTGGCAACACTCTGCGCACCTGGCCCGGGCCAGTTGGATCGCCCCCCAGCAGCTATGTCCGCCAGGCCGCCGCCTGGTGCTGGTGGCGCCGCACCCGGACGATGAAATCCTCATGGCTGGCGGTTTGCTGGCCAGCTTCAAGGGCCGTGAACAGGAGCTGGTGCTGATCTCGGTCACCGATGGCGAAGGCAGTCACCCACATTCGACACAATGGACCGAGCATCGCCTGCGCCGCCAGCGCCCACTGGAGAGTCGCCATGCCCTGCAACAACTGGAACTGGACCTCAATACCCTGGACTGGCGGCGGCTAAACCTCAAAGACGGCGCCCTGCCCCGCGACGAGGCGTTTCTGGTCAATCACCTGAACCAGCTGCTCAAGCCCGACGACCTGCTCCTGACCACTTGGCGCAACGATGGCCATTGCGATCACGAGGCGGTGGGTCGTGCTGCCGCTCAAGCGGCGCTGGCGCGCAAGGCGCAGCTGGCCGAGGTGCCGGTATGGGCCTGGCACTGGGCGACCCCAGACGACCCGCGCCTGCCTTGGCCACGGGCGCATCGTATCCAGTTGGATGAGGCCCTTGTGGCCCGTAAGCGTCAGGCGCTCGCCGCCCATGCCAGCCAGTTGCAGCCTGACGGCGACACGCCAGCGGTGCTGCCCCAACGTTTGCTCGATTGCCTACTGCAACCTTTCGAATTGGTATTCCTATGAGCCTCGATGCGCAGTACTTCGCCCAGTTGTATGCCGGTAATGATGACCCCTGGGCCTTTCGCACCCGCTGGTACGAGCGGCGCAAGCGCGACCTGGTCATGGCCAGCCTGCAACGCCAATGCTACGAGCGAGTGTTCGAGCCGGCCTGCGCCAATGGCGAACTCAGCGTATTGCTGGCCGATCGCTGTGCCAGCTTGCTGTGCCAGGACCTCGACCCCACTGCAGTGAACCTTGCCCGTGAGCGACTGGCCGGAGTGGATCATGCCCGCGTCGAACAAGGCCACCTGCCCGCAGACTGGCCGGGGCAACGCTTCGACCTGATCGTGTTGAGTGAAGTGGGTTATTACCTGGATCCGACCGATTGGCTGCAAGTCATCGAGCAATCGGTCGCCAGCCTTGACTACGACGGCGGCCTGCTGGCTTGTCATTGGCGCCATCCGATTGCCGGTTGCCCGCAGGATGGCCGCCACGTGCATGACCTGCTGGCCAAGCATTTGCCGCTGTACCCCGTGCTTCGCCATGAAGAAGCCGATTTTCTGCTCGAATACTGGTCATGTCAGCCCAGCGTGGTCGACCTGGATGAGAGGTGCGAATGATTGCAGTGATCATCCCCGCGCATAACGAAGCCCGGCGTCTGGGGCGATGCCTGAAATCGGTCAAGGCCGCCGCTCTGCTGGCCGAGCAGGCAGGCCATCGGGTCGAGGTGTTGGTCGTGCTCGATCGCTGCAGCGACGGCAGTGCTGGCGTTGCGGATCGCCACGGGGTCGCCACGCTCGCCGTCGATGCGGGTAACGTCGGCCTTGCCCGGCGTGCCGGGGCAGCGCTGATGCTTGAGCGCGGCGCCTCGTGGTTGGCCTGTACAGACGCCGACAGCCGCGTGCCCAGTCATTGGTTGCTGTGGCAGCTGGCGTGCGCTGCGGATGCTGTGTGCGGCACCGTGCACATCGAGCGTTGGCAGCCCTGGCAGAAGGCGGCGTTACGCGAGCTGTATCGCAGCCGCTATGAAGCGCGTGAAGGGCATCGGCATATCCACGGGGCGAACCTGGGCGTGTGCGCCAAGGCGTATGAAAAAGTGGGCGGGTTCGCGCCGTTGCCGGCGCATGAAGATGTGCATCTGGTACGTGCGTTGGAAGCCCACGGAGCGCAGATCGTCTGGACGGCCAAGCACAGTGTCGCGACCAGTAGCCGGCGGGACAGCCGTGCCCGCGAAGGCTTTGGGGATTATCTGGCGGGGTTGGAAACTGTGAGTGTTTGAGGGGCTGTGCTGGCCTTTTCGCGGGCAAGCCCGCTCCCACAGGGATCGCGGTGTTTTCAGATCTGCGCTGTGCCTTTTGAAGACGCAAGCACAGCGCAAACTGGAAATCACCTAGATTACTGTGTGAGTGTTGAGGGCTGTGCTGGCCTCTTCGCGGGCAAGCCCGCTCCCACAGGGATCGTGGTGTTTTCAGGTCTGGGCTGTGCCTTTTGAAGACGCAAGTACAGCGCGCACTGGAGAACAACTAGATTACTGTGTGAGTGTTGAGGGGCTGTGCTGGCCTCTTCGCAGGCAAGCCCACTTCCACAGGGATCGCGGTGTTTTCAGGTCATTGGAGCCACAAGCACAGCGCGCACTGGAGAACACCTAGATCCCTGTGGGAGCGGGCTTGCCCGCGAAGAGGCCGATACAGTCCCCATAAGATCAAGAAGCCTTGCGCGTGCGCTTGGCTGGTTTCTTGTCAGTTTCTTTGGCCGGTGCAGCCTTCTTCTTCGGCGCAGGCGCCCCCTTGCCACCCAGGCTGCGTTTGAGCAGCTCGGTCAAGTCGATGATATCGGCGCCTTTCGAAGCGCCCTCGCCTTCGGCTTTCTCCACCACGCTGATCTTGCCTTTGCTGGCCTTTTCTTCGACCAGGTCCATGATGGTCTGGCGGAAGGCATCGTGATATTCGTCGGGGTTCCACGGCCCGCTCATGTCCTGCACCAGCCGCTTGGCCATGTCCAGCTCACGCTTGTCGAGCTTGCTGTCGGTCACGCTCTTGTCCAGCTCCAGGGTATCGATGCCGCGCACTTCCTCGGGCCAGCGCAAGGTGATCATCACCAGCGCATCCTCAAGCGGCCGCAGCAGCGCCAAGTGTTGCCGGGTGTGCAAGACCACCGTGGCCAGGGCCACCTTGCCGGTGCCTTCCAAGGTTTCGCGCAGCAAGGCATAGACCTTGCCGCCACGCCGGTCTGGGCTCAGGTAGTAGGGGGTATCGAAGTGCTGCAAGGGAATGTCACTGGCCTCGACGAACGAAAAGATGTCGATGGTCTGGGTCGCTTCCGGCCGGGCATTGCGGATTTCTTCTTCGCTGATGATCACGTAGCGGCCTTTCTCGTACTGCACGCCCTTGACGATGTTGTCCTTGTCGATTTCCTTGCCGGTGGCCTTGTTCACCCGTTTGTAGCCGACCGGATCCATGCTGCGCTTGTCCAGCCAGTCGAAATCGACCCGCTCGGTACGCACGGCGGTGTTGAGGGTGACAGGGATGTGCACGAGGCCGAAGCTAATCGCGCCTTTCCAGATTGCCCGGGCCATGGTCGGTCAGCTCCTAGGGTTGGCAGGTTTGGCCAGACTGGCAGTAGCGCAAGGCGCCGCAACGCTCGCAGCATTGGCACTGTAGGCCAGCAATTTCACCACTGAGTGTGGTGCGCCACTGGCAGCCACGCAGTAGGCAGAGGAGTTTCATCAGCCACCTCCTTGACCCGCGCTTTCGCGGGCTCTTACTTGCACTGACTGCGCGCTGGCGCGAAGGTTTAATCGTATTGCCCTATGGCAGCGGTTTTGCGCCGCTGGCGCTGCTGCGGCCCTCGGCCAGTACCTGAGCGACCACCTGATGCAATGCCTTGGCGCTGTCCAGCCCGGCACCGCGCGCCTCTGCCAGGCAGCTGAGCTGGCGATCGGCGCTGGTGCCGTGCTCAAGGATGTTCAGACCATGGATGAAGGCTCGCTCGGCATCTGCGGTATCCGGTGGGTGCTGGCTGCGCAATTGCGCCAGCCAGGCTTGGGCGGTGACCGGCTGTTGCTGATGAACGCCGAGGAACTGGCCGTGGCGGCCGTAGCGCAGCGCGCGCCAGTAGTTTTCCTGGGTAATCCAGTGCTGTTCACGGCTGAGTGGCAAGGGGCTGTAATGCGCCAGGGCGCACTGCTCGACCAGATGACGAAATACAGCAGCGATGGCCAGCGCGTCCTCCAGCTGCGGGCAGGCATCGCAAATGCGCAGCTCGACCGTGGGATAGCGCTGCGAGGGCCGTATCGCCCACCAGAACGCGCCGTCCTTGGCCAGGGCGCCGGTGCGCTGGTGCAAGGCGCGATAGCGCTGGTAGGCGGCCCAGTCGGCCAAGGGCTCGGGCAGCCCCATGTGCGGCCACTCGCCACAGATCACCCGCCGATAACTCATGTAGCCGGTGTTCTGCCCGCTCCACAACGGCGAAGAGGTGCTCATGGCCAGCAGCAACGGCAGCCAATACAGCACGCGGTTGATCAACTGCATGCGATCGCAGCCGGGCGGCACGCCGACATGCACGTGCAGGCCAGATAACAGACTGCGCTTGGCCACCTGCTGATAGTCGTCGAACAACTGCCGAAAGTGCGTTGAGGTCCGCGGTCGTTGTCGCCGCCAATGGGCGCTGGGGTGGCTGGCAGCGCAGTAGAGGCCAGCGCCCTCCTCGGCCAGTGCTTGGTTCAGGCGTTGCCGGTATTCAACGACAAAGCTTCGTGCCTGGTGCAGGTTGGCAAACACCGGTGAGGCGATTTCGATCTGGCTGCGAAACATTTCTTCGGCAAAGTAGCTGCCGGCGACTTCTCGGCAACGCCGGGCTATCGCTGGCGAGGGTGAGGCCAGCACACGACCGCTGGCGAGGTCCACCAACAGGTATTCCTCCTCGATGCCAAAGGTACATGGCCGGTACATGGCCCGTCAGCCAATGCGGGTAACGCGCAAGGCAACCGCGGCGATGCGCTCGACCTGCTCATAGCCAGGCTCAAGCAGTTGCTCGCCAAACACATCCGGATCCAGCTCCTGATACAGCCAACTCCAGCGCGGCCCCGCCAGGCATTGGCGGGCAGCTTGCAGGAGGGCATCGCGACCTTCGACGATGGCAACGCCGGTGTACAGCAGCAAGGTCCCGCCAAGGCTCAGGCGCTGGCAGGCTTGCTCGATGATCCGCATCGACAGCTCAGCGCCGAGCGCAGCGCCACCATGGCGATACTGGCGCTGCTGGGTATCGAGCATGTACGGCGGGTTGGCGACGATCAGGTCGAAGCTGCCCGTCAGCCCCTGGAGCAGGTCGCTCGGCTCGACCGACACGTTGCTGAGCCCGGCCAACGCGGCATTGATCGCGGTGTAGCGCAGCGCCAGGGGGTTGATGTCGACCGCGCTGACTTGCGCATGGGGTGCGGCCTGGGCGATCAACAGCGCACCAATACCCGCGCCGCAGCCGATGTCGACGGCGTGCTGGACCGGCTCGGGGCTGCGTTGTAGATGATCGCCAATGACCTGGGCGAAGCGGTAGCTGTCCGGGCCGAAAAACACCGCGTCACTGGCCTCGGTAGGATAGGCTGAGTGCACCAGCAGCAGCTCATCCAGGTTCGACCAGCGGACCTTGCTGCGCAGCAGCTCAGCCTGCTGCTCGACAACCTGCGCACTGTGTAGCAGTGCCAGCTCATCGGCAGACACCAGCGAGGGGGCAAACGGTCGGCTCCAGCCAAACACATCGCGCACATTGTGCGCCTGCTCGGCGCCGGGGCGAGCGTTGTTGCGCGCATGGGTGGCGGGCGTGACGCAGGTAAAGCGGTAGCCATCGGCGCGTAGGCGTTGGCCCAGCTGCAGCAGGGCTTGGTCGGCGTGGATTTGCCCCTGGGACAGTTGCATCAGTGCGCGCCCTCCTGGGTAAGCCCGGTGGCGCGGATATACGCCTGGGTCGCCAGCAGGCCTTCTGGCAATGCGTGACGGTTGCCAGCCATCCGCTCGATCAGTACGTCAATAGGCTCAAGTGCCGGGTCGGCCGCCGAGGGTTGCACGGATGAATCAGCCTCCCAGCTGCCGGGTATCAGCCGGCGCGGTTTGGGCCCTTGCCAGTCACCGGCAATCCAGTCGTACCAAAGCTGCTTCTCGTAGGCGCTGAACACCCCGAACATAGCGGCCGAAGGGCCCTCAATCAAACCCCAGAAGCGGCTCTGATCCGGCGCTTGATTGCGCTTTATCCAGCCTTGCGCTTGCATGGCTTGGACGAACTCGGCGATCGCCTCTGAGCCTGCCAGCCATTGGTTGACCGTACGGCCTTGCAGCTTGCAGTGGTCAGAGTGCATGAACTGGCCAAACCCACGCTTGCGCTCCAGGGCTGCGAACAGCTCGCCTTGCAGGTCAAAACGGGCTATCAACTCGGCGGCCGGAACGCCCAGGTCATTCAAGCGATAACCGCCTCGCACGCGTTGGTAGAACGCCTGCGGATCTGATTGCGGACACAGGTGCAGCAGTGCCTGGATCGAGCGCTGGGCATGGCCGCTGGCAGCATTGTCGATGGTGACGTGGAGCTGGAAATAGTGCCCGTCGATACCCAGCTCAGCCAGCTCGTAGGTGGTGATCAACAGGTGCAGCGGCGGTTGCTCGTAGCCCAGGTTGTAGCCGATCACTTCAGCCAGGAACTGCTCGGTGTTCTGCCCCAAGGCCAATTGCACAGCGCCTTGTAGATAGCGGGCGTCGTCCAGCGCGATCGACTCAAGGCAACCCAGGCGACTGAGCAGGCGCTGGTAGATCAACACATGGTTACAGCGCGAATCGCCGTCGCCCAGCTCTTCCAGATAAGTGCGGATCAGGCCGTGGTAGCGTGGGTCGCGCCACTGGTGCAAGGTGCCGTGCAACCAGGCGCCATCGACCGCCTTGGTCGGAGCGACTTGCTGCAAGTACCACAGCGCCTGCGCCCGGTTGGCGAAATACCGCCGGGGTTCGCCCTGGCGGCGCTGTTGGAGATAGGTAGCGTAGTCACGCGCGACCCGGGCAGCGGCGTGTGCGCTCCACTGCGCCAGTTGCTGCGGATCATCAGGCAGGTCATCAGGCATTTGCGCGGCCCGTTGCAACTGCTCGGCAAGCCACTGCGCGCCGTTGCCGCCTTGCAGCAAGGCGTGGTAGCGCTGCTGTAGGCTGCTGCTCTGGGCCGGTACCAGCAGGTCAGTCTTGCGGGTCATCACCGTCATGCCTGACTCCTTGCCCAACTACGGACGTTTGCTGTCTTGGGGGATCGGCTCAGGGCCGGGGGTTGGCTGCGGTGCAGGTTGATCGGGTTTTTGCATTTGCAGGGAAGGCTTGCTTTGGTCGGCGTCTTCGGCCGGATGATCGGTGTCTCGGTCAAAGCAACCGCCAAGCAGTGCAAGGCTGCTCAACAGGCAAACGGTAGATACCAGGCGCATGGGCTGTCCTCCTGCGAATAAAAAACGCAGTGCCGCGCAAACGGCACTGCGTGCTTCATTTACGAGCGGCCACCTTTGCGGCCCGACTCGCTGCGGTCGGTAGTGGTGCCCGATTGCTGGCCGCCTTTACGGCCAGCCTCGGAGGCTTTCTGCCGGTCATTGGCGAAATTGCCAGGGTTCTTGGTGCCGCCCTGACTGCCCGACTTGCCACTTTCTTTGTTAGCCATGGTCATGAACCTCATGAGGCTTGGGAAAATGCACAGCGCTGCGCCGTACATAGTGTGGGAGTACGGCGATAAGCGCGGATTCGCTTTATTTCCGAAGCGGCCTGACCGGTGGCATTAAATAAGCACCAGGCGCTTATTTGGTGCGCAAGCCTTGCGCGCTACCAGGTCAGCACTGCGCCCACCGCGAAGGTGTCAGTGTCTTCGTTCTGCGCATCCCCTTCATGGCCTTCGATCTCGAATTGGTTGTACTCGGCGACCAATTTGAGGTTGTCATTGATGTCGTGAAACAGGGCAATGCCGCGGGTTTGATAATCGGCCCCGGTATTGACCGCGCCATTGCCATCATCCTTGGTCTTGCCATACGACAGCGCCAGGCGGTTCTTGCCCAAGCGATACGAGCCCTGCAGCAGGTAGCCCTTGCTGTCGACCTCGCGCAGGGTCGCCTCGCCGGCATTGTTGGTGAAAAACGGGTTGATGCCTTTGGCGGTAAAGCCAGAACCGGTCAGGGAAAACGCCCCCATTTTGGCCTGCACGCCATAGCCCACGCCCTTGGAGGTCACCGACTCGACCGTACTGTCGGTGTTGTCGGAGGTCTGGTAGCTGCCGTTGAGCCAGCTGTAGATCTGCGCGCCGGCCAGGTCGAACTGGTAGGTAATCTCGCTCTCGGTGCGCGGATTTTCCTGGTAGGCCTTGCCCACCGCGCTGTCATCGTTGGTATCGACCGGGTCCATGATGCCCACGGCGATGCGCAGGCCGTCCATTTGCGGGCTGCGGTAGGTGATCTGCGAGGTCGGGAACGGGTACGGGTAACCGCTGCCGATGTTGCCGAACGACACCCCGCCGCCGTCCACCAGGCCCAGGGTATCGCTGACCTGACCGTAACCGGCGAGCAGTTCATCGAGGAGGATGTTGGAGCGGGCGAACAGGCCAAAATCCTTGCCGATCAGCACTTCGCCCCATTCAGGGTTGGCCACGGTGCCGTAGAACTGGCGCACATCGATGGCAGTGTCGGTGCCGTTGGTCTCGCTGTCGTTGATGGTGACCCAGAACGAGGAGCGCCCGCCGAGCTTGAGATCGTCGATCTGGCGGGTCATGTTGAAGCCTAGGGTGTTGGGCAAAAAGCCCATTTTTACCCGCGATTGGCGCCGGTCGTACTGCTCGCCAGCCCGGTCGATATCGCTGTTGACGTAGAAGGCGTTGATGTAGCCGTCGGTGGAAAAGGTGGTCTGGTCCTTGTCATAGAGCATGATTTCGGCGCTGGCCATTGGGCTCAGGGCCAGGCTGGCAAGGCCGCCAAGCAGCGGCAGGATACGGCGTTGGGCATTGTTATTGTTGTGCATGGCGCGCTCCGCAATCGGTAGGGACGGGTGTCGGGCCGATTATCGAAAGCGCGTGCGCCCTGCCCTACGCTGCCTTGGCAGCGATTGGCCAGTGCCTTGGCCGGGCGCAAGTGGATGGCGGCACAGCGAACTAATCCCTTGTCCACCCGTGTCACACGGCTAAAGTGGCAAGACCCGGTCCGGAAGGCGCGCCTTTAAGGCAAAAATGCAAGCAGGCCCTGCATATTTGTCGATTGTGCAAGGCAAAATCGCATGACAGGATCCCCCGATCCTCCAGCGCACTCCAGACTTCACTTGGAAAATCAATAACAAAGCAGGGAGAACGCGATGACCGCGCATGCTCACATTTCGGCAACGGATCATGTCTTGGCCGAAGTCCGCAATCAGATTGGCCACCTCACCCTCAACCGCCCCGCCGGCCTCAATGCCCTGACCCTGGATATGGTGCGCAGCCTGCAGCAGCACTTGGACGCCTGGGCCGATGACAGCCAGGTGCAGGCCATTGTCCTGCGTGGCGAAGGCCCCAAGGGCTTTTGCGCCGGCGGCGATATCCGCTCGCTGTATGACAGCTTCAAGGCCGGTAGCACGCTGCACGAGCAGTTCTTCGTCGAGGAGTACGCCCTCGACCAGTGCATCCACCGCTACCGCAAGCCGGTACTGGTGCTGATGGACGGCTACACCTTGGGCGGTGGCATGGGCCTGGCCCAGGGCGCCGACCTGCGGGTGGTCACCGAGCGCAGCCGTTTAGGTATGCCGGAGACTGCCATCGGTTACTTCCCGGATGTCGGCGGCAGCTATTTCCTGTCGCGCATTCCCGGCGAGCTAGGTACTTACCTGGGCGTCAGTGGCGCGCAGATCCAGGCGGCCGATGCCTTGTATTGCGGTCTGGCCGACTGGTACCTGGCCAGCGACAAGCTATCGGCCCTGGATCAAGCACTGGAGCGCATCAGCTTCGGCGAGCATCCGCTAAAAGACCTCCAGGGCCTGCTGGCCAAGCTTGGCACCCAGGTCCTCGACGACGCGCCGCTGGCCAGGCTGCGCCCAGTGATCGATCACTTCTTCGCCCAGCCCGACCTGGCCAGCATCATCGAGCAACTGCGTGCGGTGACCATTGGCGACAGCCATCAATGGGCACTGGCCACCGCCGACCAGCTGGAAAGCCGCTCGCCGCTGGCAATGGCGGTTACCCTGCAGATGTTGCGCCGTGGTCGCCATCTGGGGCTGGAGGACTGCTTTGCCATGGAGCTGCACCTGGACCGCCAGTGGTTCGAATACGGCGACCTCATCGAAGGTGTGCGCGCGCTGATCATCGACAAGGACAAGCAGCCCCGCTGGAATCCACCGAGCCTCAAGCAGCTGCAACAGGCCCGAGTCGACCAATTCTTCGAAGGCCTGTAAGGCCGGGAGTACGCAGATGCAAGACCTGGAACTGAGCGAAGAGCAAATCATGATCCGCGATATGGCCCGGGACTTTGCCCGTGGCGAGATCGCCCCGCATGCCCAGGCCTGGGAAAAAGCCGCCTGGATCGATGATGGCGTGGTGCGCAAGATGGGCGAGTTGGGCCTGCTGGGCATGGTCGTTCCGGAAGACTTTGGCGGCAGCTACACCGATTACGTCGCCTATGCCCTGGCGGTTGAAGAGATTGCCGCAGGTGACGGCGCCACGGGCGCCTTGATGAGCATCCACAACTCGGTCGGCTGCGGGCCGCTGCTCGCCTACGGCACGCCTGAACAGCAACAGGCCTGGCTGCCACGCCTGGCCAGCGGCGAAGTCATTGGTTGCTTCTGCCTGACCGAACCCCAGGCCGGTTCCGAGGCGCACAACCTGCGCACCCGCGCCGAGCTGGTGGATGGCCAGTGGGTGATCAACGGCGCCAAGCAGTTTGTCAGCAATGCCCGTCGCGCCGGCTTGGCGATTGTGTTCGCGGTGACGGACCCGGAGCTTGGCAAGAAGGGCCTGTCAGCCTTCCTGGTGCCCACCGACAACCCTGGCTTCAAGGTTGATCGCAGCGAGCACAAGATGGGCATTCGCGCCTCCGATACCTGTGCGGTGACGTTGGACAACTGCCGCATTCCCGCTGCCAACCTGCTCGGTGAACGCGGCAAGGGGCTGGCGATTGCCCTGTCCAACCTGGAAGGCGGGCGCATCGGCATCGCTGCGCAAGCATTGGGTATTGCCCGCGCCGCATTTGAAGCAGCGCTGGTCTACTCGCGTGATCGCATCCAGTTTGGCAAGCCGATCAATGAGCACCAGAGCATCGCCAACCTGCTGGCGGACATGCAGGTGCAGATCAATGCCACGCGCCTGTTGATCTTGCATGCCGCGCGTCTGCGCAGTGCCGGCAAGCCGTGCTTGTCGGAGGCCTCACAGGCCAAGCTGTTCGCCTCGGAGATGGCTGAGCGGGTGTGCTCGATGGCGATTCAGGTACATGGTGGCTATGGCTATCTGGAGGACTACCCGGTGGAGCGCTATTACCGGGATGCGCGGATTACCCAGATTTATGAAGGGTCGAGCGAGATTCAACGGATGCTGATTGCGCGGGAACTGAAGAACTATCCGTTGTAGGCGCAACACCTACCGGCCTCATTGCGGGGCCGGCCCGCGCCTACCCGCTGGGGGGGCGGGCTTGTCCCGCGATGAGGCCGGCCCTGCCGCAATCATTCCGTCACATGCACACTGTCCAGGTAGGTACGCACTGCCCACAACGCCTCCTGGCTGAGAAAATCCGCCATCTTGGGCATATACACCCGCCCATCGCGTACCGCGCCATTGCGCACGCGCTCGACAAACCACTCATCCCCCGCCGCGCCTTCATCGAGCATGCGCAGATCCGGGGCAATCCCGCCCGACTTGGCCTCCAGGCCATGGCATGCCGCGCAGTTCTGGTTATACGCCGACGCACCGATGGACACCGCCTTGTCGTGATCCTTGCTGTCGCGATACGGGTTTTCGGCGCGCCATTCGCTGCCAAGCGGCTCCAGCCCTTCGGTATTGACTGCCGTTGGGGTGACGTTGCCATGGGCGCTGGCAGCGCCGGCAGCGCACAGGCCAAGCATCAGCAGGGTGGATTTGCAGGCGTTTTTCACGATTGTCATTGTTCTGGCCTCGACTTCTGAGAGTGCACGCGCCACCTCTGAGAGCGAGGCGGTTGGAGCATCCTAGAAAGCGGCCAGGCCGGCCCCCATGCTGCTTTGGTGGCCGCGCCCTCCTCCCTTGGTCGTAGCCCGTGCGGGGCAGTGCCAAATCATGCCCGCCCTGGGAAGTTTTCCCGTAATGGCCGGGAAGATTTCCGTATCTCGCCGCGCGGTGGCGTTCCAGGCTATGCAGGCCACAACCTCACTGGGAACTCCACCATGACAACAAGAACGTTACCCGCCATGCTTTCGCCCCTTTCTGCTGCCCTGCTGCTGGCGAGCCTGGCCATTGGCGGTACCGCCCAGGCCAAGCCGGTCACCTGGGAAGACATCGCCGACGACCACAAGACCACCAACAACGTGCTGCAGTACGGCATGGGCACCAACGCCCAGCGCTGGAGCCCGCTGGCGCAGGTCAACGAGCAGAACGTGTTCAAGCTCACGCCAGCCTGGTCGTTCTCCTTCGGCGATGAGAAACAGCGCGGCCAGGAGTCCCAGGCCATCGTCAACGACGGGGTGATCTACGTCACCGGCTCCTACTCGCGGGTATTTGCCCTCGACGCCAAGACCGGCAAGCGCCTGTGGACCTACAACCACCGCCTGCCGGACAACATTCGCCCCTGCTGTGACGTGGTCAACCGCGGCGCGGCCATCTATGGCGACAAGATCTACTTCGGCACCCTCGATGCACGCTTGGTCGCGCTGAACAAGGACACCGGCAAGGTGGTGTGGAACAAGAAGTTCGGCGACCACAGCGCTGGCTACACCATGACCGGCGCCCCGACCATCGTCAAAGACCAGAAGAGCGGCAAGGTGCTGTTGATCCATGGCAGTTCTGGCGATGAGTTCGGTGTGGTCGGCCAGCTGTATGCACGTGACCCGGACACCGGTGAAGAGGTATGGATGCGGCCCTTCGTCGAAGGCCACATGGGCCGCCTCAATGGTAAGGACAGCACGCCCACCGGCGACGTCAAGGCGCCCTCCTGGCCGGATGATCCGAGCACCGAGACCGGCAAGGTCGAGGCCTGGAGCCACGGTGGCGGCGCGCCTTGGCAGAGCGCCAGTTTCGATGCCGAAACCAACACCATCATCGTCGGTGCCGGTAACCCCGGCCCCTGGAACACCTGGGCGCGCACCTCAAAGGACGGCAACCCGCACGACTACGACAGCCTGTACACCTCAGGCCAGGTCGGGGTCGACCCCACCACCGGTGAGGTCAAGTGGTTCTACCAGCACACCCCCAACGATGCCTGGGACTTCTCGGGTAACAACGAGCTGGTGCTGTTCGACTACAAGGACAAGGACGGCAAGCAGTTCAAGGCCACCGCCCACGCCGACCGCAACGGCTTCTTCTATGTGGTCGATCGCAGCAACGGCAAGCTGAAAAACGCCTTCCCGTTCGCCGACAACATCACCTGGGCCAGCCATATCGACCTGAAAACCGGCCGCCCGGTGGAAAATGAAGGTCAGCGCCCGGCCAAGCCGGAGCCTGGGCAGACCAAGGGCAAGCCCGTGGAAGTGTCGCCGCCGTTCCTCGGCGGCAAGAACTGGAACCCCATGGCTTACAGCCAGGACACCGGCCTGTTCTATGTACCGTCCAACCAGTGGAAAGAAGAGTATTGGACCGAAGAGGTCAACTACAAGAAGGGCTCGGCGTACCTGGGCATGGGCTTTCGGATCAAGCGCATGTACGAGGACCACGTAGGCTCGCTGCGCGCCATGGACCCGACCACCGGCAAGATGGTCTGGGAGCACAAGGAGCGCTTGCCGCTGTGGGCCGGGGTGCTGGCAACCAAGGGCAACCTGGTGTTCACCGGCACCGGTGACGGCTACTTCAAGGCCTTCAACGCCAAAACCGGCGATGAGCTGTGGAAGTTCCAGACCGGCAGCGGCATCGTCTCCCCGCCTATCACTTGGGAGCAGGATGGTGAGCAGTACATCGGTGTGACCGTGGGCTACGGCGGCGCGGTGCCGCTGTGGGGTGGCGACATGGCCGAGCTGACCAAGCCGGTGGCGCAGGGTGGATCGTTCTGGGTGTTCAAGATCCCTGCGTGGGACACCAAGACCGCTCAGCGCTGAGCTAGATCACCGATTCACACCTCCCCTGCAGGAGCGGCGCACCGCCGCTCCTGCACATTTGAAACCCTGGAGCCTGTCATGAACTACCTGCCACTGGCCCTGCTGCTACTGCTCCCCAGCGCCTTCGCCGACGACCAGGCCGACGCGCCGCTGACGATCAATGGCTGCGTCATCGCCGCAGAAAGCAAATGCCCCAACGCCAACCTGCGGGGCGCCGACTTGAACAACCAGGACCTGCGCAAGATGGACCTGTCCGGCGCTGACCTGCGCGAGGCCAATCTGCGCCATGCCCGGCTTGATCTGGCCAATCTGGAAAAAGCCGATCTGCGCGGCGCCAACCTGACCCGTGCCAGCCTGCAACAGAGCAACCTGCGCCTGGCCCAGCTGCAAGGGGCGACACTGGTCGCGGTCCAGGCCTGGGGGATGTTTGCCCAGGGTGCCAACTTCGAAAAAGCCGACCTGTCTGCGGCCTACCTGGAGTTCGCCAGGCTGTCGGGGGCCAAGCTGCATGGCACCTCGCTGAAGGCGGCCGACCTGGAAATGACCTGGCTGAGCAAGGCTGACCTCAAGGGTGCGAGCCTGGCCGATGCCAATTTGCAGGAGGCCAAGTTTGGCGAGAGCAACCTTGAGAATGCCGACCTGCGCGGGACGCGGCAGCACTATGCGAATTTCCAGGACAGCAATATGGAAGGTTGCCAGGGCTGCCCGGATTCTTGGCAGTGAAGCGGCTTGGTGAGTCAGTTGCGGCCTCTTCGCGGGCAAGCCCGCTCCCACAGGTACCGCCCTGGCTTCGAACTCAACGGGGTGCCTGTAGGAGCGGGCTTGCCCGCGAAGAGGCCCGTGTTGCCACCACCACACCGGGCTGTGAGCATCGTTTGGAGAACGCTTCAGCGCAGGCAGGATTCAATGATTGGCTTGCCCATAACCATAGAATCTCCCACAGGTACCGCGCTGATCTTGATGCTGCCGCTAAGCCTGTAGGAGCGGGCTTGCCCGCGAAGAGGCCTGTATTGACACCCCTCAGGCGGCAACCCGCAGCAACCCCGCCTCGATGGCCAGGTGCACCAGTTCGGCCTGGCAACTGACCTGCAATTTGCTCTTGAGCAAGGTCAGGTGATTGGACACGGTCTTGCTGCTGATACACAGCTGCTCGGCGATAGTGCGTACCGCCGTGCCCTTGGCCAGCATCAGGAAAATCTCCGTTTCGCGCTGGGTCAATCCCTGCAAACGGTCCTCTCCATGCTGACGCGGCTGGCAAGCCAGCGCGGTCGCCAAGGCTTGCTCGATATAGGCATGTCCAGCCAAGGTTCGCTGCACCGCTTCGAGCAACACCTGCGGCGCCACCTGCTTGGACAAGAACCCACACGCCCCCGCTGCCAGGGCCTGACGTACCAAGCCAAGCTCGGTATGTTCACTGAGAAACAGCACGCGTAACTGCGGCAGGCGCTGGCGCAGTCGCTTGGTAGTTTCCAATCCGCTGATGCCGGGCAAATCGAAGTCCATGATCACCAGCCCCGGCACCTGGGCCTGGACCTGGGCCAGGGCCGCCTCGCCACTGTCGGCCTGCAGCACTCGCATCTCGGGCATCGCCTGGGCCAGGGTCGCCGCCAGGCCGATGCGCAGCAGCGGATGATCGTCCACCAGCAAAATGGCCATGGGGTGCTGCTCCTGCGCAAAGGTGTCGCCCCATGCTAGAAGTAGCGCGCCTGCCACCCTCTACTACTTTGGTACTGGTTTGCCTGGCGATGGTCGCATTCACAAAGCCTTGCTACCGGCTCTTAATAGCGGCATAACAAGGGCTGCCGAGCAATTTGCCCCTTGCGTGCGAGCACACATACAACAATAAGGTGCACAGCCATGTACAAGATCCTCATTGCCGACGATCACCCGTTGTTTCGCGAGGCCATCCACAATGTGATCGCCGATGGCTTTCCCGGTAGCGAAGTGATGGAGACCGCCGACCTCGACAGCGCCCTGGCCCTGACCGGTGAACACGATGATCTGGACTTGATCCTGCTGGATCTGAACATGCCGGGCATGCATGGGCTGGGCGGGTTGATGAACCTGCGCAACGAAGCCCCGACCATTCCGGTGGTGATCGTGTCAGCCGAACAGGACAAGCAAGTGGTGTTGCAGGCGATCACCTATGGCGCGGTGGGATTTATCACCAAGTCCTCGCCGCGCTCGCAGATGACCGAGGCGATCGAGCAGATTCTCAACGGCAACGTCTACCTGCCACCGGACATCATCCGCACCCAGAAACCGGGCAGCCGCCGCACGACCAGCGAGCACCACGGCTTTGCCCCGGAGCTGCTGCAGGCGCTGACGCGCAAGCAACTGCTGGTGCTCGAGCGGATGACCAAGGGCGAGTCGAACAAGCAGATCGCCTACAACCTGGATATCGCCGAGACCACGGTCAAGGCGCATGTCTCGGCGATTTTGCGCAAGCTCAATGTGCATAACCGCGTGCAGGCGATTCTCAGTGCTGGGGATATCGATTTCAGTGCTTATCTGCGCCGGTGAACCTTAGTGCCTATTCGCGGGCAAGCCCGCTCCTACAGGGGGCCTTGCTGGTTTTGAGCGCAATGGTGTGTCAGAAAAATCATTGCGCCGATAGCATTTATCCATTGAACACCTTGTTACAGGTGCAGTAAGCTCGGGCTCATTCACTGGAGAGCAACATGAGCCACAGCATCCACGACCACGCCAACCACACCGCTCGCATCCTGCGCCGCGTGCTGGCCGTTGTCGGCTGCTCGTCCGTTGCCAGCTTTTATTTTGGGTATTGGTTTAGCCACTAGGCGCCGCTGATACCCCAACGGCGCCCACTCTTCGAGGGGCCGCCGAATACGAGAATACTCAACCCCCGGTCGGCTCCCCGACCGGGGGTTTTGCTTTTCCAGACCTTTGAAAAACACACAGATTGCACCTGAGGACAGATCGATGAACTACGCCACCTACGCCTACCCAAGCACCTGCGCCTGGCGATTTAGCCAATCCCGTTCGGGCCAGCCTGCCGCCTCCGTTCGGTCGATTCGTGGTGGCAATGCCGCACAACAACCCCATTTGACGATCTGTCGAACACCTCGATAGGGCCGACTGCGCGGGCATCAACCCGCCGTCCGCCCAGGGAACAATACGCCATGCAAGCCTCCAACCTCGCCCTGCCCCTGACCCAACCGCAAGCTGCCAACACCACCGTCAGCCAGCGTCTACCCAGCCCACACCTGCTCAAGCAGCAGATGCCGCTCTCCAGCGAGCTCGCCCAGCAAGTGCAGCAGCACCGCCAGGCCATCCGCAATATTCTTGAAGGCCGCGATTCGCGCCTGCTGGTCGTGGTTGGCCCGTGCTCGATCCACGACCCACGTTCAGCCCTGGAATACGCTGACCGCCTCGCCGCCTTGAGCCGTGAGGTCGATGACCAGTTGCTGCTGGTGATGCGCGCCTACGTGGAAAAACCGCGCACCACGGTCGGCTGGAAAGGCCTGGCCTACGATCCGCACCTCGATGGCAGCGACGACATGCACGCCGGTATCGCCCTCTCCCGTGGCTTGATGCTGAACATGCTCGAACGCGGGCTGCCGATTGCCACCGAGCTGCTACAACCGATGGCTGCTGGCTACTTCGATGATCTGCTGGGCTGGGCCGCGATTGGTGCGCGCACTACCGAATCGCAGATTCACCGCGAGATGGTCAGTGGGCTTGAGTTGCCAGTGGGCTTCAAGAATGGCACCGATGGCGGTATTGGCATTGCTTGCGATGCCATGCGCAGCGCGGCGCACCCGCATCGCCACTTCGGGATGGATGCGCAAGGCTACCCGGCGATCATCGAGACGCTGGGCAATCCTGATACACACCTGGTGCTGCGCGGTGGCCACAAAGGGCCGAACTACGATGCCGATAGCGTGGCTCAGGCACGCATTGGCTTGGCCAAGGTCGGCCTGGCGGCGCGGATCATGGTGGACTGCAGCCATGCCAACAGTGGCAAGGATCCGGCCAGGCAGCCGGCGGTGTTCGAACAGGTGCTGGCGCAACGCTTAGCAGGCGATACGTCGTTGGTAGGGGTGATGCTCGAGGGGCATTTGTTCGATGGGTGCCAGGCGCTGGGCAAAACACCGTTGAAATACGGTGTGTCCATCACTGATGGTTGTTTGGGTTGGGACAAAACAGCGCAACTTCTCACGACTGCAGCGAGCAAACTCGCCCGCCAGGGTGCTTGAGCCTTGGCCCAAAAGCACCCGCACTGCTGTCGGGCGGTTGCGGGTGCTGCTTAGCTGCATTTAGGCGTTGTACAGCCTCGCGCAGACTCCATTCAAGCGCTGGTGTGGGCCACCATCAGCGCCCCAGGCAGCGCTGGCGCGAGTGGTTGTGTGGAAGAACCACCAATATCGCGGAGTATTTGGAGGAACGCTTAACCAGGTAAACTGGCTCAGCTGCATGGCGCCATACACTCGAGCGATGTCATAGCTCATTGGGTGGCTCAGATGCACACCCGTCTGTCTCAGCCAGGTATTGAACTGAGCGTCACTAAGCTTGCCGGTGTTGACTACCAGAGTGTAGACGTTACTCACCTGCACCTGATAGGAGACCCGTGTTCCTCTTGCATCTGCAATAGTGATGGTTGCACTTCCATTTCTTTCTCCCACCACGCGCCCGGTAGAGGTCACTGATGCAACCGCAGGATTGCTAGAACTGTAGGTGTAGGGTGCTTGTCCACCAGTCGCGGCCCTAACGGCGGTGTTATTAATAGAGTCCGCCCCGGTTCTTGTCCAACCTGGCATTTTTACAGAAATGCCATTAAGCACCAGCCGACGTTGATCCACCATCAGCGGTGGGTTGACCAATAAGTCTAATTGGGCTGAATGCTGAGGAGCTTGCCCGTTTCGAGTCAAGGTGTAATAGACCCGTACGGTCTTCAGTAGACTGGACAAAATGACGTTTCGAGGAACAACAAACGTGAGCGGCCCAGGACGGCTGACGGTTTGAACTGCGCTGGCATGTGAACCAACACCGCTCACCAATAATTGCACTTGATCCAGCGGGAGCATCCCGGGGAAATTCACGGTAAAGGTTGCACCGGGCATCTCTGGAATCACGGCTGGAGCGAGCAGCCCACCGACAGCAAGCGGCGACTCTGGGCGCACCAGGTTCAAAGGTTGAGGGTCGGCAACGATCATCGTCTCTTGCTGCGATAGACGTACGCGACCAGTGCGATCTCTCACTGTGTAGAAGACCTGCACTACTTCATTCAGCCAGCTGGCAACGACATCTTGCATAACGGTGATCGACACCGGCGTTGTAGAGCCAGACTGTTCGATGGTATGAGTTGCACTCCTCGACGGTACCAACACCAGACTTACAAAATCTTCCGAGCTCATGCCGTCGTAGGTGATCG
Source organism: Pseudomonas sp. Je.1.5.c (assembly GCF_051129895.1). Taxonomy (NCBI): domain Bacteria; kingdom Pseudomonadati; phylum Pseudomonadota; class Gammaproteobacteria; order Pseudomonadales; family Pseudomonadaceae; genus Pseudomonas; species Pseudomonas sp. Je.1.5.c. Next base: position 99,837 of record NZ_JBCPSP010000008.1, read on the forward strand.
TGACGGTAGCGCTGCTAGTGGAGGGTAAGGTTCTGTTCTGGCTCAGCCCCTGCACTGAAGGAGCGGGTAGCAATGCCACTTGATCACCCACCAGCAAGTTAAGCACTGCGGACGACACCGGCTCAGCCTCGCCTTGCTGCACTCGGTAACTTACCGTCAGCCGGCCACCATTCAAATCAGCCAACATCCCAGACGCATTGAGCCTTACAACTTTGACCCCGCTCTCGACATCCCGGCTATCGATGGGAAATGCAAATGTACTCTGGAAGCTCCGGTTAGCGGCCGACGTGCCATCGAGCACGACTGTAACCCGCTCCTGCAGACTGATCGTCGGCCAGCGCAGCTCGACCGTCAGTTCAGGCAGATTGGCGGCTAGCAACAGCCCCCGGGCTTCGCGTACGACGGGCGCCGGCAGACGACGAACCGCAGCTCTGATAAACCGGCTGATGCGCGGCGAACGATCGATCTGAGCGCCGTTACGTAACTGCACATAGTTGACCCACAACTGACCGGCGGCGCCAAGCAGTAGATCAGCATTGGGGATTGCACTGTCATGGTCCCCTCCCACTGCGTCACCGACTGGCAAGATGGGTAGGTTTCTGCTTAGGACCGATTGCCCATCGCTGGAGGTGATTTCATAGCTGGTGACGATTTGATCTGAAGTCAAAAACGGTGGGCTGGTCGCGCGAATGCGGACCTGAAGATCTTGCCTGCCAAGCTCGTCCAGATGAATTTCAGTATCCTGCCGCACGTTGTCGATCAGCAGCAGCGGGACACCAAGTCGTCCATCGCTGAAATTGGGCCTGAGCAGTGTTGATTGGGAGGGTTTGGGCTGAGGGTTGAGCACCAGGTCGACCACCCTCCAGAACACCGTTACCGTGTCCAGACTCTGGATAGGTTCCAGCGCAGTGCTGGAGACCATCAGTACCAACGGTTGGCCCGTGTTGACTTGGCTTGCCAACACCGTATGGCTGATCACCACGTTGCCGATGAACAGACTGATGACATCGCCCGCAGTTAGATTCACATACGGCGCAATGGTGACGGCAATCTGTGACTCGGGTACCAGCTGCGGCGGAAGCGTCAGTGTGGGCGCCAGTAAGCCCGGGTGCGTTGCAGCAGGACTGTCGTCGACACCGCCGGGCACAGTGTCCTTATAGAACACATCGAGCGGTACAGTTTCAATTGGGTTGCCAACCCCGGCAGTGGTGACCCTGAGATACCACAAGCCGTTACCGACTACCGCAGCGGCTGCCGGAATAACCGCCAGAATAGTTTCCTGTTCTTGCCCAGCCCGGACCGGCACGGTCAATACCGGAGCAGGATTGACGATGCCTGCTTCATGCCAGAACAGCTGGTAAGTGTGCTGGGTCGACCGGCCTTCGAACGGTCTGAGAGCCACCTGTAAACCCACGACTGCTTGGTTGGTATCGGGATCGAGGTGGCGCCCCAGCACGCCAGCCAGATTGAGCCCGATAACCGGGTCATCTTCAGTGCCGATCAAGACAAACACTGTCGGTACCGCTGGCCCGAAACCGTCTGGCTCCTGCTGGGTGGATACCGTCAATGCGCGGTTAGTCGCCTGTCTTGCTACAACTGAAGCATAGGTCGACTTCATTGTTTCGATTGCTGCTTCCCCCTCCAGCAACCGATGGGATCGTTCAGGTTCCAGGAAAGTCAGGCCGAAGTGCATCCTGCCTTCAATTTTAGGCTCACTGTCTGGTTGCGAGGGTTCAACGGAGGGTTCCTCAACTGGGGTTGGCGTGGGTTGGGCACTTGTCGGATTGTTGGCAGCTTCTTGCTTCTTTTGGTACATCGCATCGAAAGCTTTCAGATCGGTCATGGCAGCGTTTCCTGGGCGAAGAGCGGCGGTGCTCTAACGGCCAATCTGATGCCGCGCCGCAAAACCAACAACTGGCAAAAATGCTAGGTCCGCACCACAGCCCAGCTGTCAAAACGCAGCGATTAGGCTACCCTGTGCCTTTTCTCACAAGGAGTTACCCCATGGCCCGCGCCACTGCCCGTCACATCCTGGTTGCCAGCGAAGAGAAGTGCAACGAACTCAAAGCCCAGATCGAAGCGGGTGCCGATTTCGCCGAAGTTGCCAAAGCCAACTCGACCTGCCCGTCCAGCCGCCAAGGCGGTGACCTGGGCTCGTTCGGCCCAGGCCAGATGGTCAAGGAATTCGACACCGTGGTGTTCAGCGCGCCGATCAACGTCGTGCAAGGCCCGGTCAAGACTCAGTTCGGTTACCACCTGTTGGAAGTGACCAGCCGTCAGGACTGATCGGCGATTGTTCCTCAGGAACGCTATGCAGCCTGTGGGGGTGGGGTGCTCCGTCGAGGGTGATCCGGCTGGTAACTGTGGTGACTTTGCTGGCGCTATCGCGGGGCAAGCCCGCTCCTACAAGGTGCTGAGTCGTTTGGGGAAATGCGCCTGGCGCGGGTTGCTGGTCGGTCTGCTGGTGCAGTCATCCAGCGCCTATGCCGGTGCTTCACACGCACTCACGGTCTATGGCGACCCCCCCCGCTACGCCGAAGCGTTCCGCCACTTCGATTACGTCAATCCCGATGCCCCCAAGGGCGGTTCGCTGCGCCGCTCGGCGATCGAGATCGGTCAGTTCGACCACATTTTGCCTTACATCGACAAAGGCACCGGCGTCAGTGAAGTCGATGGCTGGCTGTATGCACCGCTGGCAGTGCGTTCGTTCGATGAGCCTTATACCGTTTATGGGCTGATCGCCCGTCGCATGGAGCGTGGACCGGACGATGCCTGGCTGCGCTTTGACCTCGATCCGCGCGCGACCTTCGCCGATGGCAAGCCGGTGCGTGCCGAGGATGTGCGTTTTACCTTCGAGCTGCTGATGAGCAAGGGCAGCCTGAAATTCCGCACCCAGTTCGCTGAAGTCGCCAAGGTGACGGTCGAAGGCCCGCAGCGCGTGCGCTTTGATTTCAAGCAGCCTCATGGCCGTACCCTGCCCTTGGATCTGGCCAGTCTGCCGGTTTTGCCCGAGCACGATTGGCAACAGCGTGACTTCGCCAATGGCGCAGGCTTCAGCAAACCCGTTGGCAGTGGGCCTTATCGTATTGGCCGGATCGACAACGGGCGCAGCATTACCTTCGAGCGCGATGCCAATTGGTGGGCCAAAGACCTGCCGGTCAGCCGTGGGCGCTATAACTTCGAACGTATCCGCATCGAGTTTTTCGGCGATACCGAAGTCGCGCGCCAGGTATTGCGGGGCGGTGGCTACGATTACAACCGCGAGTTTTCCGCCACCGCCTACACCATTGGCTACAACGGCGCGCAACTCGACGATGGCCGCTTGCAACGTGCACACCTGGGGCCTGCCAAGCCACAGACCGCCCAGGGTTTTGTGTTCAACCTGGACCACGCCATGTTCAAGGACCGTCGCACCCGCCAGGCGCTGGCCATGCTCTGGGATTTCGAATGGAGCAACCGGCAGATGATGCGCAAGATGTACATCCGCCAGCAGAGCGTGTTCTCCAATACCCCCCTGGCCGCGCGGCAACTGCCGGATGCCGAAGAACTGAAGTTGCTGGAACCGCTGCGCGGCCAGGTGCCGGATGAGGTGTTCAGCACAGTCTTCAGCGCGCCGGTCACCGATGCCTCCGGGATCATCCGCCCACAGCAGTTGCAAGCGTTGCAGCTGCTGCAACGCGCGGGTTGGCAGCCCGAGGGGGATCGCCTGGTGAACGCCCAGGGCGAGCCACTGGAGTTTACCTTCCTCAACGGCCAGTCTGGCCTTGAGCGGTTGTTGCTGCCGTGGAAGCGCAACCTGGCACAGATCGGCATCACCCTGAACATCCGCAACGTCGACTCGGCGCAATACATCAACCGGGTGATGGCGCGCGACTACGACATGATCGTCACCGGCTACCCAGTCACCCTGTCGCCGGGCGCTGAGCTATACAACTACTTTGGCTCGGCGTCGGCCAACGACCCGGGCTCGAACAACCTCATGGTGCTCAAGGACCCTGCCGTGGACACCCTGCTCGATGGCCTGGTGCGGGCCGACAGCCAGGCGAGCATGTTGCGCTACGCCCACGCCCTGGACCGGGTGCTGCAATGGAACTACTACTGGATCCCCAACTACTACCCGCCCGGCAGCTCGACCGTGTGGTGGAATCGCTTCGGCCTGCCCAAGGTGCAAGCGAGCTATGACGAAGGCCTGGATACCTGGTGGGAAATCAGCCCCACCGCCCTGACCAACGAACAGATGGCCGAGCGCCGGAAGACTTCGCCATGACGACCTACATCCTGCGCCGGCTGTTGTTGATCATTCCCACCTTGCTGGCGATCCTGCTGGTCAACTTCGCCATCGTCCAGGCAGCGCCTGGTGGCCCCGTGGAGCAAGCAGTCGCGCGTCTGCAAGGTATTGGCGGTGGCGCACCTGGGGCACGGGTCGAGACGCTCCAGGGGGAATCGCGGGCGACCCGCGGGCTGGACCCAAAGCTGATCGAAGAGATCAAGCGCCAGTACGGTTTCGACAAGACCGCCCCGGAACGCCTTTGGTTGATGCTCGGCCAGTACGCCAGGCTCGACTTTGGCAACAGTTTCTTTCGCGGCGCCAAGGTCACCGAGCTGATCCTGGAAAAACTACCGGTGACCCTGTCGCTGGGCTTTTGGGCGACGCTGATCACCTACCTGGTGTCCATCCCCCTGGGCATTCGCAAAGCCGTGCACCACGGCAGTCGGTTCGACGCCTGGAGCAGTGCGCTGATCGTGATTGGCTATGCCCTGCCCTCGTTCCTGTTCGCCTTGCTGTTGATCGTGCTGTTCGCGGGCGGCACGTCGCTGAACTGGTTCCCGGTGCGCGGGCTGGTCTCGGAAAACTTCGACCAGCTCAGCTTGCTGGGCAAAGTCGCGGATTACTTCTGGCACTTGGTGCTGCCAGTCGGCGCCTTGGTGATCGGCGGTTTCGCGACGCTGACCCTGCTGACCAAAAATGCCTTTCTCGATGAGATTTCCCGTCAGTACGTGGTCACCGCCCGCGCCAAGGGCCTGAGCGAGCGGCGGGTGCTGTATGGGCATGTGCTGCGCAATGCCATGCTGCTGGTGGTGGCTGGAGTGCCGCAGGCGTTGATCACGGTGTTTTTCGCAGGCTCCTTGCTGATCGAAGTGATCTTCTCGCTCGATGGCCTGGGGCGGATGAGCTACGAGGCCGCTGTATCACGCGACTATCCGGTGGTGTTCGGCACGCTGTTCATCTTCACCCTGGCCGGGCTGCTGATTCGCTTGATCGGTGACCTGTGCTACACCCTGCTCGATCCGCGTATCGACTTCGACACGAGGGCGCACTGATGCTCTCGCCTGTCTCGCGACGCCGCCTGCGACGCTTTCGCGACAATCGTCGCGGCTGGATTTCCCTGTGGCTGTTTGCCGGGCTGTTGCTGCTGAGCCTGGGCGCTGAGCTGGTGGCCAACGACAAACCGCTGCTGCTGTCTTACAAGGGCGAGCTGTACGTACCGGCGCTCAAGCGTTACACCGAGCAGGCGTTTGGCGGGCAATTGCCGTTCCAGCCGGACTATCGCAGCCAGTACGTACGCGAGCTGATCGAGGGCCAAGGGGGATGGATGCTGTTTGCCCCGATCCCGTTCAGTGCCGATACCCCCAACTACGACTTGCAAGTGCCGACACCCAGCCCGCCGTCCACCGCTAACTGGCTGGGCACCGATGATCAGGGGCGCGATGTGCTGGCGCGGGTGCTGTATGGCACGCGGGTATCGCTGCTGTTCGCTTTCGCCCTGACGGTTGTCAGTGTGCTGATCGGGCTGCTTGCCGGGGCCTTGCAGGGCTATCACGGCGGTTGGGTCGACTTGCTCGGGCAGCGCTTGTTGGAGGTCTGGTCGGGGTTGCCGGTGCTGTATTTGCTGATCATCCTCAGCGGCTTTGTCGAGCCGGATTTCTGGTGGCTGCTGGGGATCATGGCGTTGTTTTCCTGGCTGACCCTGGTCGATGTGGTACGTGCAGAGTTCCTGCGCGGGCGCAACCTTGAGTACGTCAAGGCGGCCCGTGCGCTGGGCCTGGCGGACAGCCAGATCATGCTGCGGCATATCCTGCCCAATGCCATGAATGCCACCCTGACGCTCATCCCGTTCATGCTCACCGGCGCCATCACCACCCTCACCGCCCTGGATTTCCTCGGTTTCGGCATGCCTGCTGGCAGCGCCTCGCTGGGCGAGTTGGTGACTCAGGGCAAGCAGCATCTGGAGGCGCCTTGGCTAGGCTTCACCGCGTTCTTTGCCCTGGCCTTGATTCTCTCGTTGCTGGTATTCATGGGTGATGCCCTGCGCGAGGCGTTCGACCCGCGCAGGTAACAGGCTCAGCACTGGCAAGCGGATCGCTGCGCTCCCTGATGGAGCGGGCTTGCCCGCGAAACAGGCAACCCGCTACGACTGACAAACCTTTAATCATGCTCCACCTATCCAGGCCTCCCCATGCACGACAGCGACAGCCTCAAGGACTATCCCCAAGTACGCCAGTTGGCGATCCGTTCGCTGTTCGAGATCATCGAGCAGTCCAGCGAAGGCACGGTGATCGTCGACCGCCAGGCGCGCATCGTCTGGATGAACGAGCGCTACGCCCGCCGCTTTGGCCTGCCGGACGCTGCCAGTGCCATTGGCCAGCCGTGCGAGGCGGTGATTCCCGGTAGCCTGATGCGCGAGGTGGTCAGCGATGGCAAGCCGATCCTGCTGGATATGCTCGATACGCCCAATGAACCCTTGGTGGTCATGCGCCTGCCGATTCATGACGACCAGGGCAAGCTGATCGGGGCGATTGGCTTTGCCTTGTTCGATGAACTGCGCAGCTTGTCACCGCTGCTCAAACGTTATTCGAGCATGCAGCAGGAACTGGCATCGACCCGTTCGCAGTTGCGGGCGCGCCAGGCCAAGTACACCTTCGCCCAGTTCGTCGGCACCAGCCCAGCCAGCCTTGAAGCCAAACGCCGTGCCCGGCGTGGCGCCAACAGTGATTCGCCGGTGTTGCTGCTGGGTGAAACCGGCACCGGCAAGGAGCTGCTGGCCCACGCCATCCACGCCGCCTCGGCCAGGGCACACAAGGCCTTTGTCAGCATCAACAGCGCCGCGATTCCTGAAACGCTGCTTGAGGCCGAGTTCTTTGGCACCGCGCCGGGTGCCTTTACCGGCGCCGAGCGCAAGGGCCGTTCCGGCAAGCTGCAATTGGCCGAAGGCGGCACGCTGTTTCTCGATGAGATCGGCGATATGCCGCTGGCATTACAGAGCAAGCTGCTGCGGGTGCTGCAAGAGAAAGAGTACGAGCCGGTCGGCTCCAACCAGATGCTGCGCAGCGATGTGCGGATCATCGCTGCAACGTCCATCGATCTGCAGGCAGCCATGGCCGAAGGCCGGTTCCGTGCGGATTTGTACTACCGGCTGAACGTGCTGCCGATCCAGGTGCCGCCGCTGCGTGAGCGTCTGGATGACCTGCCGGCACTGTGTGAGGCGATTCTGGCGGATTTGGGCAGTCAGTATGAGCTTGAAGATGAGGCGCAGGCCTTGCTGATGCGCCATGCCTGGCCGGGCAATATTCGTGAGCTGCGTAACGTGCTGGAGCGGGCGACGCTGTTGGCGGATCAGCCGCGCTTGGGGTTGTGTGATTTGCAGGAAGCGCTAGGGCCTCTGCTGGTTGTGGAAGGGGCGCCGGTTGCGTTGAACCTGCGCGAAGCGTGTGAGCAGTTTGAGCGTAAGGTGATTGTCGAGGCCTTGGCGCGTTGTGCCGGGAATGTGCCGCAAACGGCGCAGAGCCTGGGGGTGGGACGGTCGACGTTATACAAGAAGATGGTCGCGCTGGGGGTTTTGTCTCAATAATGAGATTGGCGATCTATAGTTAGAGACCGCAGCGTTGGGGCCGCGTTGCGGCCCATCGGAGCGGTTCGGCGCCCCGACGAACCGCTCCGATGGGCTGCAAAGCAGCCCCAACAATCTCAAATCAGAGACATACATTCCTGAGCTAAAAGATAAACACATATAAATCAATCACTTAAGCAACTGGCACGATTCCCGCTATCCCCTCCAAACCCATAAAAACAAGATTCACCCAGGAGATAGACCCGATGACTGTGCTCATCGCCTTGGCAGCCCTCGCGCTGCTGATGCTCGCCGCCTACCGCGGCTACAGCGTAATCCTCTTCGCCCCCATCGCCGCCCTCGGCGCGGTGCTGCTCACCGACCCTTCTGCTGTTGCCCCCGCTTTCACCGGCGTGTTCATGGAAAAAATGGTCGGCTTCATCAAACTGTACTTCCCGGTATTTCTGCTCGGCGCGGTGTTCGGCAAGCTGATCGAGCTGTCTGGCTTCTCTCGCTCGATCGTTGCCGCCGCCATCCGCCTACTGGGCACCCGCCAGGCCATGCTGGTGATCGTGCTGGTCTGCGCCCTGCTCACCTATGGCGGTGTGTCGCTGTTCGTGGTGGTGTTCGCGGTGTACCCGTTCGCTGCGGAAATGTTCCGCCAGAGCAATATCCCTAAACGCCTGATCCCAGCGACCATTGCCCTGGGTGCGTTCTCCTTCACCATGGACGCCCTGCCCGGCACGCCACAAATCCAGAACATCATCCCCAGCACCTTCTTCAACACCACGGCCTGGGCCGCGCCCTGGCTGGGCTTGATTGGCACAATCTTCGTGTTCTGTACCGGCATGCTCTACCTGCAGCGCCAACGCAACAAGGCTCAGCGCGCCGGCGAAGGCTATGGCAGCGAACTGCGCAATGAGCCAGAAACCGCTGACGACCTGGCCCTGCCCAACCCGCTGCTGGCACTCGCCCCGCTGCTGCTGGTGGGGGTGATGAACCTGCTGTTCACCCACTGGATCCCCCAGTGGTACGGCAGCAGCCATAGCCTGCAACTGCCGGGGATGGCCGCGCCAGTGCAGAGCGATGTGGCCAAGCTGACCGCGATCTGGGCGGTGCAGGCGGCCTTGCTGGTGGGCATCTTGATGGTGCTGGTGTGCGCCTTCGGCGCAATCCGCCAGCGCCTGGCCGAGGGCACCAAAAGCGCTGTCAGCGGCGCCTTGCTCGCTGCCATGAACACCGCATCGGAATACGGCTTCGGTGCGGTGATCGCCTCGCTGCCGGGCTTCTTGGTGCTGGCCGATGCGCTACGCGGTATCCCTAATCCGCTGGTCAACGAAGCCATCACCGTGACCTTGCTGGCGGGCATCACTGGCTCGGCATCAGGCGGGATGAGTATTGCCCTGGCGGCGATGGGCGACAGTTTCATCGCAGCGGCCAACGCCGCCAACATCCCGCTTGAAGTGCTGCACCGGGTGGCGGCGATGGCCAGTGGCGGCATGGACACCCTGCCGCACAACGGCGCGGTGATCACGTTGCTGGCCGTCACCGGCCTGACCCACCGCGAAGCCTACAAAGATATTTTTGGGATTACCCTGATCAAGACCCTGGCGGTTTTCGTGGTCATCGCGACTTTCTACGCCACCGGCATCGTCTAAGGAGCTTTTGCATGACACTGACTGGCAAAACTGCACTCGTCACCGGTTCCACCAGCGGCATCGGCCTGGGCATTGCCCAAGTGCTGGCAGGCGCTGGGGCGAACATCATCCTCAACGGCTTTGGCGATCCGGCGCCGGCACTGGCCGAGATCGCCCGCCACGGGGTGAAGGTTGCCCATCACCTGGCAGACTTGTCCCAGGTCACGCAGATTGAAGACCTGTTCGCCCTGGCTGAGCGCGACTTTGGCGGGGTCGATATCCTCGTCAATAACGCCGGGATCCAGCACGTCGCCCCGGTCGAGAACTTTCCCCTCGAAAGCTGGGACAAGATCATTGCCCTGAACCTCTCGGCGGTGTTTCATGGCACGCGTCTGGCCTTGCCCGGCATGCGTGCGCGCAACTGGGGGCGGATCGTCAATATCGCTTCGGTGCATGGCTTGGTGGGCTCTACTGGCAAGGCCGCGTATGTGGCTGCCAAACATGGCGTGATCGGCCTGACCAAGGTGGTGGGGCTGGAAACCGCTACCAGCAATGTCACCTGCAACGCCATCTGCCCCGGTTGGGTGTTGACCCCGCTGGTGCAGAAGCAGATCGACGATCGCGCCGCGGCCGGGGCCGATCCGCAGCAAGCGCAGCACGATTTGCTCGCCGAAAAACAACCTTCTTTGGCGTTCGTCACCCCCCAGCATCTGGGTGAGCTGGTATTGTTCCTGTGCAGCGAGGCCGCAAGCCAGGTCCGCGGCGCCGCCTGGAACGTCGATGGTGGCTGGCTGGCCCAGTGAGGGTTGGCGGTGGGCCTGGCGCGGTCTTGCATTCGTTCAATTGCAAGGAGGCCGTATGCGCCCATTCCCACTGACCGCGATCTTCTCCCTGACCCTGGCCGCCGCCGTTCCGGCAATGGCGGCCACGCTCAAGGACGTCGCGCCCTATCCTGAGGCGGAACAAGGCTTCACCCGCCAGGTCATTCGCCTGCCCGCGCAGGCAGATGAATCGGCCCACAAGCTGGAGATTCTGGCTGGCAAAACCCTTGAGGTAGACTGCAATCGTCAGCGTCTGGCCGGAACCCTGGAAGAAAAAACCCTGGAAGGCTGGGGCTACAGCTACTACCGGCTGGAAACAGTCGGCGGTCCGGCCAGCACCCTGATGGCCTGCCCGGATGGCAAGAAAACCAAGGCCTTCGTGCCGGTAATCGGCGAAGGCTTCATGCTGCGCTACAACAGCAAGCTGCCGGTGGTGGTCTACGTGCCCAAAGGTGTCGAGGTGCGTTATCGCGTATGGTCGGCGTCCGAAAAGGTAGAAACAGCTAAAGTGGAGTAATAGAGCCCTTGTAGGCGCGGGCTTGCCCTCGCCTACACGCCTTTGCGGAGATTTCGGCATGAACGATGTGCTCTGGCGCCCCTCCACGGCGCGGATCGAGGCCAGCCGGATGGATGCCTTCCGCCGCCGGGTCAACCTGCGATTCAATCTGCAGCTCAACGATTACCCCGCCCTGCACCGCTGGAGCATCGAGCACCGCGCAGCCTTCTGGCAGACCCTGGCGGAGTACTTCCACGTACAGTGGCAATCCCCCGCCAGCCAGGTACTCGAAGAAGGCCCACGCATGCCCGATGCGCGCTGGTTCCCTGGCGCCACCCTCAACTACGCCGAACACCTGCTGCAGCGCCGCGACGACCGCCCGGCGGTTATCGCCGTACGTGAAGACGGTAAACGCCAGGGGTTCACCCATAGCCAACTGGCCGCCCAGGTGGCCGGTTTCCAGCGTGCCTTGAGCGCGTGTGGCATCCAGGCCGGTGACCGGGTTGCTGCGGTCATGCCCAATACCTGGGAAACGTTGGTGGCCATGCTCGCCTGCGCCAGTATCGGCGCGGTCTGGTCCAGCTCCTCACCCGAATTCGGCCTGCACGGCATCATCGATCGCTTCGGCCAGATCGAGCCGAAACTCCTGATTGCCTGCGCCGGCTACGAGTACGCCGGCAAGTGCATCGACCAGGTGGACAAGATCAACCAAGTGGTCAGCCAGCTGCCAGGCCTTGAGCGCTTGCTGATCGTGCCCTATACCCGCAGCCATACCCAAGCCGAGGAGTTCGTCGCGCCCAACGTCAGCCTGTGGGATGCGTTCTACCAGGCTGGGGGCGAGCCTCAGTTCACTGCGCTGCCCTTCGACCATCCGCTGTACATCCTCTACTCCAGCGGCACCACCGGCGTGCCCAAGTGCATCGTCCATCGCGCTGGCGGTGTGTTGTTGCAGCACCTCAAGGAACATGGCCTGCATAACGACTTGAAGGCCGACGACGTCCTGTTCTACTACACCACCTGCGGCTGGATGATGTGGAACTGGCTGGCCAGTGCCTTAGCCGTTGGCGCAACGATCGTGCTCTACGACGGCTCGCCATTTCACCCAGGCGCCGAACGCCTGCTCGACCTGATCGATAGCGAGCAGGTCACCGCCTTCGGCACCAGTGCCAAGTATCTGGCCGCGCTGGAGCAAGAAGGCCTGCAGCCGGCCACCAGCCATCGCCTGGACAGCCTGCGCCTGATCCTCTCGACCGGCTCGCCGCTGTCGCCGCACAGCTACGACTACGTCTATCGCAAGATCAAGGCCGACGTGTGCCTGGCTTCGATGTCTGGCGGTACCGATATCGTTTCCTGCTTTGTCCTGGGGAATCCGTTACTGCCAGTGCGCCGTGGCGAGATTCAGTGCAAAGGCCTCGGCATGGCGGTGGAGGTGTGGGACGAGCACGGCCAGCCGCTGATCGGCGAGAAAGGCGAGCTGGTCTGCACGCGCACCTTCCCCTCGATGCCGCTGGGGTTCTGGGGCGATAGCGATGGCAGCCGCTACCAACAGGCGTATTTCAGCCAGTTTGCCGGGGTCTGGGCCCAGGGCGACTATGCCGAGCAAAGTGCCACAGGTGGCCTGATAATCCATGGCCGCTCCGATGCAGTGCTCAACCCGGGCGGGGTGCGCATTGGCACGGCAGAGATCTACCGGCAGGTAGAGAAGGTCGAAGAAGTGGTCGAGAGCGTCGCCATTGGCCAGCAGTGGCACAACGATGTGCGCGTGGTGCTGTTCGTGCGCCTGCGCGAGGGGCTGCAACTGGATGACGCCCTGCGCCAACGTATCCGCCAGGTGATTCGCCAGTACACCACGCCGCGCCACGTGCCGGCGGTGATCGCCCAGGTCAACGATATCCCGCGGACCATCAGCGGCAAGCTGGTGGAATTGGCGATTCGCAATGTGGTCCACGGCCAGCCTGTGAAAAATACCGATGCCCTGGCCAACCCTGAAGCGCTGGAGCAATTCCGCGACCGCGCAGAGCTGCGCGATCAGGCATAATGGCGCCCTTTTTTGCCCGATACACAGGTGTCCCATGAAAGCTCAAGCCCGTCACATCCTGGTCAAGACCGCTGCCGAGGCCGAACAGCTCAAGCAGCGCATCGCCAAGGGCGAGGCCTTCGACGTCCTGGCGAAGAAGTTTTCCACCTGCCCGTCGGGCAAGCGCGGCGGCGATCTGGGTGAAGTGCGCCCAGGGCAGATGGTCGGCGCGATCGACCAGGTGATCTTCAAAAAAGCCCTGCGAGAGATCCACGGGCCGATCAAGTCCAAGTTTGGCTATCATCTGGTGCAGGTGTTCTACCGCGATTGATGAAGCCTAGCGCCGCGCTGCCAGCAACCCTAACCCGGCACAGCCAAGCAGCGAAGCACTGACCCGGTTGAACACCCGTCGTGGTCCAGGCCGATTGAACCAGCGCTGCAGGTAAGCGCCCAGCCCCGCATAGATCGCGATTGCCGCCCACTCCAACAGCAGGAACAGCCCGCCCAGCCAGAGGAACTGTTCACTGACCGGCGTGGCGCTGTTCATCGATACGAACTGCGGCAAAAAGGCGGTGAACAGCAAAATCGCTTTCGGATTACCCGCCGCCACCCAGAACTCTTGCCGCGCCAGGCGCCAAGTGCCGCGCGGGTGTTCACCCGTCAGTTGTGCCTCAGCAACCGGTGCCCGCCACAGTTGCCAGGCGATGTAGAACAGGTAGGCCGCGCCAATCACCTTGATGCTTAGAAACAGGTATTCGCTGGTGTGCAGCACCACCGCCAGGCCCATTGCCGCCAGGGTGATCATGCCGCTGAAGGCGAGAATCCGCCCAGCGCCGGCCACACAGGCGGTGCGCAGGCCATAACGGCTGGCGTTGTGCAGGGACAAGAGGTTGTTGGGGCCAGGTGCCATGTTCAGGGCAAAGCAGGCGGGGATGAAAAGCAGCAGGCTCGACAGGTCCATTATTGTTCTCCGTTGCGACCGGGCCAGCCTCGCCGCCCTGGCCTGCCGGCGTCAAGCACAGTCACGGGGTAAATGGCCGCAACAGTGGGCCACAGGTTAGACTGCGCGCTCCGCTGACACCCGAGACAGGCCCATGCATTGCGCAAGCAGCGAAATCTGGCATGACCCCGCCCTGCCCTTCGTCGAAAGTCGCCGCGCTTGTCATAGCCGCGCCTGTTACAAGGCCCATAGCCACCCAACGTTTTCCATAGGTGCGGTCGATGTGGGTTTTAGCCGTTTCAGCGGTGCCGGCAAACGGCAAGTGCGCCTGACGCCAGGCACCCTGGTGCTGGTGCCGGCGCAGCGGGTGCACGCTTGCAACCCGGAACCGGGTACGGCCTGGAGTTACCAGATGCTGCACCTGGATGCCCAATGGTTGCAGCAATTGCGCCTGGAGATGGGCACGCCAGCGGCTGATGCGGGTGAACCGGCGCGCATCGTCCGCTCAGCGGAGCTTTACCAGCACTTTTGTCAGCTCAATGCGCTGTTGTTCTCAGGCGCCGGGGTTGCCGAGAAGCACGCAGCGCTGGTGACGTTCATGGGGGACCATGATTTCAGTGCATACCCTGCGCTGGAGGCAGCTCCCATTGCACCGCTGGGGCGGTCTGTTCTGGGTCAACTGATTGAGCATATCGAACAGGCGGAATTGGCCGAGTTGAGCCTCGACTCGCTGGCACGCCAAGCCGACCTTGGGCGCTATCAGCTGATTCGCGCCTTCCGTGCAGCCACTGGTTTTACGCCCCACGCTTATCTGCTCAACGCCCGGATCAACCGGGCGCGGCAGCTGCTTCGCCAAGGTGAGGAACTTGCCGAGGTGGCCTACTGCCTGGGTTTCGCTGATCAGAGCCATTTTCAGCGGGTATTCAAGGCCCATACGGCGGCTACCCCGGGGTATTACCGAACTGCTGCACACCTAAGATTAGGGGCGCCTGTATTGAGGCCGCACAGCGGCCCCAAGGCCGCATTTCAGTTTCGCTCCTCCAGCCCCCGCTGACGGCGTCCCAGCCAGCCCCCGGTAACCGCCCAGCCCAGGGCAATCGCCGCACCAATCAGCATGGCCAGCTGCGGGTGGTCGCCCATCACATCCAGCGCACGCTTGACCCAGCCGCTCAAGGCATCGCCGCCGCGATAGACCACGGTGTCGATGAAGTTCTTGGCCTTGTACTTGTCTTCGGCAGGTAACACCGTAAACAGCATTTCTCGCCCAGGGCGAACCAAGGCGTATTCACCGGCGCGGCGTACCACCATCACCACCACGAACACAGCAAACACCGGCGCCATGGCCAGCCAGATGAAACCGGCCGCCATCACCAGCGGTACTGCCACCAAAAGCACGCCGACCCCAAGGCGCCGGGCCAGCCGCCCGGTGATAAACACCTGGGTCAGTATGGCCAGCGCCTGCACCACGCTGTCGATCAGGCCAAACACCTGGGTTTGCCGGGTCCGGTCAGAGAACGTTTCACTGACGATGCGTGCCTGTTCGAAGTACAAGAACGTACTGACACTGGCCAGCAGCACCACGAACAGTGCGATGCCCAGTAAATACGGCGAGCGCAGCACCGCGGTAGCGCCGGCGAACGGATTGCCACCCAAGGGCTTGGAGGCCGGATGCTCACTCATCGCCGGCAACGGATGGCGGTCACGCCAGCGCTGCAGGTAGAGCGTGGCGCCGATGCTGCCAAGCAGCAACAGACACGCCAGGACCAGCAACCCAGCATGCCCCAGCGGCGCCACCAGCAAGGTGCCGAGCACCGGACCGGTCAAGCCGCCAAAGCTGGCGCCGGCCGCCAGCAGGCCGAACAGTCGCTTGCCCTGTTCGCTGGAAAACAGGTCAGCCAACACGCTCCAGGCCAGGGAAATGGCCAGCAGGTTGAACACCGACAGCCAGATGTAAAAAGCCCGCGCCGGCCAGATATCGTCAGGGTCGCGGGCAAACAGCACGGCAAATAGCAGCAGGTTGCTGGCAAAGAAGGCATAGGTCCAAGGCAGGATGCGCCGTCGTTTGACCCGCGAAGCCAGCCAGCCGAACAGCGGCAGGCAGATCAGCGTCACCACGAAGGTGCCAGTGAACAGCCATTGCAGGTTGTCCACCCCGCCAGCTACGCCCATGGTCTCGCGTACCGGCCGCAGCATGAAGTAACCGGTGAACAGCAGGTAGAACAAGGCCAGACCGGCGATTACCGCCAGGCCCTCGTCGGGCTTGAGGTTGAGCCCTTGATCCAGGCGCCGCCGCCAGTTGCTCATCGGCTCAGGCGAACTGCTCGATCAGCGCTTGCTGCTGCGTCTGGCTGAGTAACGCACCACTGCCGGCCTTGAGTTGATCGAGCTGGCGGTCCGGGCGACTGGTCGCGGGGATCACCGCCGTCACGGCCGGATGGCTGATGGCGAACTTCAGGAACAACTGCGCCCAGCTGCTAACCCCGGCCTCTGCCGCCCAGCCCGGCAACGGCTGATCCTTGACCTTGGCGAACAGCCGGCCGTCATCGAAGGCACGGTTGATCAGCACCGCCACGCCCTTGTCCTGGCACAGCGGTAGCAGGCTTTTCGCCGCCTCAGGCGAGTTGACCGAATAGTTGATCTGGATGAAATCGAGCTTTTCGCTGCGCACAATCCGCTCGACATCATCCTGGCCGCTGGCCAGGTAGTGGGTAATGCCAATGTAGCGGGTCTTGCCCTGGGCCTTGAGCTCGCGGGCGTAGGGCAGTTGGCGTTGCCAGTCTCGCAGGTTGTGGATCTGCAGCAGGTCGACCTTGTCGGTGCGCAGGCTCCTGAGCGTGCCGGCCCACTGCTCCTGGGCGGCAGCGGCGCTGTCGGCGGCGATCTTGGTGGCGATGAAGCACTGGCGGTGCCAGCCGCCCTCCTCCAGCAACTGGCCGAGAATGGCATCGGCGCCGCCGTAGTTGGGCGAGGTGTCGATGACCTTGCCGCCACCGTCGAAAAACGCCTTGAGTACTTGCTTGAGCTGCTGGTACTGCGCAGAGCCCGCCTCGACCTCGAAACTGCCAGAGGTGCCAGCGCCGATGACCGGCAAGGCTTCACCGGTTGCGGGGACCTTGCGGGTGAGCATGCCGCTGGCGGCTTCAGCGCGTAGCCAAGGGCTGGCAGCCAGTAGGCCTAAAGCCGCACCAGTGCGTAGGACATCACGACGACCGTACATAGAAAAGCTCCCGTCATGAATCGGAAACTTTCAAGGCTAGCCGCTCTACCCCGCACCGGTGGGTGTTTCTGTATCTGGATGTTTAGCTTTAGGCCTGCAGCAGCAAGCTCAAGTCCAGACCGCCAGCATTGAGCGGTGGGCACCAGTAGTAACCGCCGGTCAGTGGCCGGCTGAAGCGGTACAGGCCGTCGATCACGCCGTCTTCCAGGCCGCTCATGCGGCGCAGCTGCACCTCGAAAGCGTCGAAGCTATGCCCCAGGGCAACGAATGCCAGGCCCGCGCCACGCTCATCGGTCCAGGCGACCGAACGCCTGACCATGAAGGCTTCAGGGTCGAAGCTCTCCTGAGCGGTACGTTTGACGTGTGCCGACTCTGGCGCATCGTCCAGCTCTTCGTTGTCGCTGAGACGGCGGCCAATGATGTTGTCTTGCTCAGCCTGCGGCAGCGACTTGAAGTAGTTCAGGTCATGCTTCCACAGCTGGAAGGCAGCAAAGCTCGAACCGCTCAGGCCTGGCTGCTCGCCGGCAACGATTGCCGCGTCTACTGCCGCTTGCTCGACCGGGTTCTCAGTACCGTCCTCATAGCCGGTCAGGTCGTGACCGCCGCGGTGCAGGAAGCCATCGACACTGTCTACCAGGCGCAAGGCCGGTGCCAGCAGTTGTTCCAAGGCCTGCGCGCGCAGGAACAGCTCACCGCGCTCAGCACCGCGCAGCCACAGCCACAGGGCGTGCTGGGTGCTAGGGTTCTCGACCGCCGCGTCCAGTTGCGGGAAGCTGCGTAGCCCCGGGACTTCGCGGCCCAGGGCCTTGGCCAGCGGCGCGCCGATGCCGACGATCAGTTGCTGGCCATCGACTTGCGTCAGCAAAGCGTCAAGCACCGCAGGCAGCGCCTGGCTTGCGTGCAAGGTGAAGAACAGGTGACGGGCGTGCGCCGGCACCGGGGTGGCAAGCAGACCTTGCTGGAACGGCATGACAGGCTAATCCTCGGCAAAAGCGCGAATCCTACTGCGCCCGCCGCCAGTAAGCAACGCGGCGCAGAGCCGCTGTAGCGGTGCTTTGGCCACAGGTGCAGTAACAAAACTTTACCAAGACCTGGCCTAGTGCGATTAGCGATCGTTCGAGCGCCACCTACACTGCTGGCACTACTTTGCTCGAGACAGTGCCCATGACCGCCTCACCCTTGCTTACCGCCGTCCTGCCTATCGCCTTGGGCATCATCATGCTCGGGCTTGGCTTGTCGCTGACCCTGGCTGACTTCGCCCGGGTGGTAAAGTACCCCAAGCCGGTAGTGATTGGCCTGGCTTGCCAGATCCTGCTGCTGCCGTTGGTGTGCTTCCTGATCGCCAATGGTTTTGGCCTGGAGTCGGCACTGGCGGTCGGCCTGATGCTGTTGGCAGCCTCGCCCGGCGGCACCACGGCCAACCTGTTCAGCCACCTGGCCCATGGCGATGTGGCGCTGAACATCACCTTGACCGCGGTCAACTCGCTGATCGCGATCCTGACCATGCCGCTGCTGGTCAATCTGTCGCTGATCTGGTTCATGGAGTCGGACCAGGCCATACCGCTGCAATTTGCCAAGGTCATGCAAGTGTTCGCCATCGTCTTGCTGCCGGTGGCGCTGGGCATGATGATCCGCCGCTGGGCACCGGGCTTTGCCGCGCGCATGGAGAAACCAATGAAGCTGGTGGCGGCGCTGTTTCTGGCGTTCACCATCGTCCTGGCGCTGGCCAAGGATTGGCAGACCGTGGTCGAGTACGCACCGATCGTCGGCGGCGCTGCGCTATTGTTCAACCTGCTCAGCCTGGGCGTGGGCTACTGGGTGCCGCGCTTGTTGAACATCCCCAAGCGCCAGGCGATTGCCATTGGTATGGAGATCGGTATTCACAACGGCACCTTGGCCATTGCCCTGGCCTTGAGCCCGTCGCTGCTCAATAACGCCACCATGGCAGTGCCAGCGGCGATCTATAGCTTGCTGATGTTCTTCACGGCGGCGGGGTTTGGCTGGTGGGTGAGCCGTGGCCACAAGGCAGAGCCAAGCGCGGCGGGTTCCGGGCGTACCGCTGAAGATTGACCTTTGCAGGGGCGGGCTTGATCCGGGATGAGGCCCGCTGCTTCAGCGCTCGATGTGCGTACGCCGCGCACGCAATTGGCGCTTGAGCACGGCCAAGGGCGGTGCATAGAAAAACCCGAACGAGACGCAGCCCTGGCGCCCCTTCACTGCATGGTGTAGCCGGTGCGCCCGGTGCAGTCGCTTCAGGTATCGATTGGCTGGGCGCAGCTTGCGCGGCCAATGCCGGTGAAACCAGCCGTCATGGGCCAGCACATACAGCAGGCCATAACCCGCCACCCCGCCGCCGACCCACTGCAATGGCGCATGCCCGGCCTTGCCCAGCGCCACCAGGCCGGTCGCAATCAAGGCCAGCGCCACCAGGTAGACGTCGTTGGTTTCCAGCATCCCCAACTGCGGCTGATGGTGCGAGCGGTGCAACCACCAGCCCCAGCCATGCATGATGTACTTGTGCGCCAAGGTGCCGACGCCTTCCATGGCCAGCACGGTGGCGAAGAGGATGGCGAGATTGAACAGCATGGGAAAATCCGCAGTAGATGACCAAAGGCGCAAGATTACCACCGCAGCCGGTACGGATCAGCCCAGCCTGATCAAGCAAACGCCTCTATGACGCAATTGTCATCTTTGTGTCGTTGACCTTGCCCCGTGCCAGGGGTAAGGTCCGCCGCGCAATTACGCATCCCCACACAGGAGTCCTGCATTGGACAGTAGCCCCAGTCGATTGCGACAGGTCCACACGGCGAGCTAGTCCGGCAGTATTTCTGCCACTGTCTCGCCAAACACGGTAGACGGTGGTTCAGCACGGCCCAAACGGGTCAATGCTCCCTCCCCCCTCTTCTTTACACCGCCGCCCGAAGGGCGATGGTTGCTGTGGTCCTGCGCATTCTCATTTTTCAACGTGCCATCTGCCGATGGTGCTCGTACGGGCGATTGCCCGTGCAACGAGGTTTGCTATGGATTGGAAAGTCTTTCTGCTGCGCGTCAGCGTAGCCCTGCTGCTCGGTGCCTTGATCGGCGCTGAGCGACAACTGCGTCAACGCCTGACCGGCCTGCGCACCAATGCGCTGGTCAGCACCGGCGCTTGCCTGTTCGTGCTGATGACCCAGGCGGTGCCGGGCATGGCCCCGACCGATGCGTCGCGGATCGCCGCTTATGTGGTGTCGGGTATCGGTTTTCTCGGCGGCGGCGTAATCATGCGCGACGGCTTGAACGTACGCGGGCTCAATACTGCCGCGACCCTCTGGTGCACCGCCGCTGTCGGCGTGCTGTGCAGCGTTGGGCTGCTGTTGGAGGCAGCGGTGGGCAGCCTGGTGGTGCTCTGCGCCAACATTTTGCTGCGCGATATCGCCCAACGCCTGGATCACCAGGAAGTGTTGCCGGCCAGCGAGGTCGAGCAGCGTTTCGAGGTGCGTATCGTTTGCCGCGCCGAGGATGAGATCCAGGTGCGCAGCCTGATGCTGCACAGTCTCAGCGACCCTGGCCTGCGCTTGCAGTCGCTGCACAGCGAGGATCTGCCTGACGCCAGCCGCCTGGAAGTGCGCGCCGAACTGCTGGGCAATCCGCAAGCCACGGCTCAACTGGAGCGGCTGGTCGGCCGGGTCAGCCTGGAAAAAGGCGTCAGCGCGGTGCGCTGGCAGGTGCGTGAGCTGGGGGCAGACTGAACGCCAGCGCGGGGCGGCTCAGGCGCCGTCCCGCTGGTGCTTTTCCTTCAGCTCCTGGCGCTCCTTGGCTTCGATGCACAAGGTGGCGGTCGGCCGCAGCAGCAAGCGGCGCAGGCCGATCGGCTCGCCGGTTTCCTCGCACCAGCCATACTCACCACGGGCCAGGCGCTCCAGGGCCTGGTCGATCTTGTCCAGCAGCTTCTTCTCGCGCTCCAGCGAGCGCAATTGCCAGTGCCGCTCCTCCTCGGCGCTGCCAATGTCGGCGGGGTCGCTGAGCACTTCCTGTTCGCGCAAGGCGCGAAACTCTTGCTCGATGCGCTGCTGCAGATCGCTACGCTGGCTTATCAGCAATGTGCGAAAAAACTGGCGCTGCGGCTCGTTCATGTAGGCCGCAGGGCTTTGCTTGAGTAACTCTTGTTCGTTCATGGCGGTGCTTCCTTCATCGTTCAAACATCAAGGGCAGCCCCTGGCAGCTGTCTATCACCTGGCCCTGGTGCCAAGCCAACTGCCCCGACACCACCGTGCTGCGCACGGCATGGCGAAAGCTGCGCTGGACAAAGGGGGTCCAGCCGCAGTGGGCGAGTATCGGTTGCGCGCTGGCTGGCAGGGGTTGGGCCAGGCGCTCGACCACCGCAAAATCCGCCCAGTAGCCTTCGCGCAGGTAGCCGCGCTCGCGAATGGCGAACAAGTCCGCTACTGCATGGCTGGTCTTGCTGACCATCTGGCCCAGGCTCATTACCCCTTCGCTGACCAGCTCCAAGGCGGCCGGCAGGGCATGCTGGACCAATGGCAGCCCGGACGGTGCCTGGAGGTAATCGCGCTGTTTTTCTTCAAGGCTGTGCGGTGCATGGTCGGTGCCGATCACATCGATGAGATCGCTGGCCAGCGCCTGACGCAAGGCGTCGCGGTCGGCGCGCGACTTGATCGCCGGATTGCACTTGATCAGATGGCCAAGCGCTGCGTAGTCGCTGTCGTCGAACAGCAAATGATGCAGGCAGACCTCGGCGGTGATGCGCTTGCCGGTCACCGGGCCTGGCTCGAACAACGCCAGCTCGCCGGCTGTGGTCAGGTGCAGCACGTGCAGCCGAGTGCCGAAACGCCGGGCCAGCTCGACGGCCAGCTTCGAGGAGCGATAGCACGCCTGGGCGTCGCGAATCTGTGGATGCGCGCCAGGCGGGATGAACGTGCCATGGCGCTGCTGCCACCGCGCCTGGTTGGCAAGGATGCTGGGGGTGTGCTCGCAGTGGGCGAGCAGGATGGTGGGGGCACAGTTGAACAGCTTTTCCAGTACCTGAGGGTCATCCACCAGCATGTCGCCGGTGGATGCGCCCATGAACACCTTGATCCCGGCGACCGCGCGAGGGTCGAGCGCGGCGATGGTTTCCAGGTTGTCGCGGCTGACGCCAAAGTGAAAACCATAGTTGGCCCGCGCAGTCGCCGCCGCGCGGCGCTGCTTGTCGGCCAGCGCTGCCAGGGTCAGGGTGGGCGGATGGGTGTTGGGCATGTCCATGAAACTGGTAATGCCGCCGGCCACTGCGGCACGCGACTCGCTGGCAATGGAGCCTTTGTGCGCAGCGCCTGGCTCACGAAAGTGCACCTGGTCATCGATCATGCCCGGCACCAGCCAGCGGCCATCGGCGTCGAGTTCGATACGCGCCTGGGCGTTGTCGATGCTCGCGGCGATTTTTTCGATGCGCCCGTGGGCGACCAGCAGATCGGCGTCGAACTCACGCCCTTCATTGACCACCCGGGCATTGCGTATGAGCAAGTCGGCCATGCTCAAAACTCGTTCTGCAAGGCCTTGTAGCCCTGGACCAGGTCGATATTGGTGCGCGCGACGTCTTCGGAGAACTCCGAGGCCGAAACGCTGACCGGCGGGTAACTTTGCAAATCGGTGTGGGGGCCGATGTGCTCGGTGGGCGGCACGTAGAAGCGTTCGGGCAAATCCCTGCCGTCGACCACCGAGTTGTGCCGCACCACGCTGCCATTGCCCACGCGGCAGTTGAACAACACGCTGTTGAAACCGATGAATACCCGATCACCCACCGTGCAGGGGCCGTGGACGATCGAGCGGTGGGCAATCGAGGTGTATTCACCAATGTTTACCGCGGCGCCAGACTTGGAGTGGATCACCACGCCATCCTGGATATTGGAGTTGGCGCCGATGACGATCGGCTGCATATCGCCGCTGGCGTCGACTTCATCGGCGCGGATCACGGCGTAGGGGCCAACGAACACGTTGTCCTTGATCACCACCTTGCCGCAGATGATCGCGGTTTGGTCGATGTAGGCCGACTCAGCGATTTCTGGGAGGTGGCCGGAGGGGTTTCTGCGAATCACAGTGGTTGATCCTGAGAGGGTGAGCAGACTCAAATGTTACGTTATAACAATTAACTTGCAAGCCCCCGCTTGCTCACCGCTCCGTCAGCTCTCAGACTTGCCGCTTTGCCTGCCCGAGACCGTCCTATGCGTATCCGCCCTACCCTGGCCAAGGATATCCCGCTGCTGCCAAGCATCGAGCGTTCGGCAGCCCAGGCATTTCTCAGTGTGCCCAGCTTGGCCTGGCTGGCTGCCGGTGAGGTGCTGGGCGAAACCGAGCATCGGACATTCATTCAGGCCCAGACGAGCTGGGTGGCAGTCGATGCGCACGAACGGGTATTGGGGTTTCTCTGCGCCCGTCTGGAGGGTGATGCGCTGCATATTCATGAAGTGTCCGTGGCTCAGCAGGCGCAGGGCCAAGGGCTTGGCCGTGGGCTGATTGCCCAGGCAGTCAGTGCGGCTCGAGAGATGGGTTGTACTGGGGTGACGTTGACAACCTTTGCCGAGGTGCCTTGGAATGCGCCGTTTTATCAGCGGCTTGGTTTTGCCGTGATTAGCCAGGAGCAGTTGGGCGAGCGGTTGCTAGGGATCTTGGAGGAAGAACAGCGCCAGGGGCTGGGTGGGCGCTGCGCCATGCGCATGATTCTGGCCGGATAGTGTCAGTGCCGGCCTCATCGCGGGGCAAGCCCCAAAACCTCTGGCTAGGCACTCGTGGCCGGCGCACCAGCCAGGCAATAACGGTCCCTACCCTGGCGTTTGGCTTCATACAGCGCGCTATCGGCCACCGCCATCAAGCCCTCTGCGGTAATCGTCTCAAGGGCCGGATAAGCCACCGCAATCCCAGCACTGGCCGACACCTGTCCCAACGGGCTGCCGGCGTGCTCAATACCCAAGCGGCGCAGCATATGCAGCGTTTCTTGGACGATCAACACGGCACCTTGCGCGTCGGTATCGGGCAGCAACAGGGTGAATTCTTCACCGCCATAGCGCACCGCCAGGTCCGCAGGGCGCTTCAACATGTGCCGTAGTAATTCGCCAACCCGGCGCAGGCATTGGTCGCCTGCCGGGTGGCCGTAGCGGTCGTTGTAGGCCTTGAAGTAATCCAGATCCATCATCACCAAGGCCAGCGGATAGCCTTGCCGACGTGCCCGGCCGACTTCAGCTTCGAACACCGCATCGAGTCGCCGGCGGTTGCCCAGGCCGGTCAGGCTGTCGGTCAGGGCCAGGTCCTTGAGGGTCTGGTGCGCCTGATGCAGAGCGCGTTCGATGGCAATCCGTTCGCGCAGCTGGCGTAGCACCACCCAGCCGAATACCGCCAAGCCCAGCAGCAAGACCAGCAGCACGCCAATTGACTTGATCATGTCATGCCGCCACGGCGCGATGATCGACTCGCGCGACAGCCCCGCCTCCACCACCAGCGGATACCGGCTCAGTGCCCGGTAGGCATACAGCCGCGGCGTGCCGTCGACCACTGCCACCGCTTGCGTGATGCCTTCGTTGGCATACGGCAGGTGGTTGCGAAACACCTCGCTGTCGGCCAGGCTGCGGCCAACCACCTGCTCGACGAAGGGCCGGCGTACCAAAATGGTCCCATCGCGCTTGGCCAAGACCAGGGCACCGCGCTCGTCGATCTTGAAATCGCCGTAATAACGCACGAACCAGTCGACTTTGATGGTGCCCAGCAGCACCCCGGCAAAACTGCCGTCGGGATAGTTCAAGCGCCTGGAAATCGGAATGATCAAATCGCCGGTCGAGCGGCTTTTGACTACCGAGCCGATGCGGACATGGCGATCGGTGTGGCTGCGGTGATAGCTGAAATAGTCGCGATCGGCGTTGTTGGCGTTGGCCGGGATGGCGTCCTGGTCAGTGACGATCCAGCTGCCGTCCGGGCCATACACGAACAAGCCGTGCAACTGCGGCATGATGGTGGCCTGCTGACGCAGCAAGGCGTGCAGGCGCGGTCGGTCGAGGTGCTCGAAGCCGTCGCCTTCCAAGCGCTCGGCCAATGCTGCGGTAATCGCATCGACCTGGCGGATAGCATCTTCGGCGTGTTGCGCAGAGGCACGGGCCAGGTTGGTGACCGAGTCTTCGGCATTGACGAACGCATGCCGATAATCACGCCAGATGCGCCAGGTTTCGGTCGACACGAATGCCAGCATCACCACCGCCATGAACACCAGTACCAGACGAAACAAGGCCACGGCGCGGCCCTCGCCGGTTACCGCGAACAGCCCGTCATCGTCGTGTTTCCTGGCAGCACGCATTGAAATCCCTTGTTGTCGCAATTGCCGTCCTTGACTATAGATCAGCGCCGTTTGCGCGAGCCCAGCTCGATCCAGGTCGGCGCGTGATCGCTGGCTTTGGGCTCGTTACGCACCCAGGCGTCGACCCCTGCCGCCTTCAGATAGGGGGCTAGCGCGCGATTGAGCAGCAAGTGGTCGATGCGCAACCCAGCATTGCGCGCCCAATGATTGCGAAAGTAATCCCAGAAGGTATACACCCGCTCATCCGGGTGCAGGTGGCGCACGGCATCGGTCCAGCCTTGCCCAAGTAGGCGCTGGTAGCAGGCGCGCGATTCCGGTTGGAGCAAGGCGTCCTTGAGCCAGGAGCGCGGGTTGTAGATGTCTTGATCGGTGGGCACCACGTTGAAGTCACCGGCCAGCACCGTCGGGTGCTCGCTTTCGCATAGCCCCTGGACATGCTCGATCAGGCTTTCGAACCAGGCGAGCTTGTAATCGAACTTCGGCCCCGGTTGCGGATTGCCGTTGGGCAAGTACAGACAGGCGACCAGCACGCCATGGGTCGCAGCCTCCAGGTAGCGGCTCTGGCTGTCGTCTTGCATGCCCGGCAACCCCCTGCGTACTTCCAAGGGCTCACTGTCGCGGGCCAGTATCGCCACCCCGTTCCACGCCGGCTGGCCCTGGTACACACAGCCATAGCCGGCAGCTTCCAAGGCCTGACGGGGAAAGTCCTTGTCTGCGGCCTTGAGCTCTTGCAAGCAGGCGATATCCGGTTGTTCACGCTCTAGCCAGGCCAGCAAGCCAGGCAAGCGACTGCGGATGCCATTGATGTTGAAGGTGGCAATCTTCAGTGCTTTCATGCGTCTGGATCGTTGACGTGGGCCTGCACGGCGTCCTCGAGGGCGCGGACATGGGCCTGGTCGGCCAGCGTCTTGAGGGCCAGCCAATCATCCCAGTCGAGGGCGCCGTCGTCGCGCAGCGCCTCGGCAGTGCGAATCAGCTCGTGGTGATAAGCATCCGGCGATTCGCGCCTATAGCTCTCGTCGTCGTACTGGGCGTACCAGGCTTCAAGCTCGGGAATGCTGCGTTCAATGCTCATGCCCCCTGCTCCTTCATGCAACCTTTGAATCTCTGAGCCCTGCCCGCTGGCATCGTTCCCCAGTGGTGCACAGGAGGCGCTGTGCGCAGAAAAATTAAACCTTTGCTCGGCGCCATGGCTCAACCATAAGCGACATTGAGGTCGCGCCAACTGAGAAGGAGTGCGTCATGAACAACCTGTTCCTCAAGCGGGTCGGCTTGTCCGTCGCATTGGGCATGGCTTCGTTGCATGCCATGGCCGCAAGTTCAGATGACTTTGTCGATGCTGCCACCGAAGCCGGTATTGCCGAAGTGGTGACCGGCAACCTGGCCATGCAGAAGAGCCAGAATGCCGACATCAAGGCCTTCGCTCAACAAATGGTCACCGACCATACCAAGGCCAATCAGCAACTTGGCGATGTCGCCCGCAAACACGATATCAGCGTGCCGGATGAGGCCGCGCTGACCGACAAGGTGAAGAAGGTGATCCTGGAGTGGCGTGACGAGTCGTTCGACAAGTCGTACATCAACAACCAGGTCGATGCCCACGAAAAAGCCGTGGAGTTGTTCCAGAAAGAGGCCAGCTCTTCTGACAAGCCTGACCTGAAAGCCTTCGCCAGCGACACGCTGCCGACCCTGCAAAAACACCTGGAGCATGCCAAGCAGCTCCAAGCCAAACACGGCAAATGAATTGATTCTGCGAGGTTAGCCATCCATGAGTAACGATCCACTACGCTCAGAAGTTCTCACCCGCCTGCTGCATGCCCACCCGCAGGGGCTGGGCAAGGAAGTGCTGGACAATTATCGCGGCGAGAAAGCCGTGGCCGGCATGCTCAAGACCCTGCAGGACGAAGGGCTGATTCACGATGGCAGCGTTGGCGTCGACGCCGAGCACCAGATCAGCGTGCAGTATCCGATCAAACTCTCCAGCGCGGGGGTTGAGGCAGCCAAGCAAGTCGAAGGCTGACCATTCTGACTGGTTTAAGCCCATTCCGGCCTCTTTGCGGGCTCACCTGCAAAGAGGCCGGAGTCTTCATTGCTTCTTCTCAAAATCCCGCGGCGGCTTGGCCGGCCCCTGGGGATCAACTTGCGGATCATCGACATCTGGCGAGTCCGGATCAAACCCCAGATCATCCTTTTGAGTGGAATGCTCGGAAGAATGAGGCCCCTTCCCTGGCTGTTCAGTAGGCTGTTGCTCTGGCTTGGACATGGTTGAGCGACTCCGGTGGGTGTTTATAGAAGAAACCACCGACAGCGCAAAGTTTGATTTATCCGCCTTCACCAAGCCGATTGGCATGCTCTTTGGCAGTCAAAGCCGCGCGGCATTCGCTCAACGCGGCAGACCGACTGCCGAGGTCAGCCTGCAAATAATCCAACTGCTGCTTCTGCTCACTGCACAACTCACGCTTTTGCTCCAACTGCTGGGCTTGCGCCTCAAGCTGACGGCGCATCTCATCACTGCTGCCCTGCGCCTGGGCCAGGATCGAACGCAGCCCCTGCACTTGTGCATCGCGTTGCTCAAGTTGCTCGTTCATCAGGGTGTGCTGCGCGGTCAACTGACGGCTCTCGCCTAGCAAACGCTCATTGTCGCGGTGCAGGCGGGTCAATTCTTCCTGGCGCACGATCAAGCCCTGCTGCAATTGCCGCTGTTCGACCTGCAGCTGTTGAACCTGCGCCTCATGCCGGCGCTGTTCTTGCTCGCGCTGCTCGCGGCTGGCGGCGCGGTAGTGCTCGAGCGCATCGCGAGCGTGGCGATGTTTGTCTTCCAGCGAACGGATTTGCTCATCCTTGTCGGTCAGGCGCAGCTGTAACTCGCCCAGCGACTGGTTGAGGCTGGCACTGCGCAATTGCTCAGCTTGCAGGGTACTCAAGGTCGAGGCGAGCTTCTCCGATTCGGCCTGCAAGGCGGCGGCCTGGATCTGCTGCTGTTGGTGCGCCGCAGCCAGCGCCTGCTGAGCCAGCTGCAGCTGCGTCTGCAGCTGTTCACGTTGCTCGACGAATACCGCTTCGGCCTGGCGAATGTGCGCCTCTGCTTGCTCATGCAACTGCGCCGCCAGCTGATCCACCAGCCGTGCCAATTGCTCGTTCAGCCCTGACATCGCCAACGGCGCCGCGGGTTGCTGGGCCTCCAGTTCTTTGAGGTAGCGGTGAATGGTGGTTTTCGAGCCCGTGTTGCCCAACTCGATTCGTACCGCATCGATGCTTGGGTGTTCGCCACGGGCTATCAAGGCCTGGCGCGCCTGCTGCACTACCGCTTTGTTGATACCGCCGCGCGCCATGTTTGCTCCTACGATTTCGTAATGTAGTACGTACTATGTAATTACGTACCAATTCTGATCGCAGTGAAACGGCTTTTCAAGGACTAGATGACAATAAACACGGCTTATCGCATGTGATAGGCAAATGAGTCGCTAAGAGTTGCCGGCAGATGTACAGAAGCGCGCGGCGGGAGTACTGGATAAGGAAAAGCGGCCGATACCCAGACGCAAGGAAACGCGGCCCGCTACTGTTCGATGATCGAACACAAGCGCCCCCCTTGAATTGACGGTCTGTGATTCACTGCGCACCATTCACCGACCTCGCGCCCCGCTCTGCCTAAAAGCTGGTCGCGTTCGATAAGCCATTGCAGCTCATAACAAGTTCAATAAACGACCCTTAAATGACCGATTCCAAGATCACCACGCCCCGCCTCACGCAGGGAGGCATCGGCGACAAAGTTCGCGATGCCTTCGCCGTCGGCAAGACCCGCTGGGGCATGCTCGCCCTGGTGTTCTTCGCCACCACCTTGAACTACATCGATCGCGCTGCCCTCGGGATCATGCAACCGATGCTGGCCAAGGACATGAGCTGGACGGCGATGGACTACGCCAACATCAACTTCTGGTTCCAGGTCGGCTATGCGATCGGCTTTTTGTTGCAAGGCCGGCTGATCGACAAAGTAGGCGTCAAGCGTGCGTTCTTCGCCGCCGTGCTGCTCTGGAGCCTTGCCACAGGCGCCCACGGCTTGGCGACCTCGGCGGCGGGGTTCATGGTTTGCCGGTTCATCCTTGGCCTGACTGAAGCGGCCAATTACCCCGCTTGCGTCAAGACCACGCGGCTGTGGTTCCCCGCTGGCGAACGGGCGATTGCCACCGGCCTGTTCAACGCCGGCACCAATGTCGGCGCCATGGTCACCCCGGCGCTGCTGCCGCTGATCCTCGCCGCCTGGGGCTGGCAAGCCGCGTTCATCGCCATGGCTTGCCTGGGCCTGGTCTGGCTGGTGTTCTGGGGGCTGAAATACTTCGACCCTGAGCAGCACCCGCGGGTGCGCCAGAGCGAACTGGACTACATCCAACAGGACGTCGAGCCAGAGGCGCGCCGGGTACCCTTCAAGCGCATCCTGCGCATGCGCGGGACCTGGGCCTTCGCCGTGGCGTACTCGATCACCGCCCCGGTGTTCTGGTTCTACCTGTACTGGCTACCGCCGTTTCTCAATCAGCAGTACGACTTGGGCATCAGCGTTACCCAGATGGGCATCCCGCTGATTCTGATCTGGCTGACCGCTGATTTCGGCAGCATCGGCGGCGGCATCCTGTCTTCCTGGTTGATCGGTCGCGGCGTACGGGCCATCCGCGCGCGGCTGATCTCGCTGCTGATTTTCGCCTGCAGCATGCTCAGCGTGACTTTTGCCGCGCACGCCAGTGGCCTGTGGATTGCGGTACTGGCCATCGCGGTGGCGGTTGGCGCGCACCAGGCCTGGACGGCGAATATCTGGAGCCTGCTGATGGACTACACGCCCAAGCACCTGATCAGCTCGGTGTTCGGCTTCGCCAGCATGTGCGCGGCCATTGGTGGGATGTTCATGACCCAGATCGTGGGCAGCGTGCTGACTGCAACCCATAACAACTATGCGGTGTTGTTCACCCTGATTCCGGCCATGTACTTCCTGGCGCTGATCTGGCTGTACTTCATGGCGCCGCGCAGTATCGAAACGCTGTAAGCAGGCATGGTGCTTTCCTCGCAGGCCCGTCATGGGCCTGTTTTTTTGTGTTGTAGTTGCGGGCCTCATCGCGGGACGAGCGCGGTCCTTGTAGGACGTGCCCCGCGATGAGGCGGCACTGACACCGCCCATCACCCACGCTGCGCGATCCAGCGCCGATACTGCCGCGCCCGCCAGGCATTGCCCAGCTGCTGCACGATCAGCGCGCGCAACGGCGACACCCCAGGTTTGGGCGCCTTGGCGCAGCTGAGCTTGCGCAGTTGATACTTCACCACCGCCATATTCGCCACCGCACCCAGTGCCTTGTTGCGCCAGGTAATCGGCGGCAACTGCGGCGCGCTATCGCGCCCTTCGCGCCAATCCTGCGGTAAACCTGGGTCAATGGCCAACGCCGTGCCAATCCCCACCATGTCCACCCCGCTCTGCACCACCTGCTGGGCAATGGGCTTGCGCCGAATACCGCCGGTGACCATCACCGGCATGTGCGCAACCTCGCGTATGTGCTGGGCGAACTCGACAAAGTAGGCCTCCCGGGCCAGGGTCCGCCCATCGCGCGCTTCGCCCTGCATGGCCGGTACCTCGTAGCTGCCGCCCGACAGCTCGACCAGATCAACCCCCAGCCCATTGAGCATCTGCACCACCTCACGCGCATCATCGGCACTGAAGCCACCGCGCTGGAAATCTGCCGAATTAAGCTTCACCGCCACCGCAAACCCTGGCGCAACCACGCTGCGCACGGCCTTGACGATTTCCAGCAACAAGCGCGCGCGATTGGCCAGCGCGCCGCCCCAGCGATCGGCCCTGTGGTTGGTCAGTGGCGACAGGAACTGGCTGAGCAGATAGCCGTGCGCTGCGTGGATTTGCACACCGGTGAACCCCGCCTGTTCGGCCAATTGGGCGGTGCGGGCAAAGCGGCGGATAACCTCCTCGATAACCGCGTCCGTCATTGCATGGGGCGTAGCGAAATGCTTGGACATCGACCCCAGCTGCAATGCTACGGCTGAGGGTGCCCAGGTCTTCTGGCCGAGATTGGCCGGCATCTGCCGACCGGGATGGTTGATCTGCAACCAGAATTGCGCGCCCTTGGCCCGGCCGACCGCGGCCCAGCGGCGAAACCCATCGAGCTGGGCGTCGTCCTCCAACACCACGCCACCTGGCCCGGTCATCGCCCGTCCATCGACCATGACGTTGCCACTGATCAGCAGCCCGGCGCCGCCCTGGGCCCAAGCCTGATACAAGCGCAGCAGCTGCGGCGAAGGCGCCTGGTGCTGGTCGGCCATGTTTTCTTCCATGGCCGCCTTGGCAATGCGGTTGGGGATGGACGAGCCATTAGGCAGCAGCAGCGGGGTAAACAGGGTCATGGCGATGGCCTCGTGGAATCGAGGCCTCACCTTAAGCTTAAAGCCAACTTTAAGGTCAATAGGTCTATCAAGCTTGTTGGTCGTGCTCGCGGCGCAGCCGTTGCAGAACGCGCTGGGCGTTGTCGCTGCAGGGCATTTGATCGGGCTTGCTCTCGATACTGTCTATCGCCAGCAATAGCCGCGCCTTGCTTTGCGCTAGACGCTCCTGCAGCACCTCGATTTCTGCCACCTTGCTACGCAGGCCACCCACCAGCGCGTCGTGCTGCCATTCGTTGCTAGTGGATGGCAATAGATGTCGGATCTCGTCCAGCGAGAACCCCGCGCGCTGCGCCCCGGTGATGATTTCCAGCAGCACCACCGCCTCTGGCGAATAATCGCGGTAGCCATTGGCCTTGCGTGCCACCGAGGTAATCAGGCCGCTCGCTTCGTAGAAGCGAATACGCGATGCCGCCAGGCCGGTTCGTTTGGCCAGTTCGCCAATCCTCATGCCACACCTCAGAAAATTCTCAGACCTTGAAGCTTACTTTAATCCTACGCTGGATAGGCGACCGAGCGATCAACCGGCTCAGGCTGTGCGGCGGATGTCGGTCACCACGCCACCCTTTGATACAGGAGACGCGAGCATGGGATACGTCACAACTAAAGATGGGGTCGAGATTTTCTACAAAGACTGGGGACCACGCGACGCCCAGGTGATCCACTTCCACCATGGCTGGCCGCTGAGCGCCGATGACTGGGATGCGCAATTGCTGTTCTTCCTTGACCAAGGCTTTCGCGTGGTCGCCCATGACCGGCGCGGACATGGGCGCTCCAGCCAGGTCTGGGATGGACACGACATGGACCACTACGCCGATGACGTCGCCGCTGTGGTCGACCACCTGGGGACGCAGGGCGCGGTGCATGTCGGCCACTCCACCGGCGGCGGCGAGGTGGTGCGCTATATCACCCGTCACCCCAAGGATCCAGTTGCCAAAGCCGTGCTGATTGCAGCGGTGCCCCCGCTGATGGTCAAGACCGAGGCTAACCCGGGTGGGCTGCCCAAGTCGGTATTCGACGACTTCCAGGTGCAAACCGCGACCAACCGCGCGCAGTTTTTCCACGATGTGCCCGCCGGCCCGTTCTACGGCTACAACCGACCTGGGGCCGAGCCTGCCGAAGGGGTCATCCTCAATTGGTGGCGCCAGGGCATGATGGGCTCGGCCAAGGCTCACCATGACGGCATCGTTGCCTTCTCGCAGACCGACTTCACCGAGGATCTCAAGCGCATCACCATCCCGGTGCTGGTCATGCATGGCGATGACGACCAGATCGTGCCCTACGAAAACTCCGGCCCGCGCTCGGCAGAACTGCTCAGCAACGGCATCTTGAAGACCTACCAGGGCTACCCGCATGGCATGCCGACCACCCATGCCGATGTGATCAACGCCGATCTGTTGGCGTTCGTGCGCGGTTGATCAATGCGCAGCCATAGGCGTTGTGAGCCTATGGCTGCGCGCTCGGTAGAAAAAATGAAAGCAAAGTGCCATTAGTCATCCAGCTGTCATCTGCCTGTCGTATTTTCCGAGCATTACCCAGGGTCGGGAACCACCAGCAGTGATCCGCCGAACATCATCCTCCGCAGGCCTTCTGCCGATTCTGATCCTGGTGCTGTGCGCCGCGACCCTGGCATTTCTCTGGGGCCTGCACTTCACCCAGAAACACGCCGCCCGCCAGGGCGCTTTGTCAGCCAAAGCGGCCGAGCACCTGAACCTTGCCAGTATCGTCGCCGAGAGCCTGCGCCAATTGGTCGATCGCGCCCAGGCGGTGGGCCGCGGTACCCAGGACGATATGAAAGCGCTGCGCCAAGGCAGCTTCAGCCTGGCGCGGATTCTCGCGGAAGACCCCGTATTCAAGCGCATGAGCCTATATGACCGGCACGGACAGCTGGTCTCGGCCAGCCATGGCGACGAAGTCCAGCGCCTGCCTGATGATTGGCTGGAGCAGCTGAAAAACCACGTCTCGCGCTACGGCTTCAAGCCGTTCCTGCCGCGCATCGCGGCGAGTGACAATCCCTCCGCCCTGCCCGACTGGCGCCTGCCCTTCCTGCTGCCCCTGACTGATCTGCCGGGGCGCGAGATCGACACTATCCTGGTGGTGCAACTGGACATCGGCTACCTGGCGGTGCTGTTTCAACACATCGACCTGGGCCGCAGCGGGCTGATGCGGCTGCTGCAGGATGATGGCCAGGAGCGCTTGCGGATCGACACCAGCGGCGTAGTAGTGGCCGGCGACACATTGATGCCCGACCTGCCAGACACCGGTGATGACGCCGGGGTGCTGACCCAATATGCCGCCGAAGGGCCCTACCAGAGCCTGTATCGGCGCGTGGCTGATCGCGGTTTCAGCATCGTGGTCAGCCAGCGCTATGAAGAAATCCTCACCCCGTCGGCACTGACCTACGAAGGCCAATTCTGGCTGAACCTGTGCATGACCCTGATGATCCTCGCCAGCCTCGCCTGGAGCCTGCGCCTGCTGGGCAAGCGCCAGGAAGCCTTCAGCGCGCTGGAGCAGGCCCAGCAGGTCAACCATGAGCTGATCGAGCGCCTGGAAGACGAGCACCGGCGCAGCAGCCATGCGGCAGCTACCGATCACCTTAGCGGCCTGCACAATCGCCGCCAGTTCGTCGAAGTAGCTACCCAGACCCTCAGCCGGCAACGTGGCAAACGCCGCCTGATGGCAATCCTGTTCATCGACATGGATCGCTTCAAATCGATCAACGACTCGCTTGGCCACCGCATTGGCGACCTGCTGTTGCAAGCGGTCGCCGGGCGCATCCAGCGCCTGCTTGAACCCGGCGACGAAGCCTCGCGCTTTGGCGGTGACGAGTTCGTGGTGCTGCTGGCCGGGGAACGCAGTGAAGAACAGATCAACACCTGGGTGCGCACATTGGTGCAAAAGCTCTCTGCCACCTATGCCCTGGATGGCCAGGAGGTCAACACCAGCCCCAGCGTCGGCGTCAGTATCTGCCCGCGCGATGGCCAGGACATCGACGCACTGATCCGCTGCGCGGACGCGGCCATGTATTCGGCCAAGCAAGCCGGACGTGCCCAATACCGCTTCTTCGATCCCTCGTTGAACCTGAGCGACATCCAGGCCTTCACCCTCGAACAGGCCTTTGGCAGCGCATTGGCCGAGCGCCAGTTCGTGTTGCATTATCAGCCGCAGATTCGCCTGGATACCCTGCAAGTGCTGGGTTACGAGGCTCTGGTGCGCTGGGACCACCCCGAGTTCGGCCTGCTTTACCCCGACCGGTTCATTGGCGTTGCCGAGCGCAGCGGCTTTATCGTCGAGCTGGGCTGGGAAGTGCTGCGCCTGGCCTGCGAGGAACTGGTGCGCTGGCGCCAACGCGACCTCGATTCGCGCCTGGCGGTGAATGTCTCAGCGCTACAACTGCGCCAGGGCGATTTCAGCGAGCGCCTGCTCGCCGAGCTCAAGCGCCTGCAAATTGCCCCGCAACGGCTGGAGCTGGAGATCACCGAAACCACCGTGCTCGACCCCGAAGGCGCCGCCGTCGACCACCTGCACCGCTTGCGCGCGGCAGGTATCGGCATCAGCCTGGACGATTTCGGCCGCGGCTACGCAGGTTTTGCCCATCTGCACTCTCTGCCGCTGAGCAAGCTGAAAATCGACCGTGCGTTGATCGCGCCACTGTGCAACAGCCACGACGACAGCCCGATCGTTTCTTCGACCATCATCCTGGCCAAGCGCCTGGGCCTGGAAGTGGTTGCTGAAGGCGTCGAAACCCGCGAGCAGGTGGTGTGCCTGAAACTTGCCGGTTGCGACATTGCCCAGGGTTATCACTTCAGCCGGCCGTTGTCGGTCGCTCAACTGCAAGACTATCCACCGTTCAGAAGCCTCGAGGTCAAAGCATGCGTGTAGCCAAGGCGCTGGCCGCGCTGAGCCTGGCCCTGAGCCTTATCGGTCACGCCCAGGCCGACTGCAGCCCTCGTGCGTTGCGCCTGGCGGTGATCCCGATCAAGAGCGCGCAAGACATGCAGCGTGAACACCAGCCACTGATCGACCGTTTGAGCCAGGCAACCGGTGTGCCGGTGGAGCTGGTGATCGCCTCTTCCTATGAAAGCGTGGTCGATGCGATCGTCTCCGGCGGTGCCGATATTGCCCGGCTCGGCCCGGCCTCCTACGTCCTGGCCCAGCGTCGCGACCCGCGCATCGAGCCCTTCGCCAGCTTCACCCTCAGCGCCGGCACCTATACCCCGGCGGGCAACTACTACCAGGCACTGCTGCTGACCCGCGGCGATGGGCCTGAACAGATCGACAGCCTGCGCGGCAAGCGGGTCGCGCTGAGCGACCCGGCCAGCACTTCAGGCAGCCTGGTGCCCAGCGTCGAGTTCGCCGCCACAGTGGGCGTGGCGCTACCACGTTACTTTGGCGCGCTGGTGTATGCCGGCAATCATGACAACGCGCTGGAGGCGCTATTGGACGGTCGCGTCGATGCCGCATTCGTCGCCAGCGAACGGGCCGATGCGTATCTGGCCAGTCATGCAATCAAGCCTGAACGGCTGCAGGTACTGTGGCGCTCGCAGCCGATTCACTACGACCCGTATGTATTCAGTGCCAGCCTGTGCCCGACCACCAAGGCACGGATTCGCAATGCCATGTTGAACGACCCACAGGCACTGGCGGGGTTCGTTGCCTCCCAGGAAGCCAGCGGTTTGGTGCCGGTGAGCCATGCCGATTACGCCGCATTGCAGCGGATGATGGACGCCGCCGTGCAGTGATACCCATGCTGGCCTCATCGCCTCCCTGCCCCAACTGGTTTATCGTATCAGCTCGATCCACTGCCTCACCGCCCAGCCCATGACCGACATCGAGCGCTACGTACGCGCCGCCACCCGCGACAACACCCGGCGCAGCTACCAGTCCGCCATCGAGCATTTCGAAGTGCGCTGGGGTGGCTTCCTGCCGGCTACCGCCGACAGCATCGCCCGCTACCTGGTCGAGCACGCCGAGCAACATGCGGTAAGCACCCTGCGCCAACGCCTGGCAGCGCTGAGCCAATGGCACGTCAGCCAGGGCTTCCCTGACCCGACCAAGGCGCCATTGGTGCGCCAGGTGCTGCGTGGTATCCGCACCCTGCACCCAGCGCCGCCCAAACAAGCCGCACCGCTGCTGCTGCACCACCTGCAAACCGCTGTCGAGCGCTTTGAAGAGGAGGCCCGCCTGGCCCGCGAGCGGCATGACCTGCCAACCCTGCTACGCGCCCGGCGCGATACCGCGCTGTTGCTGCTTGGCTTCTGGCGAGGTCTGCGTGGCGATGAACTCGCACGTTTGCGCATCGAGCATATCCAGGCCGAAGCCGGCGTCGGCCTGACCTTGTTCCTGCCACGCAGCAAGGGCGACCGCGAGGCACTGGGCGTGCAACACCGCACCCCGGCGCTCAAGGCGCTGTGCCCGGTCGCAGCTTATCTGCAATGGCTGGAAGTGGCCGCCATCGCCCATGGCCCGGTGTTTCGCAAGCTCGACCGGTGGGGCAACCTGGGCCAGGCGCCGCTCAACAGCAACAGCCTGGTTGCGCTGCTGCGCGGCATGCTTGAGCGCGCCGGGGTGCCCGCTGCGCTGTACAGCGGCCATTCGCTGCGCCGTGGCTTTGCCACCTGGGCGACGGCCAACGGCTGGGAGCTGAAGTCGTTGATGAGCTATATCGGCTGGAAGGATGCCAAGTCAGCGCTGCGCTACATCGATGCAGCGCAGCGCTTTGGCGACCTGGCGGTGTTGCCGGGCGGTCAGGACAAGCGCCTCATTCCTTGAACAGGTGACGCGCCACCCCCGGCACCTCGGGGCGAATCATGTACAGATCGCCGGCATCCGGATAGTCGACCAGCTGCGCCGGCGCCATGCCAAAGCGCGCGGTGGTGATGTACAGGGTATCGAGCCCCTCGCCGCCAAAGCAGCAGCTGGTTGGGCGCGGTACCGGCATCAGCACCTGATCGCTCAGGTGGCCCTCGCGATCGTAGCGCAACAGGCAACTGCCATTGAACTGGCACACCCACAGACCACCCTCGCGGTCCAGGGCGATGCCGTCCGGGCGGCCCAGCTCGGCCGGGGTTTCAGCAAACAGGGTGGCCTCGCCCATCGTGCCGTCGGGCAGGTATTGAGCGCGGTAGATCCTGCGGGCAACCGAACAGACGAAGAACAGGGTCTGGCCGTCCTCGCTCCAGGCCAGGCCGTTGGGCAGAGACAGGTCGCGCTGAATCACCTCGGCATGCAACTCACGGTCAAAACGATACAGCGCGCCGGTCTTGCCGCTGGGGCCTTCATCCATCAGGCCGGTGACGAAATACCCCTGCGGATCACAGGCGCCGTCGTTGAAACGGTAGCTTGAGCGATGATGCACCGGCGCCGAATACTGGCGCACCTTGCCTTGCGCCACATCGAGCAGTGCTGCACTGGCATCTTCGGTAAAGATCAGGTTGCCCTTGTCTGTCAGGGCCAGGGCGCCGATACGTGCAGCCGACGCATACACTTCCTCTACCTCGCCACCCGGGCGCAGCCGATTGATCCGGCCCCCGGAGATATCAACGAAGTACAGCTGCCCGTTTCGTTCATCCCAAACCGGACTCTCACCCAGATCGGCACGGGTTCGGGCGACCTTGGTCGGCACGTAGTGACACTCCTTGATGCGGCTCCAGCGCTCGGCCACCTCGTTCAGGCTGCCCGCTTCGACCCGGGCCAGGTCACGGGGATAATTGACGCCGCTGTTCTCGCAAAAGCGCGTGGCGGTGAACTGGCCATTGCTGGCGCGCAGGATATACCCGGTGTCGCGGCACAAGTCGCTGGCCAGGTACAGCACGCCAGGGGTGACCCACTCGGGCTTGAGGTCTTCTGGCGGCTGGGTTACGCCCCACATGCGGGTCTTGGCCACCGGCGAGATCGCATTGACCAGAATGCCGTGCTCCAGGCCCTCCATGCTCAGCGCGTTCATGATGCCGACCTGGGCCATCTTGCCGGCGGCATAGGCCACCAACCCTGGCTGGGCATAGCGCTGGTACATTGCCCGGTCCGAGGTGGTCAGCACCACCCGCGGCGCGGCGGAACGCTTGAGGTGCTTCCAGGCATGCTTGGCCAGCCACACCGGTGCGTGCACGCTGATGCCCAGGGCGCGCTCAAGGAATGCCTCTTGCTGGTCTTCGATATCCTGGTAGCCGACCCAACCGGCGTTGTGGATCAGAATGTCCAAGGCGCCGAACTGTTCGATGGCCAGCTCCACCAGCTGCTGGCAGCCCGCTTCATCATCCAGGTGGCCAATATGCGCCACCACCTGCCCGCCGGCGGCCTGCAAGGCGCTGACCGCCTCAGTCACCAGCGCTTGATTCTCACCTTCGCCTACGCGATCAGTGCCCAGGTCACTGACAACCACGCGGGCGCCCTGGGCCAGCAACGCCTTGGCATACTCAAGCCCCAGCCCCTGGCCGCCACCGGTGACAATGGCGACCTTGTTCGTGAATGACATCGTCGAATCCCCTCCGATTCTTATCCACGAACCATAACAATAAAAAAATCAATGACTTAATACTAAAAGCATGCAACCTTGATATCTCCTGGATATCACCGAAGATTATCAATTGGATGAAGCAGGCTTTAAGACCTGTGCGTTTAGATAGGAAAAGCCCTCGTCTAGAGGCTTCTGCATGGCCAAGTCACACTCTATGATGGCGCGCTTGCAGGAATGGCCGGCGCCCGTCGCCGACCTGGCACCAGTTCGACTCGATGAAGGAACGTAGAATGATCGAGACACGTTTGCTCAGGCAGTTCATCGCCGTGGCCGAGGAGCTGCACTTTCACAAGGCAGCCATTCGCCTGCACATGGCGCAACCGCCCCTGAGCCAAGCGATCAACCGACTCGAGGAGAAGCTTGGCTTCAGCCTGTTCCTGCGCAACAAGCGCGGGGTCAAGCTCACAGCGGCCGGGATGGCTTTCCTGGAAACCGCGTATCGCACCCTCAAGGAGCTCGAAGAAGGCATCGAGTATGCGCGCAATGTCTCCGAGGGTATCTGCGGCAAGCTGACCATCACCGCCATTTCCATCGCTTACTACGAATCACTGCTCAATTCGCTGCGGCGCTTTCGCGAAACCTACCCCAACGTGCGCCTGACCATCCGCGAAATGCCCTCGGCCTCCCAGGCCACGGCGCTGATGGCCGGCGAAGCGGACATCGCCTTCATGCGCAAGCTGCCGATGCCGCCTGACCTGATCGAATCGCGCTTGATCCTTAACGAGCAGATCGTGATGGCCTTGCCGGCCCATCATGAAAAAGCCCGCCAGTCGATGGTCGATCTGCGAGATTTTGCCGAGGAAGATTTCGTTTTCACCCCGCAGGTATTGGGCAATGGTTACTTCAGCCAGCTGATGGCCCTGTGCGAAGCGGCCGGTTTCTATCCCAAGGTGGTGCAGGAAGCTGGCCAGATCCATACCCTGATCGGCCTGGTCGCGTGTGGCTTCGGGGTGGCGCTGGTGCCGGAGTCGATCGCCCACTCGACCCTGCGCGACCGGGTGCTGTTCCGCCCGATCAAGCCGGTCAATGAACAACCCAACCCGAGCATGGGCCTGTACATGAACTGGAACAGCCAGAACGCCTCCCCTGCCCTGGGCAGCTTCATCTCGATGCTCGACCTGGGCGCGCCGAAGCGCTTCAGCGATACCCTGCTGGACCTCGCTACCCAGGAAGAGATCGTGCGCCGCGAACTACACCGCTAGCCCATGCAGGCGCATCCAGGCATCCAGCGCCAAGGCCGTTTCCAGGTTGTTGCGGCGTAGCTGCGAGTTGAAATAACCCTGCGCCTGGTTGAGCTGCGCCGCCAGCTGGGCGCGGTCGATGACCTGGAACACCGGGCTGTGTGAATCGCTCAGCAGCAGCCGGATGCGATCACGCAAGAACCGCTCATACGCCAGGTTGGCCGAGGTCGGGTAAGGGCTTTTCTTGCGTTCCAGCACCGCAGCGGGCAGCAAGTCGGCACAGGCCTGCTTGAGCAACCACTTCTCCTGGCCATCCTTGCCCTTGATCGACCAGGGCACGTTATAGACGTACTCCACCAGTTCGTGGTCGGTATACGGCACCCGCACCTCAAGGCTTGCGGCCATGCTCAAACGGTCCTTGCGATCGAGCAGGATCGGCAGCCAGTGATGCAGGTGCAGGTGGCAGATCTCCCGCATCCTTCGCTCGTGCCGGCTGTCGCCGGGCAGATGCTCGACCCGGTCCAACGCTTGGTGATAGGCGCTGTCCTGATACCCGGCAAAATCGCACAAGCGATTGAACTCAGGGTTGATCAGGTCGGCTTGCAGCAGTTGCATGCGCGACAGCCAAGGCAAGCGCGGCGCGGCAATCGCCTGCGGATCGCGGAACCAGGCATAGCCGCCAAACACCTCATCGGCCGCTTCACCGGAGATCGCCACCGTGGAATGCCCGCGAATCGCCTTGAACAGCAGGTACAGCGAGGTATCGACGTCTCCGAAGGTATTGGCCGAATCGTTGGCCCGGTACACCGCCTCGCGCGCGGGCCCTGCGACCAGCTCGCGGTTGTCGATCAAGATAGTCTGGTGCTGGCTGCCAATGAACTGGGCAGCGGCCAGCGCATAGGGCTCATCACGCTCGGGGCGAAAGCTATCGGCCTGGAACTGCTCGGCCTGGCCGACAAAATCCACCGAGAACGAATTGACCGTAGCGCCATGCTCGGCCTGCAGCTTACCCTGGGCCATGGCAGTGAGAATGCTTGAATCCAGCCCGCCGGACAGCAGCGAGCATACCGGCACGTCAGCATAGAGCTGCTCGCCGAGCGCCTTGCCGAGCAGCTCGCGGGTGCGCTGCACTGTGCTGTCGAGGTCATCTTCATGCTCGCGCCGGCTCAGTTGCCAATAGCGACTGACCTTGACCTGGCCTTGCGGGCGCCAGGACAAACGATGCCCGGGCGGCAGCTCGCTGATGCCGCGAAACGCCGTGCGCGCTGTAGCGCGTGACAGGCTCAGGCCATCCACCAGGCCGACCACATCCAGCGCTTTGGCGAACTCCGGGTGGGCCAGGATGGCCTTGATTTCCGAGCCAAACAGCAGCCCTCGCCCCTGCTGCGCGTAATACAGCGGCTTGACCCCTAGGCGGTCGCGCACCAGCAGCAAATGCCCGTCACGCGTGTCGAACACGGCGAAGGCGAACATCCCCGAGAGGTACTCGCAGCAGGCCTCGCCCCACTGCAGATAAGCGTGTAGCACCACTTCGGTATCGCTGCGGGTCTGGAACTGGTGCCCCAGCGCCTGCAGGCGTTCGCGCAGCGGGTTGTGGTTGTAGACTTCGCCGGTGTACACCAGCGCCACTTGCTGGCCGTCGGCGAACCGGTAGGTCATCGGCTGCACGCCACCGGCCAGGTCGATGATCGCCAGCCGCCGGTGACCGAGCAGCGCGTGGCGGTGGCGCCAGCTGCCATGGGCATCCGGGCCGCGCAGGGCCAGGGTGTCGGTCATGGCGGCGATGATGGGCTGTTGTTGTTCAAGGTCGCGGGTGAAGTCCACCCACCCTGTAATTCCACACATGTGCGCCTCTCCTACTGTGCCTGGGTGTCTGCCGGCACCAGGCCGACCAGCGCTTGCAAGCGCTTGGCGATATCCAGCAACTGCCGTTCACTGTCGCGCCGGCCCATGATCTGCACCGCCAGCGCCGCCTTGCCATCCGTGCTCTGGCTGATCGGCACGGTGATCGCCGGCAGGCCGCTGAAGCTGGCCAGCGGGGTAAAACTGATTTTCTGCGCGTAATCGGCGTCTGCTGGCGACGGGATGGTCGAGTCGCCGGGCTGCGGATGACGCAGGTCGAATGGCCGGTTGGGGTCCATCGGGAACACCACGAAGTCGACCTCGGCAGCGTCGAACCAGGCGTCAATCCCGCCACGAATCTGATCCATACGCTGGTGAATGCGCTGGTATTCGCTGTCGCTCACCCCGGCGCCTACGGCCAGGGCGCTTTGCGTCGACCAGTGCAGCTCACAGTCGAAGGCCTGTTGCCAGGCTGCCGAAGCCAGCCAGGCATCGCGTGCGCACAGCTGCCAGGCGTCGCCACGGCAGGCCCACAGTTCAGGCATCTGCACCTCGCTTTGGCGCATGCCCAGCTCAGTCATGGCATGGCGGGTCTTGTCGAGCATGGCCAGCATCTGCGCGCTGGTCAGGCCCGGCTCGTGCACATGGCTGAGAAAGCCGACCCGGTAGTGCTGTTTGAGGGGTTGCTGCTCGCCGAGCAGGCCTTCGATGCCCAGCAAGGGAAACAGGAACTCGAGGTCGTCAGCGGTGCGCGTCACCCAGCCCAAGGCATCCATGCGGGGCGACAGCGGGAACACCCCGGCCAGGCTCTGGGCCTTTTGTGTCATGCGCAGGCCGACCATGCCGTTGTGCGACGCAGGCCAACGTACCGAGCCGAGCACGTCGGTGCCCAACGAGATATCACACAGCCCCGCTGCCACCGACACCGCCGATCCCGTGCTGGAGCCCGAAGGGTCGATCGTAGGGAAACGCGGGTTGCGACAACCGCCGCCAAAGGCAATGTTCAGCTCGGTGGTGGTGACCTTGCAGGTCAGCGCCACACGCGGGTCCAGCCAGGTTAGCGCCTCGGCGCTGCGCGCTGGGTAATGGCGGTAGCTGCGCAGGCCCAGGCGGGTCGGCAGGCCCGCCACGTCGACCGTGTCCTTGACGCCTAGGCGATACCACGGCGCTGCGACCTCTCGGCTACTGACCAGGCAGCGATAATGCTGATCGGCATGCACGGACCACTGCTCGTACTGGCCAGCCCATTCAGCGGCCAGAGCCGGGTTGGCTTCCAGGCGTGCGTGGCGCTCGCGCAGGCTCAGCGCCAGGTACTGCGGCGGCTGCCGGCCATGCGCTGGATCGGCGCCGCAGTCGGCCAAGTAAGCGGCAATGGCATCTTCGGTTTTAACGTGTGACATCGGTGTATTCCTTGACAGTAGAGGCAGCCGCCCAGGGTTGCGGCTTGCCGGTTGCAGACAGCGGCAGATGCGCGACCCGCCGCACCGCGAGCGGGCGCGGGGTGGCAGGCAGCAGTTCGGTGAAAGCACCCAGTACTTCGCGTTCGGTCAGCGAACTGGAGCAAAACAGCAGTTCATAAGCCTCGGCGCGCAGGGCATCGCGCAGCGGCACGCAGGCCAACGCCGGACAGCCGAGATGACCACTCAGCTCACTGCCCAGTCTTGCCAGATCGACGCGCAGGCCG
This sequence comes from Pseudomonas sp. Je.1.5.c, assembly GCF_051129895.1. Taxonomy (NCBI): domain Bacteria; kingdom Pseudomonadati; phylum Pseudomonadota; class Gammaproteobacteria; order Pseudomonadales; family Pseudomonadaceae; genus Pseudomonas; species Pseudomonas sp. Je.1.5.c. The sequence goes on from NZ_JBCPSP010000008.1 coordinate 143,757, forward strand.
TTGACCTTGATCAGGCTGCTGACCCGGCCGAGCCACTGGAAGCGCCTGGCATCCAGTGGCTGAATCAGGTCGTCGCAGCGGTGGCTGGCAGCGGTGGCCTGGCCTTGCTCACAGGCGATGCGCGGGCTGGCCACTTCGAGCGGCGCCGGTTGCCCTGCCGGGGTCAGCAGTTCGACATCGTCGAGCAAGGTCCAGGGCTGATCGGCCGTGCTCTGCACATCGAGCTGCCGAAACGCCATGGCACCGGTTTCGGTCGAACCTAACAGCTCGATGAAGCGCACCTTCGGCCCGGCAAAGCGCTGCACGATGGCCAAGGCATCCGGTGGCAACAATGAGGCGCTGTGCAGGACCAGCACCTGGCGCTTGCCCACTAACCTTTCCAGCAGCCCCGGCAGCAGGCGCCAAGTGCTGGCGATCGCCAGGATCACGCAATGTCCTGTGCCATCGAGCGTTGGCAGTTGTTGCTGTTCCAGCGAGCAAAACTGCACCGGCGCACCGCTCACGCTTGCGCCGAACTCGCCGAGGATCTTGCCGTAGCTGTGGCTCGCGGGAGCGAACGCGATAATCTCGCCGACATCCGCCGCCCAGCGCTGGTAGATCAAGCGCGCCTCGCAGGCCATCTGCGCATGGCTGCGCAACCATTGCCGCGGCGCCCCAGTGGAGCCTGAGGTTTGAAACAGCTGGTGCTGGCTCACACGCTGGCCTGCAAAGTCAGTTGGTCCTCGAGCTTTTGCGCGACGAAGCGCTGCATCTTGTCCAGGGTCTCGAACCAGAAGCGCACGTCGTCGCTGAGGTAGTCCACTTCGATCTCAAAGCACTGCTCGATCGCGGTGATCACTTCGACCGCCATCAGGCTATCGAAGCGCTCGCCGATGAAATCGCGAAAACTGGCGTGGCGATCGAGGCAGGCGACCTCGGCGCCGAGCAGTTGCTCAAGCGTGTGACGAATGCGCTGTTCAATAGAGAGGGTATTCACGAGCGTGTGCTTCCTTGTGGTGAGCCTGCGTTGATCAGCGCGGAACCTGCGCTGTAGAACACCTGTGCAGGCGCGATGGGGTCGAATTGCAAATAAATGAATGCGCCGCTGTAAGTGGCGCGTAGCCCGGCATACAAGCCGTCGGCCAGCACCTGCTGGGCGAGCGCGTCGCGCTCTTCAGAGCAGGTGATGCGCAGGTGAAATTGCGCAGGCTTGCCGTGGCGATCGACGCTGGGCAGCGGCATGCCGGCGCTGAACACGCAGTCCAGCGGCAAGGGGGCGAAGAACACCATGCAGTGCGCAGGGTCGGCGCCGAGCTCCTTGAACACCCGGGTGAAGCCCAGGGCGATGCGCTTACGCTCGATCAGCGCCAACGGCGCGCAGGCGACAGTAATGGTGGGCATGGGCCAGTCCTTAGGAGAGGTGGAGGTTGGGTAGCTGCGTACGTGCGCCGTTGACCAACGCCAGCAATAGCTGGCCCAGACAGGCAGACAGTGCGTCCTGGCCCTCCAGGTACAACGGCGACCAGGCAAAGCCCTGCCCAGCGCCGACCTTGTCGAGGAAAAAGCCCAGGTGCGGGATATCGATCGGCAACTCAAGGGCGAGCGCCAACGCCAGCGCCTGATAGGTGCTGAGCAAATCAGGGATGCGCTGGCCCTGATTGGCAAAGCCACCTTGGCGCACTTTGTGCGCGGCGAGCAGCGTCGCAGCCTCGGCCTTCACGTCCAGGCCCAGATAGGCCAGGCAGCCCAATGCCTGCAACCCCGCGCGCAAGGACGACTGGCCTCGGGGATAGGCCGAATAGGCAATTACACCGCCCTCCTCGCGGCGGCAGCTGCGCACGAAGCGTTCCAGGCTGGGCAGATCCACCCCGGCACTGTCGTTCAGCGCTTGCAGGATCGACACCGCCGAGGCGCTGGAGACCAGATCCGAGCCGCGCCCTTCCCAGAAACCGAAACCACCATCGGGGTTCTGTAACGAGGCCAGCCACTGGCCGATGGCCTGGCGCGCCCTTGGCTGCTCGGCAAACGCCCCAGCGGCCAGGCCCCAAGCAGTGCAGCGCAGCTCGGCGCCACGCCCGGGCATGTACATGATCCCGGCTTCATTGGGCATCTGGCAGCCTTCGATCCAGCGCAATGCAGCATCACGATCATCATCGCCAAAGCCATTGCCGAGCAGGCCCGCTGCGGTGCTCAAGACATCGGCGGCGCTGCTCACTTCACGGTAGCTGTAGCCACCCTGGGGCATGGCCAGGGTAGCGATGAACGACGCCAGCGCATCGGCCATATGCTCAACCGGTTGGCCCATCGCCTTGAGCGAGCCCACGGCGCAGAACACCGCCCAGACATCCTCGCCGTCGTAACCATCCCAACGCACGAATCCGCCACCTGGCCCACGCAGGGCCTCGATCCAGGCCACGCAGCGCTGTTGATCCAGCGGCTGCGCGTTGAGTTCGGCCAGGCTTGCGGTGGCGCGATAGGTCGCCCACAAGCACGGCGATTGCGCCGTCTCGCTGAAGCGAAAGCCGCCTGCCTCAACTTGCTGCGCCTGCAGCCAGCCGATCAGCCGCGGCCGGTCCCAGGCCGGTGCGCGCAGGCCCGCTCGTGCAAGGGCGCGGGCGGCCATCACGCCGTAGAAGCAGGCGCGGGTATCGGCCACATCACGCTTGGCGAAATCAGCTGACCAGCTCAGGCCGCCGTTGGCGCACTGCAAGCCGTCGAGCCAGCGGTACAGGGCGTCGGCGTCGCGTACCTGGCCATTACACACGTCCAACAAGGTGCGCAGTGCATAGTGAGTTGCCCAGGCATCTGCGGTTTGCCCTGGGCACATGGCATAGGCGTCGCCATCGAACAAGGTATCGATCCACTGCGCGGTAGCCTCGCGCTGATCGACCGGCGCGGCGAGATCCTTGAGCGTTTCGGTGCAATAAAATGTCGCCCAGGCATCGGAGGGCATGCCTTTGCTCCAGGCATAGCCGCCATCACGGTTGCGCCGAGACTGGATATAGGCCTGCAGCTGCGCCACGTTCGCGCTGGGCAGCCGCTCGATCCAGGCCAGGCTGCGGATTGCCGCGTAGGTGCACCACAAATCCGGTTGATGGTTAGCCAGGCCTCGCCCTTGCGGGAAGCGCGGCTGTTGCAGCAAACGCTCGTTCATTGCTGGCCACCGACAAAACGCAGGTTGGTTTTTTTCCAGCTTTTCTGCGAAGCGCCGCTCTTGCTCAGGGCCGAGAGATTGTTGACGAACAGGATGCGGCTCCAGCGCAGGCGCATGCGCGCCTCGGACTGGGCTTGCAGGTGCTGCTGCAGGGCGCCCTCCTGGTCATTGTCCCAAAGCACATCACGCTCCAGGATCAGTGCCGCGGTGTCGCTGCCACGGTCGACTTCGATCATGTAGCCGGTCGCGTCGCAGCTGCCGTACACCACCTCTTCCACGGCCCGGATTTCCAGGCCGACACCGCTGACCGTGACACTGTCATTATCGCGGCCATTGATCAGCACGGTCGGGCTGATCTGCCCTGGCTCACAGCCACCGGTGATGGTGACACTGTCGCCGGTGTCCAGGCGCAGGAGCGGCCGGGCGTAGAGATTCAGCGGCGTGACCAACAAACGCCCAGTCAGGCCCTGGGCTGGCGCGACCACGCGGCCATCGGCCAGCAGCAGTTCGAAGTAGTTGGTCGCAGTGGCCAGGCGCATCACCTGATCGTCGCCCACCGCCGCCAAGGTGCCGGTCTCGGTGCTGCCGTAGCTTGCGTCGAACACCTCGCACTGCCACCAACGCGCCAGGCGCTGGCGAAACGGCTGGGTGTTGACCTCGCCCAACAGCATGATAGAACGCACCGACTGGGCGAAGTCGGCAAGCATGTCGCGCTGCTTCAGGTAACGGGTCAGTTGCACCAGTACGCCTGGGGCGATGAACAATACCGTGGGTTGGTAGGTGGCGAAGGTCTTGCACACCCGTTCCCAGTCGGTGATGCCGGTGGTGAACGGGTACAGCCGCACATGGCAGACATCCAGGTATTCGCAGACATTGGCGATCAAGTCACCGACCGGGACGATGTCCGAGGGCATCAGGTTGGCCACCCGCGCCCCGGCCGGTAACAGCGAGCGCCAGTGACTGGCAACGCTGATGGCGTTCCAGATGATGTCCTGTTTCAGGCGCGGGGTGGGTGTCGGCTCACCTGTGGTGCCGGTGGTGGCGTAATACTTGGCAGCATCGCCAAGTACTACGGTGCAAAAGTCCAGCGGCCGTGCCTTGAGGCAGGCCTTGGCGGTCGGTTGCAGCTGGTCAAAGGCTGCCAGGCTGAAGGCTGGCAAATCCCTGTAGAAGGTGCTGGCCCGAGCACGCTCCCAGGCCGCGTGCAACTTGCCGGTATAAAAAGCCTGTTCGGGCATGCGCCCGAGTTGCTGTCGAAGTTCGCGTTCGGCGTCCTTAACGACAGCGTAATCATGATCCGTGTGAACTAACATCGACCCGCCCCTCTCGAATAAGTCGCGACGAGAATTGGCGAGTGCCTGCGCTGAGTAAAATACTATTTTCGACCCTGCGGTGAGAGTCGCGAAGTATTAGTTGCCCTTGAAATACAATGATTTAGCGTAGGAAGCGAGGCCAGAAAATAACCATCCGCCGACGCCACGGGGGTGTTGGCCGAGTATCAGATAAAGACGTTTATTGTATTTCCCAAGCTGTGTCGTCACTGCGCACTATCGCCGCCACCTGCAGCACTTGCAGATTGAGCGACGATCATTCAGGGAGACACAGATCATGTTGAGCACATGCGCCCAGGTGCTGGACGGCCAGACGGCCTGGACACCCGATTCATGGCGCGAACGTATCGCCGCCCAGCAACCCCACTATGCCGATGCCCAGGGCTTGCGCCAGGCCGCTACCCACCTGCGCCAAGCCGCCCCGCTGGTCAGTGCGCAATCAATCGATTTGCTCAAAACCCGCTTGGCTCAGGCGCAACAGGGCCGTGCCTTCGTCCTGCAAGGCGGCGACTGCGCCGAGGCCTTTGCCGACACCGACCCCGCTGCGCTCAAGCGCCTGCTGGTGCTGATGGAACACATGAGCCAGGCGCTGATGCCCGGCCTGCAACGGCCGGTGATCAAGATCGGCCGCTTGGCTGGGCAATATGCCAAACCGCGCTCCAGTGATATCGAGACCCATGCTGGCCTGAGCTTGCCGGTCTATCGCGGCGATATCGTCAACCAAGCCGAGTTCTGCCCGCAGGCACGCCGGGCTGATCCTGCCCGCTTGCTACAGGCCTACGCCCACTCCGCCAGTACCCTGGAGCATGCCCGGGCGATCCAGGCCATCATGCACAGCGACAACCTGGCCGAGCGAAGCCTGTTCATCTCCCATGAGGCCCTGCTGCTCGAATATGAGCAAAGCCTGACCCGCCAACAGGCCGATGGACGCTGGCTCAACCAGTCCACCCACCTGCCTTGGATCGGCCTGCGCACCGCCCAGCCCGACGGCGCCCATGTGGAGTACCTGCGTGGGGTGGACAACCCGCTGGCGGTCAAGGTCGGTGCCGACACCACGGCCAGTGACCTGCTGCAGTTGGTCGAGCGCCTCAACCCGGGCAATCAGCCAGGCCGATTGACCCTGATCCACCGCATGGGCGCGCTGTTACTGGGCGAGCGTCTAGGTGCGCTGATCGATGCGCTAAAGCGCGCCGATGCCAAGGTGTTGTGGCTGTGCGACCCCATGCACGGCAACACCCGCACCCTGCCCTGCGCCACCAAGACCCGCGCCTTCGACGACATCCTCGCGGAAATCGCCATGGCCTTCCGGGTGCATGCCCGGCACGGTTCGATCCTCGGCGGCCTGCACCTGGAAATGACCGGCGAGGCGGTCACCGAATGCCTCGGCGGCCCCGCCGATCTGCAAGCGAGCGACCTCGGCCAGTGCTACCTGAGCAAGGTCGACCCACGCCTGAACGGTGAGCAAGCCCTGGAGCTGGCGCGGCGGGTCAGCCTTGATCGCCTCGCCTGCAACGCCGACATCCGTTAACCTTCTCCTTCACTCAAGGATGAGTCTGATACACCAATGCCTATCGTCATTTACGTTTTTTCGCTGTGCACTTTCGCATTTGGCCTGTCTGAATTCGTCGTCGCCGGTCTGGTCTCGGTCATGGCTGACGACCTTGGCAGCCCAATCACCGCAGTAGGTTCGGCGATTGCCGCGTATGCCTTGGGCGCTGCCATTGGCGCACCGATTCTCACTGCGCTGCTGGTGACCTGGCGCGATCGCGCGGTATTGCTGATGACCCTGGCGGTGCTCGGCCTGGGCAGTTTGCTGCTGGCTAAAGTCGATCAACTACTGGCGCTGTACCTGCTGCGCTTCCTGATTGGCCTAGCCCATGGGGTGTTCATGGCCGTTGCCTCCAACGTTGCAGTCAAACTGGTCGAGCCGGCGCGCGCCGGCCGCGCGCTGTCGGTGGTGTGGATCGGCCTGACCTTGTCGTTGGCGCTGGGTGTGCCGCTTGGCACCGTGCTGGGCAGCTTCTGGTCATGGCGGGTGATTTTTGTCGTGCTGGGTGTGCTGGGCTTGTTCAGCGTGATTGGGCTGCTGCGGCTGATGCCCAGCGAGGGCGCGCCCCAGACTGCCCCGCAGGGTGGGCCGATTGCCAGTCTGGCGGCAATCATGCACACCGCGCTGCTGTCGGCTGCGGGGATTGCCATGTTGGTCAGCGTGGCGGTGTTCTCATTCTTCACTTATGTGTCACCGTTTGTGCTGGAGGTGACCGAGGGAGGCGTGCAGCTGCTAGGGCTGGCGATGCTGATGTTCGGTGGCTGCACGATCCTTGGCAACCTGCTGGGCGGCTATGTCGCCGATCGCTACGACAGCACGCGCTGCCTGATGGCTGCCCTGAGCTTGCTCGCCGCGAGCTTGGCGCTGCTGTACGTCGCCAAGCATTGCGCGTGGGCGGTGCTGGTATTGGTCGGCGTGCTCGGCGCGCTGTTCTTTGCCATTGTCACCCTGTCGACCTTGCGTCTGCTCAACCTGGCTAAAACCCTCGCACCCCATGCCACCGGCGTGGCCTCCGGCCTGAGCATCGCCGCGTTCAACCTCGGCACAGCAGTGGGTGGCGGCATTGGTGGCGGGTTGATCACTCACCTGGGCTTGGCCTACTTGCCCCTGGCCGGGGTTGGCGCGGCGCTGATCGCGCTGCTGGCACTGAGCGCGCAGGCAGCGCCTGATCCGGCACCTGCTGCGCACGCCGAACCGCAACGCCAGCGCTGATCTTCAGCCTTGGCGGGCGCAGCGCCACAGCCTGGCGATGTCACTGGCGCGTGCCCGCAGCAGCTCAGGTGCATTGGCACAGGCTTGCTCCAGGGTCATCGGGCCACTGGCCAAGGCAAAGGCTGCATCGATACCGTGGGCATACAGCTGCTGATAGCCCTCGCCCAAGGTGCCGGCGAGCACTACCACCGGCACGCCGTGGCGCTTGGCGACCCGGGCTACGCCCATTGGGGTTTTGCCGCGCAGGGTCTGCGCATCGAACCGGCCTTCACCGGTAATCAGCAGATCAGCCCCCTGGACCAGCGCATCCAGGCCGGCCAGCTCGGCCACCACTTCGACCCCAGGGCGGAAACGCGCGCCCATGAACGCCTTGGCCGCAAAGCCCATGCCGCCGGCTGCGCCACACCCTGGAAAGTCACGTACATCTTCACCCAAAAGTGGCGCACAGTGATCGGCAAAATGGCCCAAGGCCTGGTCCAGCGCCTGCACCTGCGCAGGGCTTGCGCCCTTCTGCGGGCCAAAGATGGCCGAGGCGCCGTTAGGCCCGCACAGCGGATTGTCGACGTCTGCCGCGACCTCGACCTGTACTTCGGCCAGACGCGGGTCGAGGCCGCTGGCGTCGATCCGCGCCAACTGCGCCAGGGCCAGGCCGCCCTCGGCGAGAGGTTGGCCGTTGCCATCCAATAGGCGCAGGCCAAGCGCACGCAGCATGCCGCTGCCGCCGTCATTGGTGGCACTGCCGCCGATGGCCAGGACGATCCGCCGCGCACCGGCCGCCAGGGCCGCCGCAATCAGCTCGCCAGTGCCCCAGGTGCTGCTGCTACAAGCATCGCGCTGACCGGTCGGGACCAGTTGCAGGCCGCTGGCCTGGGCCATTTCGATGATCGCGGTGCGGCTTTGCGCAAGCCAACCCCAGCCGGCTTCGACGCTCTCGCCCAGTGGGCCACGGACCTGTTGCCGACGCAGTTCGCCCTGGCTTGCGGCCAGGATCGCCTCCATGGTGCCCTCGCCGCCGTCGGCCATGGGGCATTCAACGTAGTCGGCGTGCGGCCAGACCTCGGCCAGGCCGCTGGCAATGGCCCGGGCGACACCGGCAGCATCGAGGCTGTCCTTGAACGAATCGGGGGCGATAACGACTTTCATGGGGATTCTCCTGATCCAGATAGCCCGCATGCTGACAGTTGCGCCGCGCAGGGGCCTCGGTCGGATGCACAAAAGCCTGGCTGGGTTGTTTGGGCATATGCCTTTGCACGGGTGTTTGGGTTGCTTGGGCTGGCCTCATCGCGGGGCAAGCCCGCTCCCACGATAATCAGCCGAGCTATTACTGCGCAGGTAACAATTGCAGTCCCAAGTACAAGCTCAGCATCCCTTCCAGACGCTGCGGGTCGACCTCGCTCAGCTCGGCGATGCGCTCCAGGCGGTAGCGCAGGCTATTGCGATGAATCCCCAGCGCCTCGGCACAGGCCTGGCTCTGCCCATCATGCGCGCACCAGGCGCGCAGGGTCGCCAGTAACTGGCCACTGGCATCCTTGGCGCGAATCCGCTGCAACGGCTCAAGCAGCTCATCCAAGGCATCATCGTTGCGGTGGCGCCAGAGCAGGGTCGGCAAGCGATAACGCGCCAGGCTCAGCAGCCGCTCGCCAGGCAAAACCTCGCGGCCATAGGCCAACAGGTCACGTACTCGCCGATAGCCTTTGCGCAACTGCTCCAGGCTCTGCGCCGGTTGCCCCAGGGCCAGGCGCTGCACCTGCCAGCCGTGGCGTTGCAAACGCTCGAGCAAACGCTGCTCGTCCAATACCAGCCCGGCCGGCCGACACCACAGCAACGACTCGCGTGCGGGGCTGACGCACCAGCTGTCTGGGTAACGGCTCATCAGCCAGGCCGACAGTGCCTCGGCCGGTGGCCCAGAATGCAACTCGAACAGGCACGGCACCCGCGCCAGTTGTGGTTTCAGGCCTAACTGCTGGGCCTCGTCCAGCAACCGCGTGGAGTCGCCGCTACTGCCCAGCAGCAAGGCCAGCAGATCATCACAGCGCTGGCGCCGCCATTGCTGCTCGACTTGCAGGTGGCGCTGGGCAAGCAGCATCTCGGCGGTCATGCGCACCAATTCGCCGAAGGTGCGCAGTTGCTGCGGATCGCCAGTCAGGCCGAGCACGCCGATCAAGCGGCCATCGAGCATCAATGGCAGGTTCACCCCAGGTTGCACGCCCTTGAGGCACTTGGCGGCTTCACCGTCCAGCTCGACGATACGCCCGTTGGCCAGTACCAGCTGGGCGCCCTCGTGACGGGTATTGATCCGCTCCGGCTCGCCACTGCCCAGGATCAGGCCCTGGCTGTCCATGACGTTGACGTTGCACGGCAAGATGGCCATCGCCCGATCGACGATGTCCTGCGCCAGGTCATGGTCCAGTTCGAACATTCAACGATCCTTGCAGTGATAGGATTTGGGCCGCAGCACAGCAGCCAGCGCACCGAGCTGTGCAAAAGCACAAAGACAGCCGCGCCGCGGTCCCCGAGACTCGTCAGGGCGAGCGCCGGCACAGGCGACGCGGCGACAACCATAACAACAGAGAACCCGATCATGGCACACAGCCCTGCCCCTGACCAAGGCCAAGACATCAGCCGCAACGCGCTCTACCGGCGCATCACCTTGCGGTTGATTCCGTTCATTTTCATCTGCTACCTGTTCAACTACCTGGACCGCGTCAACGTCGGCTTTGCCAAGCTGCAGATGCTCGACGCACTGAAATTCAGCGAAACCGTCTACGGCCTCGGCGCCGGGATCTTCTTCATCGGCTACGTGCTGTGCGGCCTGCCCAGCAACCTGGCGCTCAACCGCTTCGGCCCGCGGCGCTGGATCGCGGTGATGATGATCGCCTGGGGCAGCCTCTCGACCTGCCTGCTGTTCGTCACCACCCCCACCGAGTTCTACGCCCTGCGCCTGCTCACCGGCGCCGCGGAAGCTGGCTTCTTCCCAGGCGTGGTGCTGTACCTCTCGCGCTGGTTCCCGGCCGATCGGCGTGGGCGGATCATGGCCCTGTTCATGTCGGCGATTCCGGTTTCCGGCCTACTTGGCGGGCCGTTCTCCGGCTGGATCCTGGAACACTTCGCTGCCGGCCAACATGGCTTGGCAGGCTGGCAATGGATGTTCCTGATCCAGGGGCTGCCGACTGTGGTGCTGGGGATCCTGGCGATCAAGCTACTCAGCGATGGCTACCACAAAGCCGCCTGGCTGAGCCCGGCCGAACGTCAACTGATCGAAGCCGACCTCAAGGCCGATGCTGCCAGCAAGCCGGCCACCAGTGGCGACAGCGTGCTGTCAGTGTTGACCAATCCGCTGATCTGGACATTCGGTTTCGTCTATTTCTGCATCCAGAGCGGGGTCTACGCGATCAACTTCTGGCTGCCATCGATCATCAAGAACATGGGCTTCGACAACCCGCTGCTGATCGGCTGGCTGAGTGCCATCCCGTACCTGCTGGCGGGCGTGTTCATGATCATCGTGGGCCGCTCGGCTGACCTGCGCAACGAGCGTCGCTGGCACTTGGTGGTGCCGATGCTGATGGGCGCTATCGGCCTGCTGATCGCGGTGAACTTCGCCGCCAGCCCGACCATCGCCATCCTTGGCCTGTCGATTGCCACCATGGGCGCGTTGACTGGCCTGCCGATGTTCTGGCCGATGCCTACCGCGCTGCTTAGCGCCGGTGCAGCCGTCGCGGGGCTGGCGATCATCAACTCGGTGGGGCAGATGGCCGGTTTTCTCAGCCCGTACCTGGTGGGCTTCATCAAGGACCAGACCGGTTCCACCGATGCCGCGCTGTACTCGCTGGCCGGCTTGATCGTGGTCGGCAGCCTGGTGGCCTTGCGCGTTACCCGTAGCGGTGCGCTGAAGGCCGCTCGCGCCAACTGAAGCGGTTTGCGGGCAAGTCGCTAACGACTTGCCCGCACACTTGCCGGTTTAGCCCCTGCCCCCGTCCAATCGTCAGTTCGCTGCACCCTCCTCCCGGCAAAGGCGTCCAATGACCCACAAGGTCCTTGGAGAACGCTCATGACCCAGCACGCCGTGGCCCGCCTAGAACAGCTCGAACAACAGCGCCCCCTGCGCGTACAGGTCGGCAGTGAAGAGGTGATCCTGCTCCGCCAGGGTGACCAGGTACACGCCTACCAGGCCAACTGCCCCCATGCTGGCGCACCGCTGGAAGAAGGCACGGTGTACGGCGAGCTGCTGATCTGCCCCTGGCACAAGGCCGCCTTCGCGGTGGATGAAGGGGCCGTCTGCGAGCCCCCCGCCCTGTGCGACCTGCGCCGTTACCCCACCCAGGTCAAAGCCGGTGAGGTCTGGGTCGACGACCAGCCGCTACCTGACACCCAACCCCCACGGCACAGTGATGCGCGTTGCTTTGTGGTCATCGGTGCAGGCGCTGCCGGCTGCGCGGCCGTTGCCACCCTGCTCGGCCACGGTTTTGGCGGCCGCCTGGTGTGGATCGATCAAGAGCGCCACCCCGCCTACGATCGAACCTCGCTGAGCAAATTCGTCATTGCCGGCGAAATGTCGCCTGATGAAATTCCAGCCTTGCTGGAGGCGGATGACCTGCGCCAAGGCCATCTGCAACGTGTGCACGGCAAGGTGCGTCTGCTCGATACCGGCAAACGCCAGGTGCTCCTCGCCGACGGCCAGCGCATCAACTATGACCACGCGCTGCTGGCCACCGGCGGCAAACCGCTGCGGCCCGATATCGCTGGGGTGCAATTGAGCGGTGTGTGCGTGTTGCGCTCGCGCGACGATGCCGCGCACCTGCTCGACAGCGCCGAGCCAGGCCAACCAGTGGTGATCGTCGGTGACGGTTTCATTGGCCTGGAAGCGGCCTCGGCCCTGCGCAAGTATGGGATGCAAGTGCATGTGGTGAGCCGCCACCACGTGCCATTGGCCAAGCAACTGGGCGAGCGGATTGGGCGCAGCATCCGCGAGCTGCACCAACGCAAGGGCGTGATCTTCCATGGCCCGACCGAGGTTGAACGCATCGAGGGCAGCGACAAGGTCGAAGCCGTGCTGCTGGCCAATGGCGAACGCTTGCCGACCGCATTAGTCCTGCTGGGCACCGGGGTGAAACCGGCCACCACGTTCATCCAAGGTGTGCAGTTGGCTGACGACCATTCTTTGCGGGTAGACGCGCGCATGGTGGCTGCAGAGGGCCTGTGGGCCGCCGGCGACATCGCCACCTTCCCCCTCGCCGGCCAGCCAGTGCGCATCGAACACTGGCGCCTGGCCCAGCAGCACGGAGTGATCGCTGCGGCCAATATGCTTGGCGAGCGTAGCCGCTATGACGACGTGCCGTTCTTCTGGACCTATCAGCATGGGCGAACCTATGAAGTGCTCGGGCATGGCCGCAACTGGAATCGGATCGAGTATGTCGGCGAGCCGGAGCAAGGCGATTTCATTGCCTTGCAGTGTATCGATGACCAGGTCGAGGCCGTGATCGCCAAGGGTTACGGGCGGGCGATGGCGGTCTTGTCGCAGCGCATGAAGCGGCCTCTATCAAGCAAAGATGCGCGGGCGTTGATCGATAGCTGGCCAACGGTTTGATCCAGCCGTAATGGCAAAACGCCTTGAATCAAGGCAGAATCTTCGCCCCTTACGCTGATATCTACAGGGAGTAATCAGATGGGTTTCAGCAGTGCCAACCTGCTCACCGTCCAACAGGCTTGTAACCTCTATACATTCGAGGTTCCAGAATTCCAGCGTGGATATGCCTGGGGGCAGGAGCAGTGGCAAGCGCTATGGGATGATGCGGTCAATCTTTCTCGAATGGACCGGGCGGCGCAGCACTACTGTGGGACGATCATCATTTCCCCACAGTCGGGCAGTAATGGCAAGGTCGATCTAGTTGATGGCCAACAGCGCATGACCTCAATCGCGCTGATGCTCGACGCGCTCGATACCGATGGACCGTGCATCACATTTCGCCACAACGAACCCTTGCAAACCTACTTCAACTTCTACGCTCTCAGGCAAACACACCTGAGCACCAGCCTGAAACAACATACGTCTTATTACGCACGCAACATCGCTGCGGCCCACGGTTTTTTTGTTGAGCAGGCAGAAGAACTGAGTGTCGATGAGCGCCTGGACCTGGCGATGGTGCTGCTGGAGCGGTTCAAGTTGTTCGTTTTGCAGATTCAACCTGATTTCGATGTGCATGTGGCTTTCGAGACGATCAATAATCGAGGCAAGCCGCTCTCCACCCTTGAGAAGCTGAAAAACCGCCTGATTTATCTCGCTTCCAATGCGCCGGCTAAAAAGGCTGGAGATGCCGCTATCGCAGAGGTCCATCGCTGCTGGAAGCAGGTGTACTACTCACTGGGGGCTGGCACCCACTTGCTCGACGACGATGAGTTCCTGCGGGCTCACGCGATGGGTTGGTTCCGTCACGAGCGGCGTGCCGAATGGCTGACCGCGCAATTGTTCGAGAGTGAATTCTCGATTCATGGTGAGTGCACGCCAAAGGACATCATTGCCTACGTACGTAACCTGGAGGTGGCCGCCGCCTGCTGGTTGCTCCTGCATGAACCTGAGCGGCTCGCGCCGAGTGTTGTCCAGCCGCTTCTAGCGCTGCAGAAGACGGCCAATGCTTCGGCTAAACCGCTATTGTTGTGGGCACTGGTTGGACTCGCGCTGGCGCATGATGGCCTGCTGCAAAACCCTAATATCGACGCCACCTGGTGGCGCCCGTTTGTAGACTTGGTCAAGCAGGTCGAGCGGTTCAGCATCCTTGTGGTCATGGCTAACAACCGCAGCTCAAGCATTGGCCAAAGTGACCTGAATCGTTGTGCGTATGCATTAGCCAACCCAGGACAACCAATGTATCCGGATCGTCCAGATTTACTTGCAGGCGCAGCGGGTACGGTGGCCGTCACATTTGCCCATGACTACCTCAAATCCATCATCTACAACCGCAACATCGGTCTCTATGCGGAAGACGACGATGAGGACCAGTTCTACTTCGATCCGCGCTTTGCATGGCCGGGACACTTCGATCCGACCAGGGTCCAGACCACGATTGCCGACCGGCTGCGCAAGAAGAAAGGCTTCTATAGCTGGCCGCTGGGCAAATTTATCCTCTACGCCTGGGAGGATTTCCTCTGCGGCGACCGAGGGCGCCCGCAAAAGCGCATGCCTTGGGAGAAATTCGCCTGGGACGAATCGGTAGAGCATATCTATCCGCAAACGCCCGTTAAGCTATGGCACAGTGCTATCGCACTGGACGGCCGCACCGCCCAAGCCACGCGCAATGCCATTACTCATTCCTTGGGCAACCTGGTGCTGCTGTCTCGTCCGAGAAACGCATCAGTGTCCAATGCCGCCTACCCCTCTACGAAAAACGCTCAAGGTAAGCGTGACCACTATAAAAGCGGATGCTATTCAGAGATCCAGGTTGCCCAACACTGCGAGCAGTGGACCGTACTGCAAATCGCCGCCCGAGGCATTGCGATGATGCAGCACGCTCAAAAAACCTGGGACTTTGAAGTCGTCGGCGCTGATGAGAGGCTCGTCGCCTGGCTTCCACTTCTATTCGGTGATCTGGCAGAGCGAGTGAGAAAAGGCGATTTCACCGAGCGTCCTGTCGACAATCGGGCGCTTGCCCCGTGGGTCGCTAAGTTCTCGAGGGGCCTGCAGTAGCACGTCTGCAACGGTGGAGGCAGGCTGAAGTAACCGCAGCCGCTCATGCTGCGTTGAAACGGGGCTCGGGGCGTTCCTCGCCCCGTTTCGCCTCGACTGGCCTTGACGCATGGACATCTCATGCAGCCCCTTGCATGACAACTGGCCCGCAAATCAGAGCATGCATTCCCTTGTGCAACCCGCTATGGTTTCCCTCTGACCGGCACTCGAACCGGCCCCCAGACAACGACATAACAGGGGAGCGCCCATGCCCGCGCACACCGCTGACACCCGCGCCAGTGAACTGGCCGCCTTTATCGACTGCCATTTCGCCGAACGCGGCCTGGCGCCCGAGGCGCTGATTGCCGAGTCCTGGTACCGCAGTATCAACCAGCACCGCCTCGACCCTAGCCTGCGCCATGTCGACAATATCCTCAGCGCCGCCGAGATCCGCCAGCACCAAGCCCAGCACCAGGCTTACCTGAGCATCGCCGGCCAAGGTGTCAACGGCCTGGCCCGGCGCGTGGTCGACGCCGGTTTCGCGGTACTGCTCAGCGATGCCGATGGCATCACCCTCGACGCCCGCCTGCCCCAGGACCCGCAACGCTATACCCGCGCCGGGTTGATCGTCGGGGCACGCTGGGACGAGTCGATCGCTGGCACCAACGGCATTGGCACTGCGTTGGCCTCGGAGCAGGCACTGACCATCCACCGCCAAGAGCACTTTCTGGCGGCCAATGCCCGGCTCAGTTGCTCGGTCTCACCGATTTTCGATGCGCAGAACCAGTTGCTCGGCTGCCTGAACGCCACTTGCCTGCACAACGAAGGCCCCAAGCAAGCCCAGCACCTGACCCTGCACCTGGTGATGCTGTATGCGCGGCTGATCGAAAACACCCATTTTCGCCAGTGCTACCGCGACCGCCTGACCCTGGCGCTCAAAGCGCATGACGACATTACTGACCTTGCCAACGAGCAGTTGCTCGCGCTGGACGAAGGCGGCCGGGTGATCGGCGCCAATCGCGCAGCGTTTCTCGCCCAGCCCGGCCAGTTGCTCGGCCAGCGCATCGAGCAGCTGTTGCCGGCCACCATCGATGAGCTGCTGGATCTCACTCGCGGTGGCGCACGCGGCACCCAGCTGCGCGCGCCGAACAGTGAGCACATCATCGAAGTGGGCCTGCGGGTGCCGGCAGGCTACGGCCAGCAGGCAAAACCCAGTCGGCCCGCTGCAGTGCCAAGCCATCCGGACCTTGAGCAACTGGCCGGTGGCGATGCCCAGCTGCAACAAGGCGTGTGCCGCCTGCGCAAGGTGCTGGACAAAGACATCTGCATCCTCATCACCGGCGAAACGGGTACCGGCAAAGAAGCCTTCGCCCGCGCTATCCACCAGGCCAGTCAGCGTCACGCCGGGCCTTTCGTCGCCCTCAACTGCGCGGCGATCCCCGAATCGTTGATCGAGAGCGAGCTGTTTGGCTATCGCAGCGGCAGCTTCACCGGCGCCAATCGCAAAGGCATGAAGGGCAAACTGGAACTGGCCAATGGCGGCACGTTGTTCCTCGATGAGATTGGCGACATGCCCGCCCACTTGCAGACCCGCCTGCTGCGGGTGCTGGCCGAGCGCGAATTGCAGCCGTTGGGCGCCGAGACGGCTGTTGCCTTGGATATCCAGGTGGTGTCTGCAACGCACCAGGACCTCAGCGCAATGATTGGCGAGAAGCGTTTTCGCGAGGATCTGTACTATCGCTTGTGCGGGATGCGCGTGTGCTTGCCGGCGCTGCGCGAGCGCAGCGATCGTGGGCAGTTGATCGAACGGGTGTTGGCGCGCTTGCCGGGAGGCGCCAGGGTTCGTCTCAGTGACGAAGCTCGGCAGTGTCTTGAGGGATATGCTTGGCCGGGTAACGTACGCCAGTTGCTCAATACCCTGCGCTATGCGCTGGCTTTGGCCGAGGATGGGCTAATCGAGTGCGATTGCTTGCCAGAAGAGCTGTTCACCCCGCCAGCTGCGCGGGTAACGCCTGCCCTGGGGCTGCGCCTCGGCGACCAGGTCGGGGATGCCGAAGCCAGGCATCTGCTGGGTGTTCTGCGTAACGAGCGGTGGAATATCAGTTCGGCGGCCGAGGCGGCGGGTATTTCCCGCTCGACCCTTTATCGCAAGATGAAACGCTACGGGATCGTACCGCCGAACCTGGTCGATTGACCGGGCCGGCCTCTTCGCGGGCAAGCCCGCTCCCACAGGGGCAGCGCGAATATTACCAATGGTGCTCGACGCTTTATCGCCAGTGAAACGCTACGGGATCGTACCGCCGAATCTGGTCGATTGACCGGGCCGGCCTCTTCGCGGGCAAGCCCGCTCCCACAGGGTCAGTACAAACCTTACGGCTGGCGCTGTGCCTGTGGGAGCGGGCTTGCCCGCGAAGAGGCCAGTAGGATCAGCCTTGGATATAGACCACTTGGGTACGGGTGTATTCATACAAGCCATGCTTGCCATCCGCCCCACCGATCCCCGATTTGCGCGTACCGGCGTGGAAGCCCTGCATGGCCTCGAAGTTCTCCCGATTGATATAGGTCTCGCCAAAATCAAGCTCGCGGCTGGCCTTGAGCGCTGCATTGAGGTCGCGGGTATAGATCGACGAGGTCAGTCCGTACTCGCTGTCGTTGGCCAGTGCGATGGCCTGGTCAAGGTCGTCGATTACCTGGATCGGCAACACCGGGCCAAAAATCTCTTTGCGCATGATCTCCATGTCCGTCGCGCACCCGGCCAGCACCGTCGGCTGATAGTGGAAACCCGCCCCCAGGTCCGCCACCTGCCCGCCCGTTACCAATTGAGCGCCCTGGCCAACGGCGGTACGCACCATCTGCGCGACCTTGTCCAGGCCGGCCTGGTTGACCAGTGGGCCCATGTCCAGATCACTGTCCTTGGATGGGTCGCCATAGCGGGTGGCAGCCATGGCATGGGCGACTTTGTCGATGAACGCATCGGCCACCCCGCGCTGCACATACACGCGCTCGGCGCAGTTGCATACCTGGCCGGTATTGATCACCCGTGAGGCAACGATGGCGCGCACTGCCAGGTCAAGGTCGGCGTCAGCCAGGACGATGGCCGGTGCCTTGCCGCCGAGCTCAAGGTTGAGCTTGGTGATGTTCGGCGCTGCCGCCGCCATGATCCGCGCACCCGTAGCCACGCTACCGGTGAAGCTGACCAGGTCGATACCGGCATGGCTGCTCAAACCCTGGCCGACACTGGCACCGCTGCCGCCGACCACGTTGAACACCCCAGCCGGCAAGTCAGTTTCAGCGACCAGCTTGGCGAATTCATAGCAGTTGATCGGCGTCTCCTCGCTCGGCTTGATGACGATGGTGTTGCCGGTCAGCAAGGCCGGCGCCATCTTGCGCGCGATAAGGAAGAAGGGAAAATTCCAGGGCAGGATCCCGGCCACCACGCCCAAGGGCTTGCGCAGCAGGAAGATGTGTTCGTTGACGCGGTCGCTGGTCAGTACCTCACCTTCCAGGCGGCGCGCCCATTCGGCCATGTAATCCAGGTAATCGGCGGTGAAGTTCACCTCTACCATGGCCAAGCCGGCAACCTTGCCCTGCTCCTGGGTGATTGTGCGGGCCAAGCGCTCGGCATTGGCGCGCACCTTGCTGGCGATCTGGCGCAGGTAGCCTGCGCGCTCGATTGCAGGCTTGGCCGCCCAACCCTTTTGCGCCTGGCGAGCGGCGGCAATTGCCCGCTCGACCTGCTCGTTGGAAGATTCGGGCACCCTGGCCAGTAACTGGCCATTGGCCGGGTTGAACACCTCGATCAGTTGCTCACTGGCGACAAAGGCGTTGTCGATGTAGTTCTGATAGATCGCGTCGTGCATGGTCGTCTCACTCCTTGGGATTGTTGTCAGCCAGCGGCGTAGCGGCGCTTGGCTTGGCGCTGAAGCGCTGCCAGGCAGTGCCTTCGCCTTTGAGGTCATGGGCGCGCTTGATCAGGTATTGATGCACCTGCTCCACCTGCTCAGGTTTGAGCGCATCGGCGAACGACGGCATGCCATCGGGCACCCGGCCGCCATAGAGAATGCCGAGGAACATCTGGTGTTTTTCCGGCGTCAGCTTGCGCAAGTCCGGCAATACCCCGCCGCTCACTGCGTGAATGCCGTGGCACTGCGAGCAGTTACCGTCATACAGCGCAGCGCCGGCCGCCACGGTCTGCTCATCGGCGCTAAGCGCGGGCGGCTCAGGCGCGTCGGCCGGGGGTGGTGGTTCGCGCAGCACCGCGTTGCCACCAATCTTGTAGGTCAACACCTGGGAGAACGGCTGCACCCCGGCACGCAGCGACAGCGCGCCGGCGAAGGTCGAGAACGCTCCGCCCCAGCCGGCCATGAAGGTCACGTACTGTTCGCCGTCCACCGAATAGGTGATGGGTGCGGCCATCACCCCGCTGGCAGCGGGCGATTCCCAGAGTTTCTTGCCACTGTCGGCGGCATAGGCAATCACCCGCCCATCGGCGCTGCCCTCGAACACCAGGTTGCCGGCAGTGCTCAGGGTGCCGCCGTTGAAGATGGTGATGTAGGGCACTTCCCAGGCCGGCGCTTGCTTGACCGGGTCCCAGGCGATCAGCTTGCCCGACCAGGTCTTGGCCATGTCCAGCAGGCCATCCGGGCCTTCAGGCATCATCCCGGTACGCAGGCCGAGCTGATACACGCTCTTGAACGGGTTGCGCTTGGGCGCCTCGGGGATGTGCTCGTAGTAGGCCGACATGATGTGCGCCGGGATGTACACCAGCCCAGTGTTGGGGTTGTAGGACATCGGGTGCCAGTCATGCGCCCCCCAGAACGCTGGCGTCACCAGCTTGCGTTTGCCGTCTTTCCAGTAGGCGGCGGCCTGGTCATCGAAGATTGGCCGGCCGGTTTTCATGTCGATGCCCTTGGCCCAGTTCACCGGCACGATGTTCTTGGCCGATAACAGCTCACCGGTGGCCCGGTCGAGCACGTAGAAGAAGCCGTTTTTCGGGGCCTGCATCAGTACCTTGCGCTGTTGGCCGTTGATCGGCAGCTCGGCGAGGATCATGTGCTGGGTGGCGGTGAAGTCCCAGGCGTCGCCGGGGGTGGTCTGGTAGTGCCAGGCGTATTCGCCGGTATCGGCGTTGATCGCCACGATCGAAGACAAGAACAGGTTGTCGCCCTTGGCCTGGCTGCGCCATTTCGGATCCCAGGTCGAGCCATTGCCAACGCCGATGTACAACAGGTTCAGCTCCGGGTCATAGGCAAACGAATCCCAGGCGGTACCGCCGCCGCCCTGTTCGACGAAGGCATCGCCGTGCCAGGTTTTGCTGGCAATCTCCATGGCCTTGTCTTCCGGCGGCAACTTGGGGTCGCCCGGCACGGTGAAGAAGCGCCAGGCCTGCTTGCCGGTCTCGGCGTCATAGGCGGTGACATAGCCACGCACGCCGAACTCGGCGCCACCGTTGCCGATCACCACCTTGCCGTTGACCACCCGCGGGGCGCCGGTGATGGTGTAGCTGCGCTTGTCGTCGTTGCGCGTGTCGACCGACCAGACGCGCTTGCCGGTCTTGGCATCGATCGCTTCCAGGCGCCCGTCCAGCACGCCGACATAGACCTTGCCCTGCCACACCGCCACGCCGCGGTTGACCGCATCGCAGCAGGCTTCGCCGGCGCGGTGGCGGTCCGATTGAGGGTCGTACTTCCACAACAGCTTGCCGTTGCGTGCATCCAAGGCGTAGACCACCGAGAACGGGCCAGTGGTGTACATCACCCCATCGACCACAATGGGCGTGGCTTCCACCCCACGATCGAGGTCGAGCTTGTAGCTCCAGGCCAGGCCCAGTTGGTTGACGTTGGCATCGGTGATGTTCTTCAGCGGGCTGTAGCGCTGCTCATCGTAGGTGCGGCCGTGGCTCATCCAGTTGCCGGGCTCCTTGTCGGCATCGATGATGCGCTGGCCGTCGACCTGGGCGGCAAAGGCCGGGTTCAGGCAGGCCAGGGCGAACAAGGCGCAGCCTGCGGTGGTCATCAAGGCAGTGGGCAGGGGCCGGCGGTGCGGGCCTGATCGGGTCATCGGCGGATCTCCGTTTCTTGTTATTGGCGAAAGCTCAGGGCTGTCGACAACAGCAGGAGCAACGCCTGTGCCAGCGTTGCGCGATTGCCCTGAAACGCCGCGCCAGAGCGGTCTGTGTGTGAACCTTGAGCAGATCGCCCGCGACCACACTGAGCCATCGCTGACGCACCTGGCGCAGACCTGACACAGGTGTGTCATGCCCTTGGCCACAGTTGAAGCGTCAAGCCCAGCACCCTTTCAAAGCCTGCGGGATGTGTGTAAAACAATCCGATCACCCTGATGACCGGAAAAGGATCCAGCGCATGATCTACCGCCCTCTCGGCCGCAGCGGCCTGCAGGTTTCCGCCCTTACCCTGGGCAGCATGATGTTCGGCGAGCAGACCAGCACCGAAGATTCGCTGCGCATCATCGACAAGGCCTGGGACCAAGGCATCAACTTCATCGACACCGCCGACGTCTACAACGGTGGGCGCTCGGAGGAGATCGTCGGTGAGGCGGTGGCACGTCACCGCCAGGACTGGATCGTTGCCTCCAAGGCGGGCTTCGGCCCGGCAGAAGGTCTGCCCAACCGCAGCGGGCTGTCGCGCAAGCACCTGTTCAATGCCATCGAAGCGACCCTGACGCGGATGGGCACTGACTATCTGGACATCTACTACTTGCACCGCGAAGACCACAGGACGCCTCTTGAGGAGACTGTCCGGGCGATTGGCGAACTGCTGGCGCAGGGCAAGATCCGCTATTGGGGCGTTTCCAACTTCCGCGGTTGGCGCATCGCGCAAATCTGCAACGTGGCCGAGCGCCTGGGCGTGGCCAAGCCGGTGGTGAGCCAGCCGCTGTACAACATCGTCAATCGCCAGGCCGAGCCTGAGCAGTTGGCGGCTGCGGCTTTCCATGGCCTGGGCGTGGTGCCGTTCAGCCCGCTGGCCCGAGGCGTGCTCAGTGGCAAGTACGCTCCCGGTGCTCAGCCCGATGCCGGCAGCCGCGCCGGGCGCCAGGACAAGCGCATCATGGAAACCGAATGGCGCCAGGAATCGTTGAGCATTGCCCGCAAGATCCAGGCCTACACCGAGGCCAAGGGCGTGGGGATGGTCGAGTTCGCCATTGCCTGGGTACTGAACAACCAGCTGGTCAGCTCGGCTATCGTCGGCCCACGCACAGAGGCCCAGTGGGATACCTATGCCGGGGCGCTGCAGGTCAAGGTTACGGCAGAGGACGAAGCCTTCATCGATACGTTGGTGACGCCGGGGCATGCCTCAACGCCGGGGTTCAATGATGTGGCGCATTACGTCAGTGGGCGGATTGCCCGGTAGCTGCTCGGGGACCGCTGCAATGGCACGCGCAGCGGTCCCGGCTTTATACCTGCCCACCCAACAGATGACAGATAGCCGTTTTAAGCTTCATCGGCCTGACCGGCTTGTGCATCAAGGTATGGCCTAGCTCACGCACCTGCTGCTTGAGCTCATTGCTGTAGTTGGCGGTAATCATCAGCACCGCAATCGACCGATCGCGCCGCGCATTGATCGCAGCTACCGCCTCGATCCCGGTACGCTCATGATCCAGGTGATAATCGGCGATCAACAGCTCCACCCGCGCCCGCGCGACATTCACCTGCCGGGCCAAGTCCTCCTCGCTCAACGCCGTGGTCACCCTGCAGCCCCACTGCTGCAACAGGCTGCGCATCCCCTCGCAAATGGCCGCATCATTATCCAGCACCCAGATACGGACCCCCTGCAACGACTGCAAAATGGGCATGTGCCCCACCAGCGTGTGCGCCTGGCGCGGCACGCGCCGGCAGCACGGCACCTCGATCGAGAACACCGAGCCCTTGCCGGGTTGCGAGCGTAACTGCACCGGGTGGCCAAGGATGCCGGCAATCTTGTCGACGATGGCCAAGCCCAAACCCAAGCCACGGTCCTGATCGGGGCGCTGGGCCTCGCCACGCTTGAATTCCTGGAACACCTCGCCGCATTTGTCGGCGGCAATGCCGATTCCGGTATCCCACACCTCGATCGATACCTTGCGCCCACGCCGACGGCAGCCCAACAAGATCCGCCCTTTGGGCGTATAGCGGATGGCATTGCTGAGCAAGTTGCGCAAGATCCTCGCCAGCAACTGGACATCGCTGCGCACCCGCAAACGGCTGGGTACATAGGCCAGGCGCAGGCCTTCGCTGGCCGCCACCGTGGCGTATTCGGCGGCCAGGTTATCGAGCAAATCGCTCAGGGCGAAGCTGGCGACATCGGCGCGGATCACCCCGGCATCGAGCTTGGAGATATCCACCAACGTGCCCAACAGGTTCTCCACGCCATCGAGCGCATTGCTGACGTTGTGCACCAACGGCCCCACGCCCGGTTGCTCAAGCAAGGCGCTGGTGAACAGGCGCGCAGCGTTCAACGGCTGCAGCAGGTCGTGGCTGACCGCCGCGAGAAACTTGGTCTTGGACAGGTTGGCCTGCTCGGCCTCGGCCTTGGCTTCACGCAGGTTGGCTTCCATGCGCCGGCGCTGGTCGATTTCGCGCAGCAGTTGCTGGTTGAGGCAGGTCAGCTCGGCTGTGCGCTCATGCACCCGCAGCTCCAGGTGCTGATAGGCCTGGTGCAGCGCTTCGGCATGGGCATAGCGCTCGGTGATATCGGTGAAGGTATTGACGAAGCCGCCAGTGGGCAACGGATGGGTGCGGATTTCCAGCATGCGCCCATCGAACAGGCGCTGCTCCAGCTCATGTATCGGCTGGCCATGGTCATCGCGGCTGGCCGGCGTCAGCAGGGCCAGTTCACTGTCGGCAATCACATCGCAAAAGTGCCGGTGGCTGGCAATCGGCGCCAAGCCGCTGACCTCCAGAAACCTGCGGTTCCACAACTCCAGCACGCCTTCGGCATTGACCATGGCCAAGCCTTGCGACAGGTTGTCCACGGCGCGCTGGAGCAGGTACGACTTGTGCGCCAGGGCCTGCTCGCGGCGGTGATTCTCGCGCAGCTTGACCCGCGTGACATCGGTGAACAGCATCACCCGCCCGCCATCGCGGGTGGGCCGCTCGCTGACCTGCAGCCAGCGCTCATTGCGCAGCCGATACAGCGGTTGCTCGTCGATGCTTGCCCGCGGCTCCTCGCGCAACAGGCTGTGCATCAGGCGTTTGACCTCCACCAGGTGCATACCGCTGGCCACCCGTAGCCGGCTATTGGCCCATAGGGCCTTGAAGCGGCGATTGAACAACACCACGCGCAAGTCTGGATCGAACAGCACAAAGGCATCTGAGATGCTCTCGATAGCGTCCACCAGGCGCTGATGCGCGGTTTCGGCGCGCTGGTGAGCCTCGCTGAGCAACAGGTGGCTGGCCTTGAGTTCATGCAGCGCATGATTGAGCGCATCGGTGCGCTCGCGCACCTGTTCGGCCAACACCACTGAGTGCTGAAAGGCGGCAAAGGCATCATCGGGCCGCGCCGCGCCGGATTCGAGGCGCTCGATCAGCGCGGCGTTGATCCGCCTGAGCTTGGCGTTGTCCTTGTGTAGCTGGGCGATCTGCTCAGCTGGCAAGAGGCTCGCGGGGCCGTCCGATGGCAACGCCGGTGAAGGTCTGGTTGATGTGCATGCCATTGAACTGTTCCCCATAGGTGTTGAAACCCAGCACCTGCTGCTCCCGCAAGAACGCCCCAACCTCGGCCACACCGCCCTCGCCTTCCAGCTCCAGGCGGCGCAGCACGCAGTCGCAACCAATGGTCAGCAGCAACGGGCCAAGACGTTGCCGCAGCCCGGCAAACAACGCCTGCAAGTTGGCCAGCAACGGGCCCGGGCGCATGGCGGTGAGGACGATGCCATTCTCCACCGCACAGTAGAAACTCAGGCTACCGTCGTCATGCACCTGCTGGATGGCGCGCACGTAGTGCTTGTGGTTGATCCGCATCGCCAGCGGGTGGGCAGCGAACACGCGATGATCGAGCGCCGCTTGCGCCACACCGATCAGCTGCGCGTACTCCTGGGCGGCGGGCTCGGCGTTGAGTTCGTACACCCGGCGTAACTGGCGATCGGCACGGGTGACCACCAGCTTCTCCTGGCGAGGTTGGATGTGATCGGTACTGAACACCTCGAACTCAAGCCAGGTATTGACCAGCAGCAACACCGCCGCGCCGCTGTGAAAGGCGCCGTCGAAATACACATGGGTACGGCTCAGATGATTGTCATCGCCCGCCGAACCGCCAAATTGCGGGATATCACCCAACGCTGCGGCCAGGGCGGCGAGCACCACCTCTTCGCGGCTGGAAAGGCCATCGAACAGGGTCAGGGCAAAACTATGCCCCTTGATCGGCGCCAGGCTGTTGCCTCGGCACTCATCGACCAAGCGCGCCACCATTGCCTGGGCGTCCAGCAGGCTGAAACCGGGCATGGCTTCCACCAGGCCGGCGGCGATGGAGAAATAGCGCCGATCAAAACCCAGCGCGGTAATGCAGCCACGCCCGTAGCCCTCTGGGGTGAGCTCGCCAGCGCTGGTGCAGCCGACCAGGCGCACCTCGGCGAACTGCTTTTGCAATGCCGTAGCCAAGGCCGGCAGATCGTATTCGGCCGAACAGAAGAACAGCACCAAGCCCAGCTCGGCATGCAGCAACTGCTCGGCAAGCTCGCGCGCGGCCTGGGCGGCACTGCTGGCGCGCGAAAGTGCGCTGAGGACGCCTTCGCTCATGGTTCGGTTCCGTAGAGAGGGGAATGCCTTGGCGGCAGGATAGGCAAGCCAGGGGTTGGCTCGAATGCTACTTGCGTACTGGGTGGGGGTGGCATTGGTTGTAGGGGCTTGGGCGTATCGTCAATCGAACACCTGCATGAATGATGAAGAAAGGGCACTTCAGGCCCTTTTTTCAATGGTCTCAATACCCCATGCATCGCTAATGAAAGGAGGGCTCTGCATGCACTTCTATATTAGTAGCATACAGCCGCCCATCCGCTCGGCGTTCCACTTCGTAGGTCACAACCTGACCGTCACGGATGATAGCGTCGGGTTGTTTGAAGTCAGCCTCAAGAAACAGGATTGTTTCTTGCTGGCAACCGGTTGGCTCATTGAGTTGATGGGTCTCAAGTGTAGGCGCAAGGACATGTTTAGACATAGCAGTGCCTCCATACTTAAGGGTTTCCTCCTTACACTCACGTGTAGGGAGGAAGCGACCGTTGAAGTGTTGTATTGCTTACTTGGCTTCAACCTCTTCGGCCTGCATGCCTTTTGCGCCCTTCGCAGCAACGAAGGAGACCGCTTGGCCTTCTTTCAAGCTCTTGAACCCATCTGACTTAATGGATTTGAAGTGCACAAAAAGGTCCGCTCCTCCGTCTGCCGGAGTGATAAAGCCAAACCCTTTTTCGTCGTTGAACCATTTTACGGTGCCATCTTGTCGACTCATCTCTTCACCCTCGATCACTTCTAACAATTACATAACAATGCATGCTGCAAGAGCCTTCAGATCTGAACACTCCTGTACTCGCATCGTGGGCAATTTATCAAGCGAGCGATACTGGCAGTTTTACCAGGTCAGCCAGCTGCCTCGCAGCCCGAGGGTGGGCGAGTGCCGATACATTTCGTACAGAGCCTATAACACCTTCACAGGAGCCACTGCAGCCCCTTTATCAGTAGCAAGTGCAGCGGATAGAACAGATAACCCCAGCGGCCGACACGCGGCACACGCCTGTAATCCTGCCCCAGCAACCAACACCCTGCTGGGATCGCCAAGGCGGCCACGCTCAGGATCAGCACGGAGATCGGCAACAGCGGGTGCTCGCGCAACCAACTGTTGGTCAGATTGCCAGCAACTGCCAGGGCGCACGGCAGCAGCCAGGTTGCGCCCCTACGGCTTCTGGCAACGACGACCGCAGCCGGCAGTAATACGCCCGGCAGGCCATACATCAGCTGATCGCTGTATACAGCGGCGAACAGTGCCGCGCCTGCCGCAAGCCAACGCGCTGCCGATGGGCGGTGATGTACGCCCCAGGCGACCAGCAGGCCTAGGGTCAGCGTAGGGATCACGTTGAACGTCGTCGAGCCGTTGTCCAGCCACCGGTACGGCGCCTCGGAAACTACCGAGAACACCAGCAACCAACCCAGATACCGGGCACTTGTGGCGCTCGGCCAGGCAAGCGGATGGCTGCGCCCAACGTTGATGGCCAAGGCCAGTGCAAACAACGGAAACGCCAGCCGGCCAACGATGAACAGGCCGTCAGCCTGCGGCCACAGGTAACGCAGGTGGTCGGCGACCATGGTCAAGATCGCCAGCCACTTGACCAGGTCCAACCCGGCCGAGCGCATGCTCAGCGGCCAGGCTCGGGCGCTGCGGCATGGCCCAGGTACTTGGCGGTCCAGGCCGCCAGCGGCAGCGGTGGCTGCTGATCGAAGATGCGTCGCCAGATCAGCGCCAGGTCATGCCCATTGAACATCGAATTGGGCGCCGTGCCCGACCACGCCGACGGCGTGCCGACGATCCACTGCCCGTGCCCATCGCGGCGGGCCATCTGGAAGCGGAAGGTGTAGTTGCCCGGGATACCCATGCGCAAATCGGTCACCACCAGCGCATCGCCAACCACGTCATAGCGCAACCAGTCGCCGGTGAACCAGCGCAGGCGCTCGTGCAAGGGGGCGCCTTGCAGGGGCTTGGCCGCTTCCAGGTTGAGCGACTGGCGGAGCATTTCCGGGGGCTGGCGATCGAACGCGCTGCTGACGCCTTCGTAGTAATGGCCGTCCGCGGTCTTGGCCATTACCCGCCAGACCAGGCTGTTGAACGCGATAGGCACTGCACGCACCTCGCTTACGGCGATGCCCTGCTGGTCCAGTGCAGCCTGAAAGCGCGCCTCTGCGGCCATGCGACTGGCCAGGCCCAAGCCCAGGTAGGCGGTAGTCAACAGCAGCGTAGCCGTGAGCAGTGTAGTTGCCCTGCCCTGCAAGCCCTTGAACCCGGCGATCAGCACCACTGCCAACAATGGCAAGGTGTAGACCGGGTCGATGATGAACACCGCCGCCCAGCTTTCGGGGGTGAAATGCAGCGGCCAGAACAGCTGGGTGCCATACACGGTGAAGGCGTCGAGCACGGGGTGGGTGATCAGTACCAGCCAGAACGCCAGGAACAACCGTGGCCAGCGATAGCCTTTTTGCGGCCAGTAGCGCTGGCCAAGCCAACTCACCAGCCAGGCCAGCAGTAGTGCGAGGCCGGTGAGGACGAACACGGAATGGGAAAAGCCCCGGTGGTAGGTCATCTGCGACACCGGGTCGGCGTAGCGGATGATCACATCCAGGTCAGGCAAGGTGCCCAGGGCGGCGCCATAAAGCAGCGAGCGCCGGCCCTGGATGCGGCCGAGCACGCTGCCCTGCAGCGCGGCGCCGAGCACGGCTTGGGTGATTGAGTCCAAGGAAACGATCTCAAGTAGGTGGTTTGGGCAACCTACCTGCATCCTGTTCGACAGTGCAAATGCAATCGGCGTCCACGCCGAGCGTTGAACACTTCAGAACAACTGCCAGGTGTACACCAGGATCAGCCGATTCTCGTCGATATCGCTGCGATAGTTGGACCGTGCCATGGCGTTGCGCACGCGGATCCCCAGGCCCTTGAGCACGCCGCTTTGTACCGCGTAACCAATGTCCAGGTCGCGTTCGCGGTCCTTGCCCTCATAGCCCAGGCCGGTATCGACATTGTTACCGGTGATGTAGCGCACGGTCGCGGTCAACCCCGGAATGCCCATGGCGGCGAAGTTGTAGTCGTAGCGCAGTTGGTAGGAGCGTTCATCGGTGTAGGCGAACTCGTAGGTGGGCACCTCGTTGCCCAGCGGGGTGATGTTGGCGAACACCCGTGGGAATGGGCTGTCGCCATAGATGCCCTGATAGCCGACGTGGAAACTATGCCCGCCATGCTTGGCCGTCAGCAGCGAGAAAAACGCCTGGTTGTCGATCCGGCCGAGCAAGGCGTCGCCGTCCTCGCGGGCGGTGAAGTAACCCAGGTTGGCGCTGAGCAGCCAGTCGCCCACGGGCGTGTTGTGCTTGAGGCCGACGAAGCCCTGCTGGTAGATGTCCTGCAACTGGCCATACCAGAGGCTGGCGGAGGTCTGGTTGGCATTGAAGGCATAGTCGCCGCCCAGGTAGTTGAAGGCGTCGCTGGCGGCCTGACGCATCGGCACATGGCCGAGCATGGCATTGAGTTTGTCGTCACCGCCTTCGTTGCGCAGGTGAGTGGACGACAGATGCCCTGCCTGCAAGGTCAGGCCAGCGAGTTCGGCAGAGTTGAGGCTCACGCCCTGGTAGGTCGGCGGCAGCAAGCGGATATCGCTGAAGGTCAGCACTGGCAGGTTGGGTTGCAATTCACCGACACGCAGCTCGGTTTTCGAGACGCGGGCCTTGAAGGTCGGTGCCAGGCGGCTGTACTCCCCCGCCGCACGGCCATCGCCATGCACCGGCAACAGGCCGGTGTTGACCCGGTCGGGGCTGCTGTCCAGGCGGATGCCGAGCAAGCCCAAGGCGTCCACCCCAAAACCTACCGGGCCTGGGGTGTAGCCTGATTTGAAGTCGAGGATAAAGCCTTGGGCCCATTCCTCGGCCTTGGATTGCGGGTTGGCGCCGACGATATCGGAGAAATCCCGGCTGAAATAGTAATTGCGGGCGCTGAGGCTGGCCTTGGCGTCTTCGAAAAATCCGCCTTCAGCGGCCAGCAGTGGTTGGCTGAGCAAGCTGATGCCCAGGGCGACACAAGGGGTATGGTTCATTGCGAAGCTCTCTATGATCTTGTTGTTATGGGTAAAGCGCTGCAATTACGGGGTTGTGCGTGCACAGGCTCCTTTCAGGGGCTACGGCGCAGGGCCGCGCCAGGTTGTCGTGGCCGGCCAATCGCCAGCAGCGCATGGGCGCCAAGGCCGAACAGCAGCCCCCAGAACGCCGCCGACAAACCGAGGAACGACACCCCGGATGCCGTTACCAGGAAGGTAAACAGCCCAGCATCACGCTCCTGCGGCTCGGCCAGGCTGCGCGCCAGGGCTTCGCTGATCGCGCCGTACAGGGCAAGCCCGGCCAGAGCGGCGATCAAGGCGGCGGGGAATGCGGCGAACAACGACATCAGGGTCGCCCCGGCAATGCCCAGCAGCAGGTACAGGGCGCTGCCCGAAAGCGCCGCGATATAGCGCCGGCGCGGGTTTTCGTGCGCTTCGCGGCCGGTGCACAGGCTGGCGGTGACGGCCGCCAGGTTGAGCCCGTGGCACGCGAATGGGGCAAGCACTAGCCCGCCCACTGCGCTGGCCGTGATCAGGGGGCTGGCCGGCGTCGGGTAGCCGGCGTTACGCAGCACGGCCATGCCCGGCATGAACTGCCCGGTCAAGGCCACCAGCACCATCGGCACCGCCAGGCTGAACAGGGCAGCCAAGCTGAAGTGCGGCGTGATGAATTGCGGCGAGGCCAACTCGAGCACCAGCGCTTCACTGCGCAGTTGGCCGCTCAATAGCGTGACCGCGGCGCCGACGCACAGCACAGCGGCCACGGCGTAGCGTGGTTGCAGCCGGCGCATCAGCAGGTACGTGACGAACATCGCCAGGACCAATGCGGGCTGTACCGGCAAGGCGCGGAATACTTCGATGCCGAAACTGAACAGGATACCGGCCTGCATGCCGGCGGCAATCGAGCCGGGCAGACGCGCGATCAGCCGGTCGAAAGCGCCACTGACACCGATCAGCAGCAAGATCAGGTTGGCGAGCAGGTAGGCGCCGATGGCCTGCTCCAGGCCAAGCTGTGGCAAGGCGGTGACCAGCAGTGCCGAGCCTGGGATCGACCAGGCGATGACCACGGGCACGCGATAGCGCAGGCTGAGTAGCGCACCGAGCACGGCGCTGCCCATGGACACCGCCCAGACCCAGGAAGACAACTGGGCGTGGGTCAAGTCGGCGGCCTCGGCGGCATGGAAGATGATCACCAGCGGGCCGGCATAGGAGATCATCGTCGCGATCAGGCCAGCAACGATGGCAGACAGTGAGCAATCCTTGAACAGGTCTTTCATGTGACCTCTGGCAAGACATCGGGCCGGCCTGGTGGCTGGCTCTTGTTTTTGTATAGGGATGCAAGGGCTAGGCCCTTGATCGCGGGGCAAGCCCGCTCCCACGCCAATCTGCTGCCACACATCGGCGTGGGAGCCATCGGCCGGCCTGGGTGACCGGCTCTGGTTTTTGTAGAGGGGGCAAGGGCTACGCCCTTGATCGCGGGGCAAGCCCGCTCCCACGCCAATCTGCTCCCACGCAAACGGGCTTGGCTGCAAGCAGGCCGGCGTGGGAGCGGGCTTGCCCCGCGATTGCCCCTTAGGCCTGCTGCAACGCCCGCGGCCGGCCACTGCGCTGTTCGGCGTCACTGCCCGGGGCCTTTTGCAGCTGGAAGTCGAACTTGAGCTCGGCATAGCGCCCGGCCACACCCCGTGCGCCGTCCTCGCGGAACTCGACCTCACCGACCAGCCCATCACGGGTGGCATAGGCGAAGTCGTCCCACAGGTACTTGTCCCCGGCCAGGTTGATCTGGGTGGTCAGGTGCCGGTGGCCAGGCGCCGAGATGAAGAAGTGCACATGCGCCGGACGCTGGCCGTGCCGCCCCAGCAGATCCAGGCACTCCTGGGTCGGCCCCTGCGGATCGCAGCCATAGCCGGAGGGCACGATGGAACGCGCGCGGTAGCGCCCTTCAGCGTCCGTGACGATGCGTCGGCGCAGGTTGTACTCGGACTGGCTCTGATCGAAGAACGAATAGGTGCCACGGGTATTGGCATGCCACAGGTCAACCGTAGCCCCGGCCAGCGGCTGGCCGTTGGGGTCGAGCACCTGGCCTTCGAGGAACATCACCGTGGCCACGCCCTCCTCGCTGCCGTCATCCATGCGCACCTGGCCTTCGGCAAGCGGCGCACCGGCCACATACAACGGGCCTTCAATGGTCCGTGGAGTGCCGCCGGTGAGGCCAGCCTCGGCGTCCTTGGCGTCCTGCAGCAGGTCGAGGAAGTGCTCCAGGCCCAGCCCCGCCACCAGCAGCCCGGCTTCACCGCGCCCGCCCAGCCGATTGAGGTAGTCGACGGCCTGCCAGAACTCGTCTTCGCTGATCTGCAGGTCCTCGATCAGCTTGGCGCTGTCGTGCAACACCCGCTGGATGATGCGCTTGAGGCGTGGGCTGCCTTGATCATTGGTAAAACCGGCAGCCTGCTCGAAGAACTTCTGGATATCAGCAGTGTGGGAAATCTTCACGGTCATGATTGCGTACCTCTGTTGTTCTTGTGCGAGTCGGTGGAAATCAGCGGTCGTCGGCATGCACCGACGAGGGGTGGCGACACAGGCCGTTGACCTCGATGTCCATGTACGGGAACAGCGGCAGCTGCATCAGCGTGTCGTGCAACGCCTCGACACTGGGCACATCGAACACGCTGTAGTTGGCGTAATGCCCGGCGATGCGCCACAGGTGGCGCCAGGTGCCGTCGCGTTGCAGGCGCTGGGCCAGCTCCTTCTCGTCGGCCTTGAGCTGGGCGGCTTTGGCCGGGGCCATATCGGGCGGCAGTTTCACGGTCATCTTCACGTGGAAGAGCATGGGCAGTTCTCCTTCGATCAAGTCAGGTTCAGCGGCGGGCAAAGCGCGTCAGGCGCGCTTCATTCAGGTTCAGGCCCAGGCCCGGGCTGCGTGGCACGTGCAGCTGGAAGTCGTGGTAGCGCGGCGGCTCGGTGACGATGTCCTCGGTCAGCAGCAGCGGGCCGAACAGCTCGGTGCCCCAGGTCAGCTGGCGCAGGGTGAGGAAGGCGTGGGCCGAGGCCAGGGTGCCGATGGCACCTTCGAGCATGGTTCCGCCGTACAGGGCGATGCCGGCCGCCTCGGCGATCTGCGCGGTGCGCAGCACGGCACGGGGGCCGCCGTTCTTGGCGATCTTCAGGGCGAAGATGCTGGCGGCGCCGTCGGCGGCGAGGCTGAAGGCATCCTCGACGCTTTCGATCGACTCATCGGCCATGATCGGCGCCGGGCTGCGTTGGTTCAGGCGGATCTGCCCGCCACGGTTGATGCGCGAGATCGGCTGTTCGATCAGGTCAATGCCGTTGTCGCCCAGCACCTGGCAGGCGCGGATGGCTTGCGACTCGTCCCAATACTGATTGACGTCGACGCGTACGCTGGCGCGCTCGCCCAGCTCGCGCTTGATCGCCACCACGTGCTTGAGGTCCTGCTCCAGCGGGTTGGCGCCGATCTTCAGCTTGAACAGGCGATGCCGGCGAATGTCCAGCATGTGCTCAGCCTCAGCGATGTCACGGCTGGTATCACCGCTGGCCAAGGTCCAGGCCACTTCCAGGCTGTCGCGCACGCGGCCGCCGAGCAGCTCACTGACGGCCAGGCCCAGGCGCTTGCCCTGGGCATCGAGCAGTGCGCTTTCGATCCCGGACTTGGCGAAGGTGTTGCCCTTGGCCAACTTGTCCAGCTTGAGCATCGCAGCATTGATGTTGTCCGCCGCCAGGCCGATCAACGCTGGCGCCAGGTGCGCATCGATGTTGGCCTTGATCCCTTCCGGGCTTTCGTAGCCGTAGGCCAGGCCGCCAATGGTGGTGGCCTCGCCGATGCCCTCGACGCCGTCGCTGCAACGCAGGCGCAGCACCACCAGGGTCTGCTGCTGCATGGTGTGCATGGCCAGCTTGTGCGGGCGGATGGTCGGCAGGTCGACGATAATCGCCTCCAGCCGTTCGATAGTCGGGCTTGTCATGCAAGGCCTCCAGTTGGCTAAAGTCACAGGGTCACGCCTGGGCCGCCGTGGCCAGGCCGTGGCGCCGGCTGCTGGCCAGGTGCACGGCCATGGCCAGCGCGGCAATCGCGCCGGGGATGGCAAAGGCGATGAAATTAAGTTGCAGCGGCAGGTTGATGCCCATCAGCGCACCGCCCAGCAGCGGGCCGACGATGGCGCCATTGCGGCCAATGCCTGAGGCCCAGCCAAGGCCGGTTGAGCGCACCGACAGGCCGTACAGTTGCGCAGCGCCGGCATACAGCAGGATTTGCGTGCCGATGGTGGTGGCGCCGGCGATGAAGATCAGCAGGTACAGCACCGGCATCGGGCTGTTGACCCCTAGCAGGCTGATCGACACGGCCGCCGCAATGAAGAACGCGACCTTGACCTTGACCAGGTTGTAACGATCGCCCAGCCAGCCGCCGAGAATCGCCCCAGCCATGCCGCCAAAGTTCAACGCCAGCAGGAACGATAGGCTCGAACCCAGGCTGTAGCCGGCGTTGGCCATCAATTTCGGCAACCAGGAGCTGAGCGCATAGACCATCAGCAAGCAGCAGAAGAACGCCAGCCACAGGGCCAGGGTGCGTACCGCCAGGCCGTCGCGAAACAGCTCCAGCACCGAGGCGCCCTTGCCTTTGCGATCGTTGGCCTGCAATTGATCATCTGCCTGCACATCACACTCTGGGTCCAGGCGTTTGAGCAGCGTGCGCGCCTCTTCGGTGCGGCCCTGGCGAACCAGAAAACCAATCGACTCGGGCAGGTAGTAGAGAATCAGCGGCAACAGCAGCAAGGGCAGCGCAGCGGCGAAGAACATCGACTCCCAGCCAAACCGCGGCAGCAAGAAGATCCCTACCCCGGCCGAGAGCATGCCGCCCAGCGAATAGCCGCTGAACATGATCGCCACCAGGGTGCTGCGCAGGCGTTTGGGCGCGTATTCATTCATCAGCGCCACGGCATTGGGCATCAAGCCGCCGCAGCCAAGCCCGGCGATAAAGCGGTAGATGCCGAACTCGCTTGGGCTGCTGGCAAAACCATTGACAATGGTCGCGCCGGAAAACAAGGCGAAACAGATGGCGATGCCCTTCTTGCGTCCGATGCGGTCGGCCAGGCTGCCGAAGACCAAGGCGCCGAACATCATGCCGAACAGCGCATAGCTGCCCAGCGCACCGGCTTGCAGGGGCGTCAGGCCCCACTCCTTCATGATCACCGGCAGTACCACGCCGTAGATGAACAGGTCATAGCCGTCGAAGATCAGCAGCAGGCCGCACCAGGCCATGACCATCCAGTGAAACGGCGTGAAGCGGGCATTATCGATGATCGGGTGGACGTCAATAGTTCGCATGGCATCTGTCTCTGTTGTTTTTGTTGTGTGAGGTGAACCTTGCCGGGCAGGCAATCAGCCGAGATCGCCGCCCCCCACCGGCAGGGTTACGCCGGTGATATAGGAGGCTTCATCGGAGGCGAGGAAGAGGATCGCGCTGACCTGCTCATCGATGCTGCCGTAGCGTTTCATCAGGCTGCTGTCGAGGGTCTGGGTGACGATCTGCTGGTACCAGGCCTTGTCTTGCTCGCTCTGCTCGACGTCATTGCGCGGCACCCGGCGCGGCGGGGCCTCGGTGCCGCCAGGCGCGGTGGCGTTGACCCGGATGCCCCGGCCTGCGGTCTCGAAGGCCAGGCATGCGGTGAGGGCGTTGACGCCACCCTTGGCCGCGCCATACGGCACGCGATTGACTCCCCGGGTGGCAATCGATGACACGTTGACGATGGCGCCGCTGTTGCGTTCGAGCATGTACGGCAGCGCGGCGTGGCAGCACCACAGGGTGGGGAACAGCGAGCGGCGGACCTCGGCCTCGATCTGCTCGACCTCATAGTGTTCGAACGGCTTGGCCCAAATGGTGCCGCCGACGTTGTTGACCAGGATGTCGAGGCGGCCGAAGGTCTCGACCGCCTGGGCCATGACCCGGGCGCACTCGCTGTGTTGTTCAAGGTCGGCGGTGAGGGTCAGCATGCCCTCCCCGGCCAACTCATGGACCCATTCCGAACGGTCCACTGCAATGACCTGCGCGCCCTCGGCCTTGAGCCGCCAGCACACGCCACGGCCGATGCCTTGGGCGGCGCCGGTGACCAGGGCGACCTTGCCTTGGAATCTAGCGTTCATCGTTGCCTCCTTGTTGGCGCGGTCGTGGCAGCGGGCTTGCCCGGCGATTGGAACTGCCAGGCCATCGCCGGCGCATGTCCGTTCGCTATCGCCGGGCAAGCCCGCTCCCACGCCATCACCCACTGTGTGCTTCAGGTAATAAAAAAGAGGCCGCCAGCACCCGCACGATGCGGGCGGCCCCAACAAAGGTTCAGGCTGCTGCTGCGAACTTCTCGTAGTAGAAGTTGGCCGGGGTAATGCCCTGCTCGCGGATGTACTGGCTGACCGCCTCGACCATCGGCGGTGGGCCGCACAGGTACACGTCCACATCACCTTGGTTGAGGTGGCCCGGTTCGATGTGCTGGGTCACGTAGCCCTTGTGTGGATACTGGCTGTCCGGGTTGGCCACACAGGCGCTGAAGGTGAAGTTGGGGATGCGCGCAGCAAACGCCTGCAAGCGGTCCAACTCGACCAGGTCGAAGTCGTTGGTCACGCCGTAGATCAGGTGCAGCGGGTGCTCGCTGCCGGCCTCGGCGATCTTCTCCAGCATCGCCGTGAACGGCGCCAGGCCCGTGCCGCCGGCCAGCAGCAACAGTGGCCGGTGGATCGCGCGCAGGTAAAAGCTGCCCAACGGGCCGGCCAGGGTCATGCTGTCGCCGGTCTTGGCAAGGCTGGTGAGAAAACTGCTCATCAGCCCGCCCGGCACGTTGCGAATCAGGAAGCTGACCTCGCCATCCTTGGGCAATGAGCTGAATGAATAGGCGCGGCTCTGCTCGCTACCCGGCACCTTCAGATTGACGTATTGCCCCGGCAGAAACGCCAGGCTGCTCAGCGACTCGCCCTTGATCGACAAGGCGATGGTGCTTTCGGACAACTGCCGCACATCGCTGATGGCCGCCTCGAAACTGGCCTGCTCGGTCTTGCACAGCTGCGAGGAAGCCGGGATGCGCACGACGCAATCGGACTCGGCGCGCATCTGGCAGGTGAGCACGTAACCCTGGGCGATTTCCTCCTCGCTCAAGGCATCCTCGATGAAGTTGTCACCCAGGTCATAGCGGCCGGACTCAGCTTGACACTTACAGGTGCCGCAGGCGCCGTCGCGGCAGTCCAGCGGGATGTTGATGCCTTGGCGGTAGGCGGCATCGGCAACGGTTTCCTGGCCATCGGCCTGGATGAAACGGGTAACCCCGTCTTCGAAATTCAGTGCGATCTGGAAGCTCATGGTGCACCTCGCAGGCGAGCCTGGCCGCGGCGCGCCAGAGGGCGCCCCGAACGGCACTCGCCAAGACCTGAAGTCAGATGTGGTAGATGTCGATGACCTGGCGAACGTAGTCGTTCTTCAGCACCACTTTCTTGGCCAGAATCTGCGGCTGCTCGCCGCGCAGATCGAGGGTGTAGAAGCTGCTGCCAAAGTAGCTGTCGGTGGTCTTGTAGCGAAAACTCAAGGTGTGCCAGTTGAAGCGCACCAGGCACTGCTCTTCGCTGCGTTCGACGATCTCGATATTGCTGATGTTGTGGGAGGTGCGTGTGTCCGGCACGGTGGCGCTGGAGCGCTCGGTCTTGATACGGAACACGCGGTCTTCCAGGCCACCGCGATTGCCGTACCAGATCAGCGAGATCTCGCTCTGCGGATCCTCGGTGAGCTGGTCGTTGTCGTCCCAGGATGGCATCCAGAAGGTCGCGTCGGCGGCGTACAGCTCCAGCCACTGATCCCACTGGGCATCATCCAGGTAGCGCGCCTCGCGGTAGAGAAAATCGCGCACGCTGTCATAGAGATCGCTCATCGCACGGCCTCCACGGGAATCAGCTGTGGTTCCTGCTCAAGGGCCTTGAGCATGGTTTCTTGCCAGTACTTGTGCTGCAGCACGAACAGCCCTTCATCCTCGGTGCGCACCCCCGACAGCAGCGGTTGCAGCTGGATTTCCTGAGCCGCCTCGTCGGCGCCCTCGACCCAGTGCTTGGCACCGCGGGACATGTCGTTCCAGCCGGTGCCGCCGCCGTAGCCGGTCTGGCACGAGCGGAACTCTTCCAGGTCATCCGGGGTGGCCATGCCACTGACGTTGAAGAAGTCTTCGTACTGGCGGATACGCTTGGCCCGGGCCTCGCGGCTCTCACCCTTGGGGGCGATGCAGTAGATGGTGATCTCGGTCTTGTTCACCGAAATCGGCCGGGCGATGCGGATCTGCGAGCTGAACTGGTCCATCAGATAGACGTTGGGGTACAGGCACAGGTTGCGCGAATTCTCGATCATCCAGTCGGCGCGGGCCTGGCCGAAGTCCGCCGCCAGTTGCTCGCGGCGCTCATAGGCCGGGCGATCTTCAGGGTTGGCCCAGCGGGTCCAGAGCAGCAGATGGCCGTGGTCGAACGAGTAGAAGCCCCCGCCCTGCTTGGCCCAGGCGCCGGCGCTCATGGTCTTGATCTCGTCACCGCTCTCGCGTTGTTTGCGCTGGCTCTGGGTGGCGGCATAGTTCCAGTGCACGGAGCTGACGTGGTAGCCATCGGCGCCGTTCTCGGCGGTGAGCTTCCAGTTGCCCTCGTAGATGTAGGAGCTGGAGCCACGCAGCACTTCCAGGCCTTCTGGCGACTGGTCGACGATCATGTCGATGATCTTGGCCGACTCGCCCAGGTGCTCGACCAGCGGCTTGACCTCGGCATTGAGGCTGCCGAACAAGAAGCCACGATAGGACTCGAAGCGCGCGACCTTGGTCAGGTCGTGGGAGCCGTCGCAGTTGAAGCTGTCGGGGTAGCCGGCGTTGCTTGGGTCTTTGACCTTGAGCAGCTTGCCGCTGTTGTTGAAGGTCCAGCCATGGAATGGGCAGGTGTAGCTGGACCGGTTGCCGCGCTTGTGCCGGCAGAGCATGGCGCCACGGTGGCTGCAGGCGTTGAGGAAGGCATTGAGTTCGCCGTCCTTGTTGCGTGCAATGAAGATCGGCTGACGGCCCATGGTCAGGGACAGGAAGTCATTTTTTTCGGGGATCTGGCTTTCGTGGGCCAGGTAGATCCAGTTGCCTTCGAAGATGTGTTTCATCTCCAGGTCAAATAGGCGCGGGTCGGTGAACATCTCCCGCTTGCAGCGGTAGACGCCCGATTCCCGGTCGTCCTCGAGCATGGCATTGAGGTAGTCGAATCCCAGGGACATGGCCAGGGTCTCCAATTGTTATTGTTTCAGGCCAGGTCAGGTTATGTGGCGGGGGTGTTACGCAATATCCGCTTCGTGCAGAGTGTTATCCGTTTTGTGCAGGCAGATTGGGTTTATCCATGGGTGATGGCGGCGCCTGAGCTGGCGTTATCTGTCGATAGTGACAGGTGTGGTGGATAGTCGGACGCCATCGCGGGGCAAGCCCGCTCCCACCAGTCACGGGGGAGCCGGCTTGCCCCCCCATGAGGCCGGAACAAACAACACAA
>NZ_JBCPSP010000090.1:0-3122 GCF_051129895.1 Pseudomonas sp. Je.1.5.c
ACAACGCGCCGGAGATCACCCCCGGGGCAATCAGCGGCAAGGTCACCCGCCGAAACGCCGTCAGTGGCGACGCCCCCAGGCTGGCTGCGGCCCGCACCAGGTTGTAGTTAAAGCCTTGCAAGGTCGCCGACACGGTGATGATGACGAACGGCACACCCAGCACCGCATGCACCAGAATCAGCGAGATGAAGCTGTTGCCCATCCCCAGCGGGGCGAAGAACAAGTAGCTGGCCACGCCAATGATCACCACCGGCACCACCATCGGCGAGATCACCAGCGCCATCACCAACGATTTGCCGGGGAAGTCGCCGCGAGTCAGGCCAATCGCCGCCAGGGTGCCAAACACCATGGCCAGCACGGTCGCCGCCGGGGCGACGATGATGCTGTTCTTCAACGCCCGCATCCACTCGGCCGAGGCGAAGAAGTCGTGGTACCACTGCAGCGAGAAGCCCTGCAAGGGATAGACCAGGAAACTGCCGCTGTTGAATGACAGCGGGATGATCACCAACACCGGCAGCACCAGGAACAACAGGATCAAGCCGCAGAGAATCCGCAGGCTGTAGAACCAGACCCGCTCCACGGGCGACATGTATGGACTCAGCATGACAAGGCTCCTCAGCTCAAGCGCAGGCGGCTAGCGCCCACCAGCCAGCTATAGATCAGGTACAACAGCACGGTCGCCAGCAGCAACAGGCCGCCCAATGCAGTGGCCATGCCCCAGTTGATGCTGGTGTTGGTATAGAAGGCGACGAAATAGCTGACCATCTGGTCGTTCGGGCTGCCCAGCAACGCCGGGGTGATGTAGTAGCCGATGGCCAGGATGAACACCAACAAGCAGCCAGCGCCCACGCCAGCGTAGGTCTGCGGGAAGTACACCCGCCAGAAACTGGCGAACGGATGGCAACCCAGCGAGATTGCGGCGCGCATATAGCTCGGCGAGATGCCCTTCATCACGCTGTACAGCGGCAGGATCATGAACGGCAGCAGGATGTGCACCATCGAGATGTACACACCTGTGCGGTTGAACACCAACTCCAGCGGCTCATCGATGATGCCCATGGCCATCAGCGCACTGTTGATCAATCCACCCGACTGCAACAGCACGATCCAGGCCGCGACCCGCACCAGGATCGAGGTCCAGAACGGCAACAGCACCAGGATCATCAACAAGTTGCTCTGCCGGGTTGGCAGGTTGGCTAGCAGATAAGCCAACGGGTAGGCCAACAACAAGCAGATAACAGTGATCACCACACCCATCCACAGGGTGCGGGCGAAAATATCCAGGTAGATCGCCTGGTCTGGCGTGGCCTTGGCCAGCTCACCCAGGTCATCGACACGATGGTCGACCGAGGCCAGCAAGTAATACGGGGTGACGGTGCTGGTATTGCGGCGGATCG
The DNA here is from genome assembly GCF_051129895.1 of Pseudomonas sp. Je.1.5.c. Taxonomy (NCBI): domain Bacteria; kingdom Pseudomonadati; phylum Pseudomonadota; class Gammaproteobacteria; order Pseudomonadales; family Pseudomonadaceae; genus Pseudomonas; species Pseudomonas sp. Je.1.5.c. Next base: position 1,398 of record NZ_JBCPSP010000090.1, read on the forward strand.
CCTGCCAATAGGCCGGATCGCCCCAACGCTCATCGAGGGTTTGCAGTGCTTCTTTATAAGAGCCAGGTTCAGTCTTCAACGGCAGCGCCCGCGCAGTCTTCGACAGCAGGCTGCGATAACCGGCCAGCTCCATGTTCAAGCGTTTGGACAGATCGCCCAGGGTCTGGTTCTTGCGCGCCTCGGGCAGGTCCAGGCTCAGCGCCTTGTAGACCTCTTCGCCCGGTAGGCTTTTGCCATCCCACTGCTCGATCGCCTCGACGGTCCGCGGCAGGCCGGCGACCACCTCGGGGTTGCCGACGCTTTTGTACAACAGCGCCGCGATCGGCACCAGGAACACCAGCAGCAGGAACAGCGCCAGCGGCGCGATCAACGCCTGGGCCTTCCAGCGGTTGACCCGCTCGGCATGCTTGAGGCGCTGTTTCAGGTTTGGACCTGCGCCTTCTTTAAGGGGCACTGCAATGGCCATGGCGAACTCCGAAAATCTGGGAAACAGGGAGCGCCGGAGATGCCCGGCGCTCCGATGGCGCAGTTACTTCTTCGCAGCCCAAGCGTTGAAGCGTTGCTCCAGTTGCTCGCTGTTGTCGGCCCAGAAGGCCACGTCGATCTGCACCTGGTTGGCGATGTTCTCAGGCGTGGTCGGCATGTCTTTCTTCACGGCATCGGCCAGCAGCGGTACGGCCTTGGAGTTGGCCGGGCCGTAGGCGATGTTTTCCGAGTAGGTCTTCTGCTGCTCGGGCTGCACGGTGTAGGCGATGAACTTCTTCGCCTCTTCCACATCCTTGGCGCCTTTGGGGATGGCCCAGGCGTCGAAGTCGTAGATGCCGCCGTTCCACACCACTTTGAGGTTGCTCTCTTTCTGTACCGCGGCGATCCGACCGTTGTAGGCCGAGCTCATGACCACGTCACCCGAGGCCAGGTACTGTGGCGGCTGGGCGCCGGCTTCCCACCACTGAATGCTCGGCTTGAGCTCGTCGAGTTTCTTGAAGGCGCGGTCTACACCCTCTTTGGTCGCGAGCACCTTATACACGTCCTTGGGCGCGACGCCGTCAGCCATCAGGGCGAATTCCAGGGTGTATTTGGCGCCCTTGCGCAGGCCACGCTTGCCCGGGAACTGCTTGGTGTCCCAGAAATCGGCCCAGCTGGTAGGTGCGGTCTTGAGCTTGTCGGCGTTGTACGCCAGTACCGTGGACCAGACGAAGAAGCCCACGCCGCATGGCTGGATGGCGCCTGGCACGTAGTCGGCCTCGTCACCGAACAGCGCCGGGTCGAGCTCTTCGAACATGCCCTCGTCGCAACCACGGGCCAGCTCCGGCGACTCGACCTCGACCAGGTTCCACGACACGCTCTTGGTGTCGACCATGGCTTTGACCTTGGCCATCTCGCCGTTGTACTCGCCCGCGACGATCTTGCCCTTGCCAGCCTTCTCCCACGGCTCGTAGAACGCCTTGACCTGGGCGGCCTTGTTGGCCCCGCCGAACGACACCACGGTCAAGTCCGCGGCCAGGGCTTGGCCTGCGGCGAACAGGCCGAGGGCCAGGGCGGTCAGTTTCAACTGCTTGCGCATTATTATTCTCTCCACAGTACAGGGTTGGTTAAGCGAACCATCAGTGGGCTTCGGCAATCGGGTCGAGCGCGCGAGCGTGCTCGACCTCCCAGCCAAGCGGTACCACATCGCCCACGGCCAGGGCCGGGTCGAGTTCGGCAATCGGCTGCTTCACGAAGAAG
>NZ_JBCPSP010000091.1:0-2811 GCF_051129895.1 Pseudomonas sp. Je.1.5.c
CCACGCAGCCGCTCCTCCATGCAGCCCTTCTCCCATGCAGCCCTTCTCCCACGCAGCCCTTCTCCCACGCAGCCCTTCCTCCACGTAGCCCGTCTTCCACTTAGCCCGTCTTCCAGGCCAACGCTGCCTGAGTTTCTCTCAGGCATAAAAAAGGGCCGTCGAAACGGCCCGAAGATCCCTGCTTGGCTAAGAGCAATGCAACGAGGAATAGCTTAACGATTCGGTTGTGGCGTCAGACGCAGATAGGGCTTCACGGCACGGTAGCCTTTGGGGAAGCGCTGCTTGATTTCGTCTTCGTCCTTGAGCGACGGCACGATCACCACTTCGTCGCCGTCCTGCCAGTTACCTGGGGTGGCGACCTTGTAGTTGTCGGTCAGCTGCAACGAGTCGATCACCCGCAGGATCTCATTGAAGTTGCGCCCGGTGCTGGCTGGATAGGTAATGGTCAGGCGCACTTTCTTGTTCGGATCGATCACGAACAGCGAGCGCACCGTCAGGGTGTCGTTGGCGTTGGGGTGGATCAGGTCGTACAGGTCGGAAACCTTGCGATCGGCGTCGGCGATGATCGGGAAGTTGACCACGGTGTTCTGCGTTTCGTTGATGTCATCGATCCATTTGTGGTGCGAGTCGACCGGGTCGACCGACAGGGCGATGGCCTTGACCCCACGCTGGGCGAAGTCATCCTTGAGCTTGGCGGTCAGGCCCAGCTCGGTGGTGCACACCGGGGTGAAATCGGCAGGGTGCGAGAACAGCACGCCCCAGCTATTGCCCAACCACTCGTGGAAGCGAATCTTGCCAGCGCTGGAATCCTGTTCGAAATCGGGGGCGATGTCGCCGAGTTTGAGGCTCATGGGGTGGGGCTCCTTAGATCTGCGTTAGGGCGCGGTATGGGTTCAATGTGCCTGCACTCGATGCAAAACAAAAAGAATAAATATCGATTTATTTATAACTAGAATGCATACGAAATCTTGGGCACAAAAAAGCCTCGCACTAGGCGAGGCTCCTTTGTGCAACTGCGACTTACATGAAGTTGTAAGTGTAGTTGACGATCAAGCGGGCCTGGTCTTTGTCGACCGGAGCTTGGCCTTCACCGCGGTAAGTGCCATGACGCAGGCTGGCGCCCAGACCTTTGAAGGTGCCGTCCTGAATGACGTAGTCAATACGGGCGTCACGCTCCCACTCATGGTAGGTACCGTTGCCATCACGATTACGAATGTCGTCACCACGCAGGTACGCAACCGAAGCCTTCAGACCCGGAACGCCTACACGAGCGAAGTCGTAGCTGTACTGACCGAAGGTGGTGTTGGTGCCCGCACGTGCGAACTGATTGATCATGCTGTCGGTGAACAGGTAGAAGCTAGCACCTGCTGCGCCTTCATCGGCCAGGCCGCCTTGGTTCAGCCAAACAAAGCCACCATCATCGCCAACTTGTTGATGACCCAGCATCATCGCGTGGCCACCCAGGGTGTAGGTGAACATGGCGGACCAAGTCTTGTTGTCGACCTTGCCGTCAACTTTCTCGTAACCGCCGTTGTTGTTGAAGTTGTACTCACCAGGTCCGCCATCTTTGTTCTTGCCGTCTGAGCGGCTATCGAAGTAGCGCAGGTCAGTTTTGAACGATTGATCGTCGGCAATCTTGAAGACGTGGGTTGCACCCAGGAAATGCTGCTTGTAGAAGTCTTCCAAGTTTGAATAGTAGTACTGCAGGGTCAGGTCAGGAGTGAGCTTATAGTCCAGACCACCGTAGCGGAACTTGTTGCTTTCAGCGGTAGCACCGGCGACAGACAGACCGGTACGGTTGCTCGACGCTCGCCCCATGGCATGGGTAAGCTGACCGGCGTTGATGGTCAGGTTGTCGATTTCCTTGGAGGTGATGGTGCCACCTTCGAAGGTTTGCGGCAGCAGACGACCATCGTTGGAAACCAAGATCGGCAACATCGGAGCAAGTGCGCTACCGAAATGCGCTTCGGTCTTGGAGAAGCGAACCTTGGCATTAGCACCGAAGCGCGCCCATTGCTTCTCGGCAGAACCGTCAGAGTCGCTAGGGAAGAAGCTGCTGCTGTCGGCGTGATAGCCTTTACCGCCATCCAGGTGAATACCCCACAAAGCCTGAGCATCTACACCAAAACCAACCGTGCCTTCAGTGAAACCGGAGATGTAGTCAAGCTTGAAGCCTTGACCCGACTCACGAGTATCCGGGCGAGGCTTGTCGCCGCCAGTCTCACGGTTGTCGTCATTGAAGTACATGGTGCGCGAGCTCAGGGACAGTTTGCTGTCCTCAACGAAACCAGCAGCGCCTGCTTGTTGGGCGAGAACCCCCAGTGCCACGGCCAGAGCCAGGCTGGACTTGTACATGTTTTGCTCCTCTACGTTCTAATTTTTGTGTATCTCAGGCGGCGGGATCTGCTGCCCCGCTCTGCCGTGGATGGGCGATTTAGTCCCAAAGTGTGACCGTGAAGTCAATCATTTCTAATCGTTTCACGACTTTGGTCTAAGACGCCACCTGCGCTACAGGATAATGACAATCCTATAAATCCAAAATGACTGTTTTATGAATCTGTAAGACTTTTGCGGAATATCCTAGGAACCTTTACTACCAAAAGTTGTATCGGCGACCCCGTATAGAGCTTTAGGTTATTTGCAAACGTTTGCTCATAACCTTATTCCACAACGATCTGTAGGGCCGCGAAAGGCTAGCAGGCGATTCTGATTTTTCCAGGCAAGAAGGTTGTCAGTGCGGGCCTCATCGCGGGGCAAGCCCGCTCCCACGCAGAGCCCGAAACCGTGAGGACGACCCAGATTGCGTGGGAG
>NZ_JBCPSP010000092.1:0-2311 GCF_051129895.1 Pseudomonas sp. Je.1.5.c
TCAGTGCATTGACTATCGCCATCGCGGGGCAAGCCCGCTCCCACGCAGTACAGGCTTGCTGAAAATGCTCCGCAGAGTCTGCCCGGTATAGGTTTGCACCAGCGTTTTTCATGAATTGCCCCCTAAACACAGGAAAAATACCCAACTGCGACCATCCGTCATTGCCCCCAGGCCGCCTGTGGGGGAAAATGGCCGCCTTTTTGCGTTCCACTACTTATTCAAAGCCCCAGGAGACTTAGCGATGCCCAGCCGTCGTGATCGTGCCAACGCCATTCGTGCCCTCAGCATGGATGCCGTGCAAAAGGCCAACAGCGGCCACCCAGGTGCCCCTATGGGCATGGCGGATATCGCCGAAGTGCTTTGGCGCGACTACCTGAAGCACAACCCGAGCAACCCGAGCTTCGCTGACCGTGACCGCTTCGTGCTGTCCAACGGCCACGGCTCGATGCTGATCTATTCGCTGCTGCACCTGACCGGCTATGACGTCACCATCGACGACCTCAAGTCGTTCCGCCAGCTGCACAGCCGCACCCCAGGCCACCCGGAGTTCGGCTACACCCCAGGTGTCGAAACCACCACCGGCCCGCTGGGCCAAGGCCTGGCCAACGCCGTAGGCTTCGCCCTCGCCGAGAAAGTGCTGGCTGCCCAGTTCAACCGTGAAGGCCACAACATCGTCGACCACAACACCTACGTGTTCCTGGGTGACGGCTGCATGATGGAAGGCATTTCCCACGAAGTCGCTTCGCTGGCCGGTACCCTGGGCCTGAACAAGCTGGTCGCCTTCTACGACGACAACGGCATCTCCATCGACGGCGAAGTGCACGGCTGGTTCACCGACAACACCCCAGCGCGTTTCGAAGCCTACAACTGGCAGGTCATCCGTAACGTCAACGGTCACGATGCCGACGAAATCAAGATGGCCATCGACACCGCTCGCAAGAGCGACCGTCCGACCCTGATCTGCTGCAAGACCATCATTGGTTTCGGCTCGCCGAACAAGCAGGGCAAGGAAGATTGCCACGGCGCGCCGCTGGGCAACGACGAAATCGCCCTGGCCCGCAAAGAACTGAACTGGAACCACGGCCCGTTCGAAATCCCTGCCGACATCGCTGCCGAGTGGGATGCCAAGGCCGCCGGTGCCAAGGTCGAAGCCGAATGGAACCAGCGCTTCGACGCTTACGCCGCCGCCTTCCCGGAGCTGGCCAGCGAGCTCAAGCGTCGCCTGAGCGGTGATCTGCCAGCTGACTTCTCGGAAAAGGCCGCTGCCTACATCGCCGAAGTCGCAGCCAAGGGTGAAACCATTGCCAGCCGCAAGGCCAGCCAGAATGCCCTGAACGCCTTCGGCCCCCTACTGCCTGAGTTCCTCGGCGGCTCGGCTGACCTGGCCGGCTCCAACCTGACCCTGTGGAAAGGTTGCAAGGGTGTCGAGGCCAATGACGCCAGCGGCAACTACGTGTTCTACGGCGTGCGTGAATTCGGCATGACCGCGATCATGAACGGCGTTGCCCTGCACGGCGGCCTGGTGCCTTACGGCGCGACCTTCCTGATGTTCATGGAATACGCCCGTAACGCAGTGCGCATGTCAGCGCTGATGAAACAGCGGGTGATCCACGTCTACACCCACGACTCCATCGGCCTGGGCGAAGACGGCCCGACTCACCAGCCGATCGAGCAGCTGACCAGCCTGCGCAGCACGCCGAACCTGGACACCTGGCGCCCAGCCGATGCGGTCGAGTCGGCCGTCTCCTGGAAAGCCGCACTGGAGCGCAAGGACGGCCCATCGGCGCTGATCTTCTCGCGTCAGAACCTGCAACATCAGGACCGCGATGCCCAGCAGATCGCCGACATCGCCCGTGGTGGCTATGTGCTCAAGGACTGCGCAGGCGAGCCTGAGCTGATCCTGATCGCCACCGGTTCCGAAGTGGGCCTGGCGGTGCAGGCGTTCGCCAAGCTGACCGAGCAGGGCCGCAAGGTGCGCGTCGTGTCGATGCCAAGCACCAGCGTGTTCGATGCCCAGGACGCTGCCTACAAGCAGTCGGTACTGCCGCTGCAAGTCGGTGCGCGCATCGCCATCGAAGCTGCCCACGCCGACTTCTGGTACAAGTACGTAGGCCTGGAAGGTCGCGTCATCGGCATGACCACCTACGGCGAATCGGCTCCGGCCTCGGCGCTGTTCGAGGAGTTCGGCTTCACCCTGGAAAACATCCTGGGTACTGCTGAAGAGCTGCTGGAAGACTGATGTAAAGTCTGGGGGCTTTGCCGCCCCCTTCAATCGCGGGGCAAGCCCGCTCCCACGCCAGCTCGCGAATAC
>NZ_JBCPSP010000094.1:0-1187 GCF_051129895.1 Pseudomonas sp. Je.1.5.c
CAAGCCCGCTTGTATGGTTAGACTTGAAGGGGTGGTGGGACTAAATGCCCGATTCTGACTGTTCGCAGCAGTACAGACCGTGGGAGACATCGCCCCACCCCTTCCACCAAAGCGCCGATAAAGAATGCATCGTTTGCAAGCGACGATAGAAGCAAGCCAGCGCCTCTTGGTGAAACCCCTTCAAGCCGAAAAACCTTAACGTGGAGAACCGCCCATGGCAATGCAGGCAGGCAAACTGATCGTGGGTACGGACGTCGCAAAGGCTGAGTTGGTTATCCATCACGACGCTAGTGATGAGGTAATCAAACTGAAAAATTCAAAACCCGACATCAAGCGATGGTTGAAACAACAGCCGCTCAACACGGCTATCGCGGTTGAAGCGACCAACGTCTATCACTTGGACCTGGTCGAGTTAGCCCATGGTGCGGGTCTTGAGGTTTATGTCATTGATGGCTTTCAACTGAGCAACTATCGGAAAAGTGTTGGAGGACGAGTCAAAACTGACCCTTCTGATGCGAGATTGTTGTCCCGGTTCTTGAGAAACGAAGGGGAAGATCTTCGCCCCTGGAGCCCCCCTCCCGCCGTCTACGGCAAGGTCCAGAGCCTTCTGCGACGCAGAGCTGCCTTGGTGGCAGCACGCACTGCAATGACTCAGAGCTGGGCCAATGAAAGCCTTTTGAAGAGCGCCTTCGAAGTGTTCGTCAAATCGATAGACCGCCTCGATTTACTGATTCAGAAAAAGCTTAAGGACGTGCTCCGAGAAGCCGGACTACAAGAACAAGTGGCTCGCTGCCAAGCCGTAGAAGGAATTGGTTTTCTGACCGCTGCGGCATTAGTCATGGCCTTTGTCAGAGGCGAGTTCAAAAACAGTGACTCCTTCATCGCATTCCTTGGAATGGACCTGCGAGTTAATGACTCTGGGCAGACGAATGGACGTCGTCGCCTGACAAAGCGGGGATGTTCAGAGATCCGTCGTTTGCTGCACAACGCGGCAATGTCCGCCAGCAGGTCGGCCGCTTGGAGAGACCTTTATGAGCAGCATCGAAACAGCGGTAAAGCAACAACCCAAGCCTTGGTCATCTTGGCTCGAAAGCTTGCCCGCGTGGCTTTCGCCCTGATGAAAAATCAGGGCGAATACATCACCAGAGCTATGAAATTGGCTTGCCCATAACCATAGAATCTCCCAC
>NZ_JBCPSP010000095.1:0-1081 GCF_051129895.1 Pseudomonas sp. Je.1.5.c
GTACTCTAGCTTGCCAGTTTTGGATGCAGTTCCCAGGTTGAGCCCGGGGCTTTCACATCCAACTTAACAAACCACCTACGCGCGCTTTACGCCCAGTAATTCCGATTAACGCTTGCACCCTCTGTATTACCGCGGCTGCTGGCACAGAGTTAGCCGGTGCTTATTCTGTCGGTAACGTCAAAACAGCAAGGTATTATCTTACTGCCCTTCCTCCCAACTTAAAGTGCTTTACAATCCGAAGACCTTCTTCACACACGCGGCATGGCTGGATCAGGCTTTCGCCCATTGTCCAATATTCCCCACTGCTGCCTCCCGTAGGAGTCTGGACCGTGTCTCAGTTCCAGTGTGACTGATCATCCTCTCAGACCAGTTACGGATCGTCGCCTTGGTGAGCCATTACCTCACCAACTAGCTAATCCGACCTAGGCTCATCTGATAGCGCAAGGCCCGAAGGTCCCCTGCTTTCTCCCGTAGGACGTATGCGGTATTAGCGTTCCTTTCGAAACGTTGTCCCCCACTACCAGGCAGATTCCTAGGCATTACTCACCCGTCCGCCGCTGAATCGAAGAGCAAGCTCTTCTCATCCGCTCGACTTGCATGTGTTAGGCCTGCCGCCAGCGTTCAATCTGAGCCATGATCAAACTCTTCAGTTCAATACTGCTTGGGTTTTTAAGAAACCCTAAACTTGGCTCAGCAATCTCAAATGACTACTATGATTGCTCATGTGGCCACTTGTGATGCTGATAATCTTGGCGACTATCAAACCGTACTCACAAGCACCCACACGAATTGCTTGATTCAATTTGTTAAAGAGCGTTTGGTTAAGAGCTTTTCGTCTCAACCGAGGCGCGCATTCTACGCTTTCCTCTGTGTCTGTCAAGCGTTTATTTCGAAGTATTTTGCGAGAAACTCGTTCAACTTCAAACACTTGACTCGCTTGCGATCTCTCGTAGCGGGAGGCGAATTCTACAGCGTTACAAGCTGCTGTCAACTACCTTTTTCACCGCTGCCGATCAGAAGATCGAAGCACCTCCAGTACTGCCTGAAACATCTAACTCGTTGATACTCAAGGAGTTTTCCG
>NZ_JBCPSP010000096.1:0-1072 GCF_051129895.1 Pseudomonas sp. Je.1.5.c
CTCCCACGCCATTCTCGCAAGGCTAGGTTGGCGTGGGAGCGGGCTTGCCCCGCGATGAGGGCTTGCCCCGCGATGAGGGCTAACCTGTCAGCGCACAACTACAGCCCCTTGCACTACTTTGACCTTCGGTTTACGAAACACCAACACGTTCCCCGCCATCACCGCCACCAGCCCCAACAGCGCTGGCGCCGTCCATTGATAACCCTCGGCAACCGCCGACACGTTCAGCGCCACCAACGGGAACAGCACCGTGCAATAGGCCGCGCGCTCCGGCCCCATGCGCCCGACCAGGGTCAGGTACGCGGTAAAGCCGATGACCGAGCCCGGGATCACCAGGTACAGCAACGAGCCGATATAGCGCGTGTTCCATTCCATGGCGAATGGCACCCCGTTGAGCAGGCAATACACCGCCAACATCGCCGCGCCGTAGACCATGCCCCAGGCGTTGGTGGTCATCGGCTTGAGCCCGGCTTTTTGCTGCATGCTCGAAAGCATGTTGCCGGCCGAGAAACACAGCGTGCCGAGCAGCGCCAGGCCCAGGCCGTAGAGGGTTTCGCGGCTGGCAGCGTGGCTGGACAGTTCGGGCCAGAACAATAACCCCAGCCCGAGCAAGCCCATCGCCCCACCGGCCAAAACATTGCTGGCGATCCGTTGGCCGAAGAACACCCGCGCATTGAGCGCATTCCACAGGGTCGCGGTGGAGAACACCACGGCGATCAGGCCGCTGGCGATCCATTGGCTGGCAGTCAGGAAGCACATGAAGTTGACGCAGAACAGGCACAGGCCCTGGGCCAGGCAGATCAAATGGCCGCGGCGGTTCATCGGTTGCAGGCGGCGGGTCAGCAGGAGGATGGCGAACAGGATCAGCCCAGCCAGGGCGAAGCGGTAGACGATCGAAACGGGGATGGCAACCACGCCCAGTTGTAGCTTGAGGGCAATCCAGGTGGTGCCCCAGATGAGCACGGTGAGCAGGTAGAGCGACAGGTTCATGGCTGGATCCTCAGGCAGGTATTGGTACCCATCGCGGGGCAAGCCCGCTCCCACGCAGATAGCCAGTGCTGGATAGGCAGCG
>NZ_JBCPSP010000097.1:0-611 GCF_051129895.1 Pseudomonas sp. Je.1.5.c
GCAAATCTACATCTCGCGCCTTCGGCTGCGCCGAAGGGTGCTATCGCACCTGGCCCTCCAGGCACCCGCTCAGCCTCCTGAAGTCGCGAATCTGCGTCGCCTGGAATTGCGCGCATGAAGATCAAGAGCAGGCGAATCGCTGCGCTCTCGCCAAAGCCAAAGCCAAAGCCAAAGCCAAAGCCAAATTTTAATTTTTCTATTTTGTGTTGTTTGTTTTGGCCTCTTCGCGGCGGTTCGGCGCCCCGAAAAGCCCGCTCCCACAGGGTTTGCGGGATTCGCAGCATCTGCGTGGTGTCAGTGCTGGCTAAACGCTGGACTTAAATCTACGCGATACCTGTGGGAGCGGGCTTGCCCGCGAAGAGGCCAGAGCATCCACCACACCTGGCACTATCGCCAGATAACACCAGCCCAGGCGCCGCCACTAACTTCGCGACTTCAGGAGGCCGAGCGTAGGTGTCTGGAGGGCCAGGTGCGATAGCACCCTTCGGCGCAGCCGAAGGCGCGAGATGTAGATTTGCGCAGCAAATCGTAGGCCGCGCGGGCCCGGAAGGCACCGAAGCGAGGGGACCCGAAGCGCAGCGTAGGGCCGGATGGTGGAGCGCAGACCTTTT
>NZ_JBCPSP010000098.1:0-533 GCF_051129895.1 Pseudomonas sp. Je.1.5.c
GCCATTGCAGGTTGATGCCGCGCCCGCTGCGGTCGCTGTAACGGGTGATCAGGTGATCCTGGTACTGGTAGCTCCAGCTGGCCTGGTGCTCATCGTCGGCCTGCAGCAGGTCGCCGTGTTCGTCGTAGCGATAGGCGGCCAGCTGGCGGTGTGGCTGGCCGTTGCGCACCTGCCACAGCGCACTGATCCGACCGTGTTCGTCGAGCGCGGTGGCCAGGTGCTGGTGCTGCACCTCGTTCTGGTAGGTCACTAGGTCCGACAGCACCGGGGTGCCCTGGTGATGGTGCTCATAGTGCAGGTCGATACGCGCGCCGCCGCGTTGGCGGATGCTCTGCAGCACGAAGCGATCGCCCTGGCGCTGGTAGCTTTCCTGGCTGGCATAGCCGCGGGCGATGACCAGTTGCGCCTCTTGGGTGCGAATCAGCACCAGGCCTTCGATGGCGTCGTAATGGTGCTTGCCGATTTTCGGCAGCGGGTAGGCGTGGCTGCGACCGTCCGCGGCGTGGTAGAGCACGCCCTGCTTGAGCACATCG
>NZ_JBCPSP010000099.1:0-475 GCF_051129895.1 Pseudomonas sp. Je.1.5.c
CCGAATGCCAATGTGCCGGGCAAGATGCAGTACGACCGCAAGACCTCGGAGCGGGCGTTCAAGGCGATGCACAACCTGCTGGCGGAAGTGTTCAAAGGTTGAGTGTGCCGGGGCCGCGCAGCGGCCCTTCGCGGGCAAGCCCGCTCCCACAGGGAGGGCCGCGCTGTGGGGTCAGCGGTGAGCTAGATCAAACGCCCTGTTGGGGGCGGGCCAGGCCGCCGAACCGCCGCGAAGGAGTGAAAAATAGCCCCAACGCTTTTAATAAAGCTCTTTGCGGGTCTAACTTTGCTCACCACTGATCTGCGCAGCGCCGCTATCCCTGTGGGAGCGGGCTTGCCCGCGAAGGGGCGCGCAGCGGCCCCAACTAGCGCGGTAACTCGATCCGTTCGATTTCCCCAGGCACCACCGGCCAATCCCCAGCAGCCCAGCGCACCCGGGCCTGTTCGATCAGCGCCGGAGCACTTGCGACAAAATT
>NZ_JBCPSP010000009.1:0-172107 GCF_051129895.1 Pseudomonas sp. Je.1.5.c
CCGCCGAAGGGGGGGGCACCCCCGCTCCCACGCTGCCGCAGTCAACTCAAAGAATTCTTTTTGTTCCATGAGCGCTGGCGCAGCAGTTGAACCAGGCCACCGGCAAGAAGTCGACGTGCTGTTTCACCCCCGTCTCACGCCGTCTCAATGTGCAACAGCGCGTCCCTGCAATGGCAGCGGTGCGCCAGGACAAACATCAGGTGGTTCAAAGGCTTAGGTCGATCTACAGCCCTTGGCACGGCCATTGCGCAAGCGCCTCTGACCATTCAATGACAAGAGGCACAGCCCCATGCTTTGTGATCTGCCCATCCTCCCCGCCACCCGCGCCTTTCTCGAACGCAAGCTGAAGATGCGCATTGGCGCCGACTGGCAAGACGCCGCCAGCGGCCGCACCATGACGTTCCGCAACCCGGCCACCGGCGAAGTCCTGGGCGAGGTGCCCTCGGCCGACCCGCAAGACGTCGACCGCGCCGTCGCCGCCGCGCGCCGTGCCTTCGATGATTCGCCGTGGAGCCGGGTACGCCCACGTGAGCGGCAGAACCTGCTGTGGCGCCTGGCCGATTTGATGGAGCGCGACGCGCAAATCCTCGCCGAGCTCGAATGCCTGAACAACGGCAAGAGCGCGGCAGTGGCCAAGGTCATGGATGTGCAATTGGCCATCGACTTCTTGCGCTACATGGCCGGTTGGGCGACCAAGCTTGAAGGCAGCACGGTCGAGCCATCGATGCCATTGATGCCGGACGAGCAGTTCCATGGCTTCGTGCGGCGCGAGGCGGTGGGTGTGGTCGGTGCGATCGTGGCCTGGAACTTCCCCCTGCTGCTGGCCTGCTGGAAGCTCGGCCCTGCCCTGGCGACAGGCTGCACCCTGGTGCTCAAGCCGGCTGACGAAACCCCGCTGACCGCGCTGAAACTCGCTGAACTGGTCGATGAAGCAGGCTATCCAGCGGGCGTGCTCAACGTCGTCACGGGCACCGGTTTGAATGCCGGCGCCGCGCTGAGCAGCCACCCTGGGGTGGACAAGCTGACGTTCACCGGCTCGACCGAGGTCGGCAAGCTGATCGGCAAGGCGGCGATGGACAACATGACCCGGGTGACCCTGGAGTTGGGCGGCAAGTCGCCAACCATCGTCATGCCCGATGCCAACCTGCAGGAAGCTGCAGCGGGTGCGGCCATGGCGATCTTCTTCAACCAGGGCCAGGTGTGCTGCGCCGGCTCACGCCTGTATGTGCACCGCAAGCACTTCGACAATGTGGTGGCCGATATCGCCGGCATTGCCAACGGCATGAAGCTGGGCAGTGGCCTGGATCCGGCGGTGCAAATGGGCCCGTTGATCTCGGCCAAGCAGCAGGATCGGGTCACTGGCTACATCGACCTTGGCCGTGAACTGGGCGCCACCATCGCCTGCGGCGGCGAAAGTTTCGGTCCGGGCTACTTCGTCAAGCCGACCGTGATCGTCGATGTCGACCAGCGTCATCGCCTGGTGCAAGAGGAGATCTTCGGCCCAGTGCTGGTGGCCATGCCGTTCGATGACATCGATGACGTCGTGCGTATGGCCAACGACAACCCGTATGGCCTGGGCGCCAGCATCTGGTCCAACGACCTGGGCGCGGTGCACCGGATGATCCCGCGAATCAAGTCAGGCTCGGTCTGGGTCAACTGCCACAGTGCGCTGGATCCGGCGCTGCCGTTTGGTGGCTACAAGATGTCGGGCGTCGGCCGGGAGATGGGCGCGGCGGCGATCGAGCATTACACCGAGCTCAAGTCGGTGCTGATCAAGCTTTGAGTGTTCTTTGATCAGTTCCGGCCTCATCGCGGGGCAAGCCGCAGCGTGGTGATGCCCGTGGGAGCGGGCTTGCCCCGCGATGAGGCCGGAACAAGAAATACACCAACACAATAATAAGGAACATCCAAGATGCCCCGTATCCCCCGCCTGGCAATCACCGCCCTCACCGCCCTCGCCCTGCACACCGCCCACGCCCATGAACTGTACAACCAGGACGGCACAGTACTGAACGCCGACCTCGAAGCCCTGTTCGGCGTGTTCCACAGCGACGAAAGCTTCAACCAGGCCGGCAACCGCCAACCCGGCAGCAGCGCCTGGCGCGAGGGCTACATCAAGTACGGCCTCAGCGCCAGCCAGGCCCTGGCCGGCAGCGGTAGCCTGTACGGCGCCTTCAGCCTGGTCAGCTCGGCGACCTGGGGCGACGGCGATGCGGCCGGCCTGACCTTGGGCGATGAGCGCCGCACCGCCATCGAAGACGCCTACCTCGGCTGGCGCTCAGGCAGCCTCTTCCCAGCCCTGGGCGAAGACGGCGTGGATATTTCCGCTGGCCGCCAATTGGTGACCCTAGGCGACGGCTTCCTGATCCAGGGCGACCCGGTCAACCTCGGCAAGGTCGATTTGGGCGCCAATTTCAACCGCGGCGGCGCCTACTACCTGGCCGCGCGCAAGGCCTTCGACCGCACTGCGGTGCTGCGCATTGGCGGCAGCCAGGGCTGGCGTGGCGACCTGATGTGGCTCAAGTCCGACAACCATTACCAGGCCGACACCTCGCTGGCGGTGAGCAACCTTGAGCATGTCTCCGATGCAGGCACCGTCGGGCTGAGCTGGATTCGCGGGTTGGATGTCGACCAGCGCTACGCGCAGATTATGGGCCTGGAGCACCGCGATGGCATGGACACCGTGAGCCTGCGCGGGCGCGGCAGCCTCGGGGTCAAGGATCTGCAGCTAGCCGCCGAGTACGTCACCCAGGACCGCAGCGGCGGGCGCGAAGACGCCTGGTACCTGGAGGGCAACTGGACCTTCTCCGCGCTGCCCTGGTCGCCGACCGCCACCTACCGCTACAGCCGCTTCTCGCAAGACTTCGACCCGCTGTTCTATGGCCTGAGCCGTGGCTACGGCACCTGGTTCCAGGGCGAGGTGGCGGCCAACTATGCCGGGCCGTTCAACAGCAACAGCCAGGTGCACCACTTGGGCTTGAAGGCCAAGCCACGCGACAACCTGAGCGTCGGCGCGCTGTATTTCGACTTCGATACGCTCGATACCGACCAGGGCAACCTGGGCGGGCGCGAGCTGGATCTGTATGTCGAGTGGATGGTCACCGAGCACATCCTGATCAGCCCGTTGGTGGGCTACTACACGCCTGAGCGCAGCGCCGACAACGGCGGCGTGCAGATGGGCAGCCGTGATGGCGGCACCTATCTGCAACTGCTGGTCGGGACGTTCTTCTAGGACCATTGCAGACTGCGCATGGGTGGCCCAAGCGTTTAAACTCCAGCGCTTCTCAACCCCATCTGGAGCCTGCGGTGAACGTCAACGACGCCAGTTTCGAAGAACTGCTCAACGCTTTGCATGACGGCGTGTACATCACCGATGGCGACGGCAAGACGCTCAAGGTCAACCAGGCCTATGAGCGTCTGACCGGCCTGAGCAGCGCCGACCTGATCGGCCGGCTGATGCAGGAGCTGGTCAAGGAAGGCATCATTTCCCAATCGGCATCCCTGCGGGTGTTGCAGGAAGGCCGGCCGGTGTCGGTGATGCAAAGCCTGAGCAAAGGCAAGAAGCTCCTGGTCAGCGCCACACCGATTCTCGATGCCGAGCACCGAATCTCCTACGTCGTGAGCACCGTGCGCGACATGACCGAACTGCTGCGCATGAAGCATGAGCGCGATGAGCTGCAGCAGCTCAAGCAATTGCGCCACAGCACCGCGAAATTGCATGCAGGCCAGCGCGACAGCCTGTTGCACTCGCCGCTGATGGCCGACCAGGAGGTGTCCGGGCGAGTCTTCGCCTTGGCCCGACAAGTTGCCGATAGCACGGTCAAGGTCTTGCTCCAAGGCGAAACCGGGGTCGGCAAGACCCTGGTCGCGCAGTTCATTCACAACGCCAGCGGGCGTGCCGGCGAGCCGTTCCTGGCGCTTAACTGCGGCGCCCTGCCGGAGAACCTGATCGAGGCCGAGCTGTTCGGCTATGCGCCCGGCGCCTTCACCGGCGCTGGCCCCAAGGGCAAGCGCGGCCTGCTGGAGTTGGCCCACAACGGCACCTTGTTCCTCGATGAGATCGGCGATCTGCCGCTGCCGGTGCAGGTCAAGCTGCTCAAGGTCATCGAAGAAAACCGCTTCATCCCGGTCGGCGGCCTGGAGCTCAAGGAAGTCGATGTGCGCATCATCAGCGCCAGCCACCACGACCTCAAGCAATTGGTCGCCGAAGGCCGCTTTCGCGCCGACCTGTACTACCGGCTCAACGTGGTGCCGATCACTATCCCGGCGCTGCGCGAGCGCAGTGAAGAAATCCCGCCGCTGCTGCATTACTACCTCGACAGCTTCAACAGCCGCTACCAGCGCCAGGTGCAATGGAGCCTGGCGGCGCTGGATCTTTTGTGCGAGTACGCCTGGCCGGGCAACATCCGCGAGTTGATCAACATCGTCGAGCGCCTGGTGGTGACCAACCAAAGCGGCACCATCGAAGCGCTGGACCTGCCCGAGGAGATCCTCGACCTCAGTCGGCAGAACACCGACGACAGCCGCCTGCCGCTGCGCAAGGTGCTGGAAAACGCCGAGCGTGCTGCGATCCGTGCCGCGCTACAGACGCACAAGACCACCCGCCTGGCCGCCAAGGCGCTGGGCGTGAGCCAGGCGACCGTGGTGCAGAAGATGAAGCGCTGGGAGCGCTCTGATTAGGATTTCAATCATCCCCGGCGATAACGATCAAAAAGCTAATCGCCAGCGCCCCGTGCACAGCCGGTAAAACCCCATGCCTGCCTCGCCAAGCCGCACCGCACGGGGCTTGGCGCATCTTGGCACAGCTTTCGCTATCTGCTCTGGCACGTCTTCCACTACAACAATGCACACAGGACGCGCCTAATGAGCATTTCTGCCTTCAAGATCGCCAACAAATTGATCACAGGCCCCGCGGCCATCGAACAACTGGCCGCTGAGCTGACCCGCCTCAAGGTCGACAACCCGCTGATCGTCACCGACGCCATCCTGCTCAAATCCGGCACCGTCGACCTCGCCCTGGCGCAGCTCGGCGCCCGCCCCTACGGCATTTTCGATCAAGTCCAACCCGAGCCGGAGATCGCCATCGTCGAGGCCTGCACCCGCGCCTACCGTGAGGGCGGCCACGATGGCGTGATTGGCCTGGGCGGCGGCAGCGCAATCGATATCGCCAAAGGCGTCGCAGCGTTCGCCGGGCATGCAGGGCCGCTGGCTGAATTGTTCGGGGTTGACCTGGTCACGCGCAAAGGCCCGCCGTTGATCGCCATCCCGACCACGGCCGGCACCGGCTCGGAAGTGACCAATGTGGCGATCTTTTCCGACAAGCAAGCACAACTCAAGAAAGGCATCGTCAGCGACTACCTGCTGCCAGACGTGGCCCTGGTCAGCCCGAGCATGACCCTGACCTGCCCGAGGAGCGTGACCGCTGCCAGCGGTGTCGATGCGCTGGTGCATGCGATCGAGTCGTACCTGTCGGTCAACGCCTCGCCGATCACCGACGCCATCGCCCTGGGCGCTATCAAGCTGATCGCCAAGGCGCTGCCCAAGGCCTACGCCAATCCGACCAACCTCAAAGCGCGCGAAGACATGGCCACCGCCAGCCTGATGGCCGGCATGGCATTTGGTAACGCTGGGGTTGGCGCGGTGCATGCGCTGGCCTATCCGCTGGGCGGTCGCTTCAACATCGCCCACGGCGTCAGCAACGCCTTGCTCCTGCCCTACGTGATGGCCTGGAACAAGCTGGCCTGCGTCGAGCGCCTGCGCGACATCGCCGCCGCCATGGGCGTGCGCGTGGCCGAGCTGAGCGACAAGCAAGCCGCCGATCAGGCGGTTCAGGCCATGGCCGAGCTGTGCGCGGCGGTGGATATCCCCTCGGGCCTGCGCAGCTTCAACGTGCCTGCCGACGCTATCCCGGCGATGGCCGAAGAAGCCAGCAAGATCGACCGTTTGATGCGCAACAACCCGCGCCAGCTGAGCGCCGCCGATATCGAGCAGATCTACCGCGCAGCCTACTGATTAGCGAACTCGACGCCCAGCCAAGCGGCTGCGGCGTCTGCCATTACAAAACCAATAAAACAGGTGCACCCAATGACCACTCCTGCTGAGCCGCGGGGCGAAAGCCCGTACATCCCACTGGGCCCGTTCAAGGTCCGCTTACCGTTCATTCACTACCGCATCGAGCTGCCGGACTACCTGCAAGGCTTGCTGATGTGCGCGGTGGACCTGGCCGCCATTCCGCTGATGACCGAGCTGCTGGGCATGCCCTTTGAAGTGGCGCTGGCAGTAGTGATGCTCAACGGCCTGCTCTACCTCACCCACCATTTGCTCGGCGACCCGACGGTGCCGGGCTGGATCACCCCGGCGGTGCCGCTGCTGATGGCCTACTGCGCGCAGTTTCCCGAAGGCCCGGAGCGGGTGCATGCGCTGATTGCCTTCCAGTTGATGCTCGGCGCGTTCTCGATAGCCCTGGGCGCGACCGGGATGGCTAAGAAGGTGGTCGAGTATGTGCCTTCGGCGATCAACTCGGGGATCATCGTCGGCGCGGGCTTGAGTGCGGTGATCGCGGTGTTCCAGGTCGGTGGCAAGTTCAACGTCCTGCCGTGGACCATCTCGATTGCCGTGGGCATCGCCTTCTACCTGATCTTTTCCCAGCACTTCAACCAGCTCAAGCAACGCAACCGCTTCTGGTGGAACTTCGCCAAGCTCGGCATCTTGCCGATCATCCTGTTGGCGGTAGTGATTGCGCCGCTGTTCGGCGAGGCGCCCTGGCCGACCATCCAGTGGGGCATCAGCACGCCAGATTTCGCGGGTCTGTGGAACAACTACACCGTGTTCGGCCTGGGCATGCCACCGCTGTCGATGTTCATTTCGGCCCTGCCGACCATGCTCGCGGCGTACATCATCGTGTTTGGCGACGTGCTCAGTGCCAAATCGCTGCTCGATGAGGCTGAAACCGTGCGCACCGATGAGGTGGTCGACTACAACGCCGACCGCGCGCACCTGATCTTCGGCGCACGCAATGCGTTCATGAGCATCTTTGGCCCGGACGTGGCCATGTGCGGGCCGAAATGGGCGGCCATGCTGGTGGTGGTCATCGAGCGCTTCAAAGGCGGGCCGAAGGCGATGCAGTCGATCATCGGCGGGGTCGGCTCGTTCCGCTGGGGCACCAACACTGGCTTGTTGCTACTGCCGGTGGTGACCTTGGTGCAGCCGATCCTGGGTGTCGCGCTGTCGCTGACCCTGCTGATCCAGGGCTATGTCAGTGTGCGCCTGGGCATCCTCGAAGCGCGCAGCCAGCGCGACCTGGGGATCGCCGGGGTGATCGGCGCAGTGCTGGCGATCAAGGGCGCCAGCTGGGCGTTCGGCATTGGTGTAGTGCTGTGCCTGCTGATCTACGGCAAGAACTTCTTCAAGGGTGAGGTGGACGGCACCTTCGCCAAGGATGTGAAGGCTGTCGGGGGTAACGCCGAACCTGGCGTTCAACCGGCTCCAGCTGCCAAACGGGTAGAAGCAGTAACAGACTGACTGACCTGGTTCAGTGGGCTGCCATGCAGCCCACTTTCAGCGATAACCCTGCTCTGCCAACCAGCGCCGCAGCATGCCCTGCTGATCCGGCGCTCGGCCACTCAACACCTCATCGATAGCTGCGCCCGCCTGCAGCTTGGCCACCAACGGCGCCAGCTCGATGCCCTGCAAATGCCAGATGCCCAGCGGCTGATCGGCAGTCACCACCACTTCGGTTTGGTCCACCCAACCATCGCGCAGCACCGGCCGACGCTCGATACGCACTGCGCTCCACTGCGCCGCTACATGCATCGGCTGCTCATCCGGCCAGTCCTGGCGGTTGCGCCAGAATGGCTGGCCGGCCAGGCGCTGCTCCTGACGGTAGAAATCGCGCCCTATCCGGGCAAAACGCAGGAACAGTTGCTCGATCCGCTGCTGATGAAATTGCCGTGCCAGCGCCGCCCGTTCAGGCATGCGCAGCAGGGTGTTGATCACCACCGGCGCCTGCAATGCCGAGGACAACGACTGGAAGATCCCATTCCCCGACAATGGGTCAACCGCCATTGCCGCATCCCCCACCCGCAACCAGTCACTGCCCGCACAGTCCCCAGCGAGGATCGCTGTGCTGCTACGTGCGTGGACTGGGGCGGGTTGCAGGGCCTGCGGGTCGAACAGTTCGCGGACCAAGGCCGACTGCCTGCGCCGGTCGGCGCAGTACCCGGGCAACTGTGCCCTGCCGGGCAGGCCTGCAGCGCCGGCGTCCAGGGTGATCTGCCAGTAGCAGCGGCCGTCGGCCAAGCGCGCCATCCACGCCCAGCCATCGTCCAGGCTTTCCACCGCCGAGGCTGGCGGGCCTGGGGTCGATTGCCAGAGGTTGAGCAAGCTCACGGTCTCCGGGCCGCGCAGCCGATCACTCGCCAGCGGTGCCTGGCGGCCACGTGCCTCGACCAAAAACCCACCCTGCAACACTGGGCCGTGCTCCAGCTTGACCTGGTAGCCGTGCTCGCGCTGCACCTCGCGCACCCGGCCTTCGACCAGCACCACCCCGGCGCGGCGCAGTTCATCGCGCAAGGCCGCGTCGAAGCGCTGGCGATCGAGCAAGAACTCCTGGTTAAGCTGCAACTGCTCACCGTTCCAGCGCACATGACGGGTGGCCGGCATTGCCGCTTGGCCCAGCGCGCCACCGAGCCCGGCATGGCGCAGCGCATCCAGCACCCGCTGCGAGACGCCTTCAACGGCGGCGAAGCGGCGCCAGTCGGACACCAGCGTAACTGGGTAGCCCAGCCGGCGCAGGCCAATCGCGCAGGCGGCGCCAGCGGGGCCTGCGCCGAGGATCAGGATCGCTGTTTCAGGCATCCACGACACCTCGGCGCTCCGGGCCAATAAACGCTGCGTGGCGGCGCAACCGGTCCAGCACCTGCTGGGCGTCCATCTGCGGCTGATCGCGCAGCATCGCGGCAATCCGCCCGGTCAACGCTGCACAAGCCATGCTCGCACCAGCAGAACCCTGCCCGCCCATATGCCCGCCAAAGTCAGCCTGGGCGCTGTTCAACCACGACCATTGCCCGGCAGCGCAGCGGGCATCCCCGGTGATACGGATAACCCCCGGATAATTGGCCGGATACACCGGCATGCCCTGGGCAGGGCTGGAGGCGCACAACAGCACTCCAGCCGCCTGAGCCTCGGCGCAGGCCTGGCGCAGCACCGGGCGGTCCTGGTGCAGGCCGAGGCTGAGGTTGACCACACTGACCCCCTGCTCGACCAGCCACAACAGCGCCGCAGCCACCTGGAGCGCACTGGTGCTGCCGTGCTGCTGAAACACCTGGGCCATCAGCACCGGCACCCGGCTCGCTTCACGGCGCAGCCGCGCCAGCACGGCAGTGCCGTGGCCCAATTGATCGGCCAACGCCTCTCCCTCGCGCAGCACGCCGTCGTCCAGCCAGAACCTGCGCGCACCCAGCAAGCCTGCCGCCTGGTCGGGCGAGCAGCCGCTGTCGATCACCCCGACCCGCAGCTCAGCGCCCATGGCCAGCCGTCTCCAGCGGCAACACCTGCAATTGCCCTTCATGCAAATGCAAACGCAACTGGGCATCGGCCAAGGTCGAGGCACGGTGGCTGATCAGAATCCGCGTACGCCCGGCGAATAGCTGGTCGATGGCGGCGATCACCTCACGCTCGGTGGCTTCGTCCACCGCCGAGGTGGCTTCATCGAGCACCAGAATGGCCGGTTCCTGGAGCAATGCCCGGGCAATCGCGATGCGTTGCTTTTGCCCACCAGAAAGCTGTTGGCCGCGCTCGCCCAGCAGGCCATCGAGGCCCAGCGGCAGGCTTTGCACCAGGCTGTCCAGTTGGGTCAACTGCACCACCTGTTCAAGTTGGGCGCGGCTGGCCTCGGGGGCGCTGTAGGCCAGGTTCTGCGCCAGGGTGCCGCGAAACAGCACGATGTCCTGGCTGACCACCGCGATACGGCGGCGCAGCGCGCCCAGGTCGAGTTCGCGCAGGTCGGCGCCATCGAGCAGAATGCGTCCGGCATCGGGGTCGTAGAAGCGTTGCAACAGGTCGATCAGCGTTGACTTGCCGACCCCGGAGGCACCACTGATGGCCACCTTGAACCCGCCCGGGATGACCACGTCGACCTCCCGCATTACCGCACCCTGGCGCCCGGCATGGGAGAACTGCACGCGTTCCAGGCGCAGCTCGCCCGTCCCTTGCGGCATCGGTCGCGGCACTGGCACCTCGCGCACGGCCACCGGCTCCTGGCGCAGTTCCATCACCCGCCCCAGGCTCACCGCCATCCGCTGGATTGCCACGTACAGCCCCAGCAGGCTCTGCACCGGCCCCACCGCCATGCCCATGTAAGTCGAAAACGCGATCAACGCCCCCAGCTGCCAGGTGCCCTGGATCACCCACCAGCCGCCGATCAGAAACGCACAGGCGCGGCACCACGACGTCAGCGTGCCAGGCACTGCCTGGGTAAAGAACTCGGTGACCTGCACCTTGAGCAACTGGCCCATATACCCCTGGCCAAGCTGATCCAGCCGCCCGGCCTCGCGGGCCTGTTGGCCTGAGGCCTGAATGAATTTCATTGCCGGCAGGGTTTCGACCAGAAACGACGAGACATCCGCCGAACGCTCACGCAGGCTGCGCACTTCACGCTCGACCTTGCGCCGCATCCAGCGCAGCCACAGCACCTCGATCGGGATCAACAACGCCAGCAGCAACGACAGTTGCCACGACAGCATCAGCATCAGCGTGACCGCGCCGATCAGGCCGATCACGCTGGACACCGCCGAGAACAGCGAATCCACGGCAAAGCGCTGGATCTCGGCGACATCGCCGTCCAGCCGCGACAAGATATCGCCGGTACGTCGGCGGCCATAGAAGGTCGGCGATAACTGCTGCAGGTGCCGATAGAGGTCGTCGCGCAAGGCGAACAGGATGCGCCCAGACAGACGCGTGTGCAGGTAGCGATTGACCCCGGCCAGCACGGTGCCGAGCAGGCCGGCGACGATCATGATCGCCGCCATGTGCCACAAGGTCTGGTAATCGCGCGCCAGCAGGCCTTCATCGATCAGGGTCTTGACCAGCCAGGGCTGGGCCAATGCCAACAGCGAGGCGCTCAGGGACAACCCTAGCAGCACGGCAATCGCCTTGCGCTGTGGGCGGACAAAGCCATACAGCCAGGCCAGTGCCTGGCGCATCAGCAGCGGATCGCTGGTTTCGATCAGCCTGGAAAATAACCCGCCCATGGCTTAACCGCGCAGCTGCTTGAGTTTGCGATAGAGCGTCGCGCGGCTGATGCCCAAGGCTTCGGCCGCAGCCGACACATTGCCCTGGTGACGCGCCAGGGCGCCGCGAATCAGCTCCAGCTCGTTCTCGCGCAGGCTGCCAGAAGGCGCCGCGCCGTTGGCCAACTCGTCCAGCAGGCAATCAGTCAAATGCTCCAGACCCAGCAACTGCTCGCCGTCCTCGCGCATGGCCAAGGCGGTGCGCAAGACCATCTCCAGCTGGCGGATGTTGCCCGGCCAGTCGAAGCCATCGAGCAGTTCGGCCAGGGCCGGGTCGAGCGATACGCCCTTGGCGCCGAACTTGTCCAACAGGCCTTCGATGATGCCGGACAGGTCATCACGCTCACGCAACGCCGGCAAGCGCAGGGATACCCCGTTGACTCGGTAGTACAGGTCTTCACGGAACTGCTGCTCGGCCAGCAAATGCTTGAGGTCGCGGTGAGTGGCGCAGATCAGCGCGACATCGATATCCTGCTCCTCCCCTGCGCCCAGCGGCGCTACCCGGCGCTCTTGCAGCACCCGCAGCAGGCGCGCTTGCAAGGCCAGCGGCATGTCGCCAATCTCATCGAGGAACAGCGTACCGCCATGGGCCTGCATCAGCCGGCCGATCATGCCGCCACGGCGTGAGCCGGTGAAGGCGCCTTCGCGGTAGCCGAACAATTCGGATTCGATCAAGCCCTCAGGGATCGCCGCGCAGTTGACCGCCACGAACGCCTTGTCGGCACGCGGGCTGGCTTGATGCAAGGCACGGGCGACCACTTCCTTACCGGTACCGGTCTCGCCCAGCAGCAGCACCGGTAGCCCATTGACCAGGCCCTGGCGGGCCATGCGCAGGTTGCGCGCCAGGCGCGGATCGCCACCGGCCAGGCTGTCCAACGCGGGGGATTTACTTGAAGGGGCAGGCTTGCTCGCCGGCACGCTGCCATTGAGGTTGCTGTGTCGCGGCAGTTGCAAGGCGCGGAAGAAGAACTCGCCCTTGGCGGTCTGCACACTGCTCACGCCGTTTTGCCACAGCCGGGCAATAAACGCGGGCGAACGTTCGCCGAGCAGATCGCTGCAGCGTCGGCCGATCAGGGCCTGGCGCGCCACCTGCAGCAGCTGGCAGGCATTGTCGTTGGCCGCCAGCACTTCGCCCTCCAGGCTCAAGGCCAACAGCCCCTGCCAGGCACTGGTCAGGTACTGCGCGCGGCTATGAAACGCCAGCACCAGTTGCTCGGGATGGCACAGGCCGAACAGCCGGCTTTCGATGTTGCCCGCGGCGAGCATCAAGGTGCAGAGGCTGTCCTGGGGCTGGCTCATCACCCCTTCGCGGGTGACATCGAGCACGCCGATCACCTCGCCACGCGGGTCGCGCAGTGGCACCGAGGTACAAGAGAAAGGGCTGAGCCGGTCGAGGTAATGTTCGCCGCAATTGATCAGGGTTGGCCGTCCTTCTACTACGGCCGTGCCGATGGCATTGGTGCCGCGCAGGGCTTCGCTCCAGCAACTGCCAGGGTGCAGGTCGCGCAGGCCCTCGCGGTTGAGCACATGTTTCTGGCCTTCGATGGCCAGGACGTTGGCCTGGGCATCGCCGAGGATGACGATACCGCTCTTGCCCTGGCGCTCGACCAGGTAGTCCAGTTCAGGGGTCACGGCGTCGATCAGCAGCCGGTTGTGTTCGAGCAGTGCGCGCAGGTCGAGGCTTTGCTGCATGCCCAGGCCGACCTGTTCGCCTTGCAGGCAGTCCAGGCCATGACCCAGGCTGCGGCGCCAGGAGGCATCGATTTCGTCACGCAGCATCCCGGACGGCAGTTCGCCTTCGCGGGCCAGTCTGAGACGGGCCTGACGGGATTCGTGCAGCGGATCTTGGGCGTTTGTTATAGGTAATTGTCGCGCCATTGTTTTACTCCAGCGGTGCCCCAGCCACGCTGAGACATCGGGCCACGGAATTTCCTGCAGTGTGCGTCAGAATCAACCAAGCGTCATCAAGGTAGGCCTGAGGGTGGCATAAGGTTACGTATACGTAAAGGTAGGCAATTGTACGTCGTCCACTGAGCGCATTGACCCGCTAAACGGCCCCGGAGGATAGCCAATCCCTCCACCCATTTCCCCAATGCTGGGGACCACCGCCCACCCAGCGCACACCCAAAGCCCCCTGCCCTTCAGGGCTACAAGCCTTGCCCCACAAGGGCTGCACGCCTATCACCAAGAACTGGCACGGCTGTTGCCCATACCCCCTCAGACGCCCCAACCCCTTGGGCCCGTTTGCAGGAGGGATTGACTCATGCACCGACCGATACCCCACCCGCTGGCAGTGGCGATCCTCGCCGGCATGCTCCAGCTTCCGGCCCAAGCTGCACTCTATGCAGTCGACCCTGGGCCTTATCATCCTGAAACCGGCGGATTCGCCTCGTGGTACCAGGACAGCCACGGGCGCACGCTCGACCTGTGCCTGTCCAAGGCGGTCAGCTCGCGAGTAGCAGGCGCCCCCGGCGCACCGTCGTACATGTGTACGCTGCTGCCGACCCCCGGGGTGTTCGACGACACCCAGCCAATCGTGTTTCCCAGCAACTTCCCCGACGAGACCTTCTGGTTTACCGCCGATGCGGCCATCGTCGACGCTGCCCGTGGCATCGACCTGAGCTTCGGCACGGCTATCGAGGCGGCGTTCGCCGCCGAAGAGCCGGTCGAAGGCGACCAGGTCAGCTTCGCCCGAGTGCGGATCCGCGTCGATGTACCGGTGGCCGGCACCTACATCATCACCCACCCCTATGGCGTCGACGTATTCGACGTGCCTGCTGCCGGCGGGCGCGCGATCAACATGACCCGTGACATCGGCATTGCCGGTGCCGGCGACTTCAGCGGCGCACTCAAAGGCGACGTCGGGCCGTTCCTGCGCAGTGTCAACGGCCCCTACACCGAGACCAACCCGCTGACCGGCGCCAGCGAACGCTACATTGGCGATCCGAACCTTGAAGAAGCCGTGACCGGCAGCCCGTTCAACACCAACTTCGTGCGCATCGAAGGCCCCAACGGCATCGACCTGCGCACCGAGCTGTTCTCGATCTCCGGCAAACT
This sequence comes from Pseudomonas sp. Je.1.5.c, assembly GCF_051129895.1. Taxonomy (NCBI): domain Bacteria; kingdom Pseudomonadati; phylum Pseudomonadota; class Gammaproteobacteria; order Pseudomonadales; family Pseudomonadaceae; genus Pseudomonas; species Pseudomonas sp. Je.1.5.c. The sequence continues at coordinate 14,346 of NZ_JBCPSP010000009.1, forward strand.
GTCCACGGTCGAGCGCCCCACCCCGCTGATTCCTTTGCGCAGCACCTACTCGCGGCACACCGACAATGGCGACCTGCGCGCGCAGCAGGACGTGTTCGTCATGGCCCCACCGCCACCGGCTACGGTCAGTCTGACCAGCCAAAGCCCGAGCCAGTCGCTGACCGAGGCCAATGGCACTGGCGCCTGGTACGTGCAGTCGGCCCTCAACCCGACCCTGCCCACCACCTTGGTGGTCAATGCCGACAACAGCGTGGCCATCGCCAGCAGCACGCCGACCAACGTCAACCTAGCGCTGACTGACCTGGTGACCATCAGCCGCGCGGAATACAGCCTGGCCAGCGGCCAGCTGACCCTGGTCGCCAGCAGCAGCGATGAAACCTCGCCGCCGGCGATGACCGCCAGCACCCTCAATGGCGCGCTGATCGGCAGCCTCGCCGGCAATGGCGCAGTGAAAACATTGACCACCGGGCTCTCGCCGATCCCGCCGGCCTCGGTCACGGTGACCAGCGCCCATGGCGGCAGCGACAGCGAAGACGTGGTGCTGGTGCCATGAACAGACAACGGCCGTACCTCCAAGGAGGCATCATGAACACATGGTCACGCCGCACGCTGTACGCAGCCGGGCTCTCCTTTACCCTGAGCAGCGTGGCCTGGGCCGCGCTCAGCGAAGTCGATCCTGGTCCCTATACCTTGGCCACCGGGCGCTACCCGATGTGGTACAAGGACGCCAACGACCTGGCCCTCGAACTGTGCCAATCGCGCGCTACCAGCTCGCGGGCACCCGGTGCGCCTGGTGCACCTGCCTACATGTGCACCCTGCTGCCAGAGCCAGGCATCTATGACGATGCCCTGCCACTGGTGTTCCCGGATAACTGGCCGCCAGAAATGTTCTGGTTCCTGGCCGAGACCTCGATACCGCAAGTGGGTAATAGCGGCTACGAGCTGGAAGTCTATGTGGCCGGTATCGAGGCGGCATTCGCCTCGGAGAATCCGGTCGATGGCGACCAGCAGAGCTTCGCCCGCATCCGCATCCGCGCCTCGGTACCCACTGCCGGCACCTACACCATCACCCACCCCTACGGGGTCGAGAGGGTCACGGTCGCGGCAGGTGGACGGCGTGCGATCAACATCACCCGCGACATCGGCATCGGCGCCCCAGGCAACTTTACCGGTGCACTCAACGGCAACATCGGGCCGTTCCTGCAGCGCGCCGCCGGCCTGGTGACCGAGGTCAACCCGGACACCAGCGCCATCGAGACCTTCATCGGCGATCCCAACCTCACCGAGGCGGTCGTCGGCAGCCCGTTCAATACCAACTTCGTGCGCATCGAGGGCCCTCCTGGGCAGATCGAAACCAACCTCTTCAGCGTCTCCGGCAAGGTGCTCGACCCGCGTGAGCAAACCCCGGCGGAGCTGCAACGTGCCACCTACCAGCGCAACGGCGCCGGTACCCGCGTCGAGGTCTTCGCCAAGGCGCCGAACAGCGCCAGCCTGTGCCTGCGCAATGGCCTGGCGCTGGTCGGCTCACCGGCCTCCCCTTGCCAATTCAGCATGTTGGCCGACAACAACGGGCTGTTCTTCAACCAGCAATTGACCCAGGCCGCACCGCCGCCAGTGGTGGTGGTCACCGCCAGCAGCGCGACCGGCGCCACCCGCCCGACTTCGCTGTCGAGCAAACTCACCGACGTGGTCAAGGTGCGCACCGCACGCTATGACTGGGCCAACAAACGCCTGCTGATCGAGGCCAGCTCCAGCGATGAAGTGCAGGTGCCTGACCTGGTCGCCCAAGGCTACGGGCGCATGTCCAAATCCGGCACGCTGCAAAGCCTGACGGTCAATGACCTGACCCAGCCTCCAGCAACGGTCACCGTCAAGTCCGCCCACGGCGGCAGCGATGTCGAGCCGGTGATCGTAGTCGGCAGCGCACCGGTCGAAGCCGAGAACCAGCCACCGCTGGCCCAGGCCGACGGCGGCAGTACCAGTGTCGGCGTGCCGCTGACCCTGAACCTGCTGGCCAACGACAGCGACCCGGACCTCAACGTGCCCCTGGCGATCACCGACCTGACCCAACCCGGCACCGGCCTGGGCTCGGTGGTGCTCAACGGCACGACCGCGATCACCTACACCCCACCGCCCGGCGCCGCCTCGCCGCTGGTGGCCACTTTCAGCTACCGCGCCCAGGACAGCAAAGGCCTGAAATCGGAGCTGACCACAGTGACCATCAACGTCGCGCCCAACCAGGCCCCCACGGCGGTTGCTGAAACCGTCACTACCCTGGGCGTACCGCTGACCATCAACGTGTTGACCAACGACACCGACCTGGAAGGCAACCTGCCATTGACCGTCGCCAGCGTCGGCCAACCAGCACCTGGTCGAGGCACCGTGACCACCGATGGCACCACAGTCACCTATACCCCGCCAACCACCGTCACCACGGCCTTCACCACGACCTTCACCTATGTGGTGCGTGACGCGGTTGGGGCGTTGTCCAGCCCAGGCACGGTCACGGTACAGGTGTCGCCACGCCCAGTCGCAGAGAACTTCGCGGTAACCGCCGCCACGGTCTCGGCGCGCTCCAACAACCGTTACAACTGGGACATCAGCGGCACCTCGTCGGTGACCACCGGCAACACCATCACCGTGCAGGTGACCACGCCGAACGGCCTGGTAACCCTGGGCACCACAACGGTACCGGTGACCGGTCGCTGGCGCCTGGCGGTGAGCAACAGCACCACGGTGATCCCAACGGCCACGCCATCGGCCACCGTGCGCAGTAGCCAAGGCACTACCCGCACCGTGCCAGTGGTCGTGCAGTAACAGCTGCCAAGGAGAACGCCATGAACCGCCTGTACCCGCTGCTGCTGTGCCTGGCCCTGAGTGGCCAGGCTGCCTGGGCCGACGACCTGATGGACAACGCCGACCTTGCCGCCGGCAACGACCTTGGCGAACCGCTGATCGTGCGCCTGCTACCGGCAGGTTCGGGCCAGGCAGCAGTCATCGAGCAGCAAGGCACGGGCAACCGCGCCGCCCTCGACCAGAACGGTCAGGCCCTGCTGGGCCGGATCGTCCAGGCCGGGGGCGCGCAGGAGGCGTACATCCTGCAAGACGGCAACGACCTGATGGCCTCGATCAGCCAACAGGGTTACGGCAACTCCGCATCGATCCGCCAGAGCGGCAGTAGCAACAGTGCTGCGATCGAGCAGATCGGCAACAACAACAGCGCCAGCATCGAGCAGGCCGGCACGGGGCTGACCAGCGCCGTGACCCAAGCCGGCAATGGCCAACACGTACAGATCACCCAATATCGATAGACCTGGAGGCACCACCATGTTCAAGCTCGCACCTTTAAGCGCCGCGATAGTCCTGACCCTGGCCGGCCAGGTCATGGCCGATGACAGCACCTCGACGCAAAACCAGCTCGGCGCCGACAACAGCGCTGAAGTCAAACAGACCCAGTCGTCGTTCGCCTCGGCAACCCAGAACCAGACTGGCCAAGGCCACTACCACGTAGCCGTGCAGGACAACAGCACCAGCCACATCAACCAGAGCGCCACCGGCTCGAAGAACGCCGGCTACGGCGAGCAACTGTTCGAGCAAGGCAGCCAGATCACCCAGCAATCGGGTGGCAGCCTCAACGACAGTTTGTCCAGTCAGTCTGTAGGTGAAAGCAACCAGTCCTTGCAGACCCAACAAGGCAGTGCCAACAAATCGATCGTGTTCCAGGACACCCAAGTGGGCAGCCACGCCACCACCATGCAGTGGGGCGACCGTAACGAGGCGGTGGTCGAGCAAATGTTCGGTGGTACCAACAACAGCGCGCTGATCATGCAAGGGGGTACCGACAACTTTGCCGCCGCAGAGCACCTCTATCATCAGGACGGGAATATCCAGATCTTCCAAGAGGGCAAGGGCAACTGGGCCTACGGCGACCAGCGTGATGGTTTTGCCGGAGTCATCGGCATCAACCAGCATGGCGACGGCAACTCGGTGGAGGTCTGGCAAGGCAATCAGACCGACAGCCAGGCCAGCGTCAACCAGAGCGGCGAGCGCAACGAAGGCTACATCGACCAGAGCTTCGGCGAAGCCAACCTGGCCAGCCTGAGCCAGAGCGGCACCGCCAACGCCAGCTGGTCCGATCAGTTCGAGACCAACAACTCGGTCACCAGTATTTCGCAGAACGGCAACAACAACCTGCACTTCACCTACCAGACCGGCGACAACCACAACCTGAGCATCACCACCACCGGCAATGGCAACAAGATCATGGCCAGCAACTGGAAGGGTGACAAAGCCGGGGGCCAGTTCGGTACTGCGCAACGCGCCGAAATCAACCAGAACGGCTCGCTCAACAGCGTCAACCTGACCCAGGACGGAGCCAACCAACTCGCCCGCCTCAACCAGAAAGGCGTGGGCAACGAGATGCAAACCAATCAGGTCGACAGCAACAACGAGCTGTACTTCGAACAGAACGGCACCGACAACCTGCTGATCGCCGATCAGCGCGGCACCGACAACTACGCCACCGGCCTTTCCGCTGGCACCGGTAACACCATCACCCTGGAGCAATCGGGCTACAGCAACCAGAGCTATACCAACCAGCTGTATGGCAGCGGCAACGAGGCCACCCTCAAACAGACCGACAGCTACAACGTCGCCTACGTGACCCAAGGCGGCAATGCCAACCAGGCATTCGTCGACCAGAGCGGCGCCAACCAGAACGCCACCATCACCCAATTCGGCAACGCCAACCTGGCGACCGTCAACCAGCAGTAATCCCTCCCCCTTGGACCGTGGCGCTCACTCCCTGGCGCCGCGGTTCCTTTTTATCGCCTCTGGCGCTGTGGTGATTGGCCGACAGCGATACAATGCGCCTACCTCCCCCCGAAGCCACCGGCATGATTCAGTCCGACCTCGACCTGTTCGGCCCGCAGCCGCAGCGCCTGGCCAGTCACACCGTGCTATTGCCAGGCTTCGCCCTGGGCGACGTCGAGGCGCTGCTCGATGCCCTGCGCCCGGTGCTGCGCGCCGCACCGTTTCGCCACATGCATACGCCGGGTGGCTTGCGCATGGCGGTAGGCCTGAGCAACTGCGGCAGCTTGGGTTGGGTCAGTGATCAGCACGGCTATCGCTACAGCCCAATAGACCCTGTCAGCGGCAAACCCTGGCCCGCCCTGCCCCAGGTTTTGTTGGCGCTCGCTGCCCGGGCCGCCAGTGAAGCAGGGTTCGACGACTTCGTGCCCGACGCGTGCTTGGTCAACCATTATTTGCCCGGGACGCGTTTGAGCCTGCACCAGGACCGAGACGAGCACGACTTCGGTCAGCCTATCGTGTCGGTCAGCCTGGGCTTGCCGGCGGTATTTCTGTTTGGCGGGCTACAGCGCGCCGATCGTACCCAGCGCATTGCCCTGAACCATGGCGATGTACTGGTCTGGGGTGGCGAGGATCGATTGCGCTTTCATGGCGTATTGCCCATCAAGCCCGGCGTGCATGAACGCCTGGGTGAGCGGCGGATCAACCTGACTTTGCGTAAGGCGGGGTGATATCGCTGTTCACTTAAGACCGGCGTCGTCTGTTTTGGGGCCGCTGTGCGGCCCTATTGGCAAGTGATCCTGTGAGCTCAGCAACTGCAACCTCGATCAGCTACCTTCAACCACCTTGTTCAACGCCGCGCCATCGATACTCAACGTCGCGCTGTCGAACATGCCCTCGACATAGGCCTTGACCAACTGCTCCTGACGCTGGGCACGCAACACCTCGCGCAAACGCGGAGCAACTTCTTCCAACGTTGCCGTGCGCGCCGGCTCCTGGCTGACCAGCTTGATGATGTGATAGCCCGCAGCACTTTGCACCGGCTCGCTGACACCGCCTTGCTTAAGTTTGGGTACCACCCCGCGCACCTCCGGCAACAACCCCGCTAGAGGCTGCAACCCGGTATCGCCGCCTTGCGCCGCGGTGCCTTCATCCTGCGAATGCTCCCGCGCCAGTGCGGCAAAGTCAGCGTCGCTGGCTTGCGCCTGCTTGGCCAGTGCCTGGGCCTGCTTGCGTACTGCCTCGTCATCCTTGGGGTTCTCCACCCGTAGGAAGATCTGGCTCAGGCGATAACGCACAGGCAATTGCAAGCCCGCCTTGCCATTGTCGTAGGCCTGTTGCAACTGCGCGTCACTGGGGTAATCGTCAGGCACCTTGCTGACCGCGCTCAGGTAGTCGCGCAAGACGATCTGCTCGGTCGCCGCGCGGGTCTGGGTCAAGATCTCAGGTCGTTGCGGCCAGCCCTGGGTTTGTGCCTGCTGGAACAGCGCCTTCTCCGCCAGACGTGCACGAATCCATGCTTCCAATGCTGGCCGATCGTTGCGCAACTGGTTGCGCGCATCCTCAGGCAATAGCGCCAGCAGTGCCTTGAGTTCATCACTGCCCACGTGTTGATCGCCCAGCCGCGCCAAGGTCGGCCCGCTGTCGGCAGCCGGCGCAGTACGCGCCGCTGCCACTGGCTCATCCCCTGGGCGTAGCGCCAAGGTCACAGCCACAGCAATCACGGCCAGCGCCCCGGCGCCGGCCCAGAGGGTGCGCGCGCTCAAGAGACGCGCGCCGTTGCAGAGCCTGCCTCGGTTGGGGCCTGGTCGGCCACGTTGCGGCTGTAGTCGCGCAGGTAGACGATGAACTCTTGCAGCAGGCGGTCCCACAGCAGCAGGCTGCCCAGCAGGTGTTTTTCGCTGACACCGTCTGCGACTACCACATCCTTCTCCATCACCAGGAACTCGCCCTGCACCGACAACCGGGCAAAACGGCGGCTGGCGTTCCAGCGCTCGGCCAGCCCCCCGGGCAGCTCACCCTGGATACGCAAGGCGCAGCTGAAGGTGAAATCGAGGAACTCGCCTTCCTTGTTCGGCGCACGATTACCAAACCGCACGGCATAGCCCACGCCCTGGCTGGCACTGAGCAACTGCACCACAGCGTTCTGCTCGCTGCGGTTGACCCGGCAACCGGCGTCTTGCAGCAACTGGGTGAGGGAGTCGGCGCTAACGGTTTCGATCAGGGTGACTTCGGTCATGTGTCGTCTTCCTTGTGATGAGGCAATGCATAGCTCAGAAATTGCCCGCTACCTGGGCAATGCGCTCTAGCGTAGCTGTTGCACCCAGCACCGGCCTTACTACCTTGGGAATAATCCCTTGCTGATCGACAACGGTTTCTCTGTTGGCCAGGCCGCCCTCATCGCGGGGCAAAGCCGAACACCGACTGGCGTGGGAGCGGGCTTGCCCCGCGATGAGGCCAGCCCGCTTGGAGTAAAGGCTTTGCGTCGCAGCGCCCGGCCGCTGCGTGCAATATTCTTCAATACGCCCAAGCGATGACGCTTGAGACTAGGGCTTTCGCCACCGGAGCCAGCCTAGTCCATGGAGCAATTTCTGATTGTCGCCGCCGCCCACTTTCTCGCCTTGCTCTCACCAGGCCCGGACTTCTTCCTGGTAGCACGTACCTCAGCCAGCGCTGGCTGGCGGGTGGCCAGCGGTGCTTGCCTGGGCATCGCGCTGGCCAATGGCGTGTTCATCGGCGCAGCCTTCGCTGGGGTAGCAATACTGCGCGAAGGCAGTGCGCTGTTCATGGCCCTGCAGTTGGCTGGCTGCGCCTATCTGTTGTACATCGGCAAAGTGTTCCTGCGTCATGCCGGGCAGAACGCCCTGGATAACCTTCAAGCCAGCGCAGCACGGGCGACCCCGGGCTGGTTGGCAAGCCTGGCAATGGGCTTTGCCTCGGGCATTCTCAACCCGAAGAACGCGCTGTTCTACGCAAGCCTGGCGAGCATGCTGGCCAGCAGCAGCGCAGGCTGGAAAATCGCCTACGCCTGCTGGATGTGCGCCATTGTCTTGCTGTGGGACCTGCTGGTAGCAATGAGCATCGGCAATCGCCGGGTACTGCGCCGCTTCAGCCGCGCCCTGCCCTGGCTCGAGCGCGCCTCGGGGATCATGCTGATCCTGCTGGCCAGCGCCGTACTCATTCACCTGGCGCTGGGCTGAGCAACACCAGCCGGTTCATGTCCAGCAGGCTGAAGTGGCCGCTGCTCCAGCCCCCGGTGTCCAGGTGCCAGACATTGCCCAACTGTTTGACCTGCAGCACCGGGGTGTGGCCGACCAGCAGCGCTGCCAGGCCTTGCACCCGCTGCGTGTCGCCCTCCTTGAGCCGACGTCGCGACCATTGGCAGACTTCGCGAACCTGCGGGTCATCCTCGGCCTGAAGCCGCCTACGCAGGGTCGGCCAGTCGGCGAACGGGCTGTCGGCATGCAGCAGGCCGATCAAGCCCGCCTCGGTCGGTACCTCCAGGGCAAGCGGCAGATTGGCGAACACCTCGACAAAGCGCAGCTGCTCGCTGCTGGGCAGATCGAGAAACCAGCCACCGCCGGCAGCGCGGTACATGTCCAGATCCAAGCGCCCACCGCGCAGATAGGTAACGGCCAAGGCTTCGTGATTGCCCTGCACCGGATGAAACCAGGGCTGGGCCAACCAGTGCAGCGCCTGTTCACTGTGCGGCCCGCGATCGACCAGGTCGCCGACACTGAACAGGCGGTCGACTAGCGGGTTGAAACCGACCGCATCCAGGCATCGCTGCAAGCGCGCGAAGTGCCCGTGGATATCGCCCACGGCCAGGTCGCGCCCTTTGCTATTGGCTGCTAGCCGGCGAAAAAGCGTCATGGCATCGTTCCTCTGCTACTGCGCCAACGCCAGGCGTAGAATGAAAGCACACGCAGTCAGCAAAACCGGAGGTGCATCATGCGTTCTGTACTTGCCTGTGCCGTACTGATGGTGCTGGCATTCGACAGCATGGCACAAGGCACCCCGACCGCGCAGGTCGAGGTGCGTTTCGATCATCCGGAAAAATTCCGCGATGCCAGCCTCAACAGCCAAGGCTACGAGCGTGGCGCCGATGAGCAGGTGATGAAGGCGCTCAGTGCTCATCTGCAAAAACTCGGTCAACGCTACCTGCAACCCGGTCAGCAGCTGCGCATCGACATCCGCGACATCGACCTGGCGGGTCGCTACGAGCCATGGAACAGCTACGCCTACGATGTGCGCTTCATGCGCGAGATCACTTGGCCGACCATCGAGCTGAACTACACCTTGAGCCAACCGGGAAAACCCGATCAGCAGGCCCAAGAGCGAGTCAGCGACAAGATGTACTTGAGTCGTCCGGGCCGCCAGGTCAGCAGCAGCGACCGCTTGTTTGCCGAAAAAGCCATGCTCGACGACTGGTTCCGCCAGCGCTTTGCGCCCAAGCCGACCTCTTGAGTGAGTAGCACTTGGCTCATGTTGATCTTCCTTGCGTGGAATTGGCCCGCGTGCACTGGTGTGCACGCTGTGAGCGAGAGTATCCTCGGCGCTCAGCCGTCACCAGGATGGATCCAAAATGAAGCTGTGCGCTGTCCAACTTGCCTCTGATAAGGGCGACCTGCAAGCCAATCTCCTGCGCCATGTCCATTGCGTCGAGCAGGCCGTGCGCCACGGCGCGCAGGTGGTGGTGTTTCCTGAGCTGTCCCTGAGCGGCTACGAGCCGAGCCTGGCTCGCGAATTGGCCCAGCCGCTGGACACGACGCTCGTCGACCCCTTGCAGGTGGTGAGCGACCGCCACGGCGTGGTCATCGCGTTCGGACTACCGCTGGCGACAGCGGCAGGCGTGCAAATCGCTATGGCTGTACTGCGCCCTGATCAACCTCGCCTGGGGTATGCCAAGCAACGCTTGCATGCCGATGAGCTGGCGTTCTTCGTCGCTGGCGATCAACCGCTACTGATTGCTGCTGACGACCTTCGGCTGGCGCCGGCGATCTGTTATGAATCGATGTTTTTCGAGCACGCACAGCAGGTGTGCCAACTGGGCGCCGAGCTTTACTTGGTCAGCGTGGCCAAGACTGCCAAAGGCATAAAGGAAGGCTACCAACACTACCCCGAAGTCGCCCGGCGTTTCGCCATGCCGGTAGTGCTGGCTAACTGCATAGGCCCTGCCGATAGCTTTGTCGGCGCAGGCGGATCGGCTGCCTGGGATGCCCAGGGCAACCTCCTGGCCACCCTGGATGACGTGTCGCCAGGACTGATCGTGCTCGACACCCTCACGGGCAAGGCCCAGGCCGTGCCATTGGCCGAGTTGGGGCCATGAGATACCTGTTGCTGATCCTGGCCAGCTACACCTGCAGCTACTGGCTGGTGGGCCTGCTGATTCGCGGCCAACTTGCCGATATTGCCCAAGGGCTGCGCCATCGGCCGGATGCGCCAACGCCTGGCCAATACTTGCGCGAAGTCGAGCAGCATGCCCGGCGCGCCCATCGCCAATACAGCCTGATGGCCGGTAGCGCCCTAGCACTGGTGATTTGCCTGTTGGCCTATTGGCTTAGTTGAGGGCTTGGCCGTGCCCCGCGCTGCGGATCAGAAATCCAGCGTCAGACTTTGCCGCCCCTCCAGGGCCAGCAGCAGTTGCTTGGCCGGCAGACCACCGGCAAAGCCGGTCAGGCTGCCCGAGGCGCCGATCACCCGATGGCAAGGGGCGATGATCGAAATGGGGTTACGGCCATTGGCCGCGCCGACCGCACGTACAGCACTGGGGTTGCCGATCTGTCGGGCGATTTCGCTGTAGCTGCGGGTTTCGCCGAACGGAATGGTCAAGAGCGCCGCCCACACCTGGCGCTGGAATTCGGTGCCGACAAAGTCCAAATCCAGCTCGAAGCGCTGCCGTTGGCCGGCAAAATACTCGCCTAGCTGAAGTGCAGTCTCTTGCAACAGCGGATGCTCGTCATCGCGCTGAAGCTCGCCCAGACGCACACGATTCTCCCGCTCCTCCTGCCATAACACCGCGGCCAGCCGATTACCCCGCGCAACCAGGGTCAAGGTGCCAACGGGCGATTGCATGAGGGTGAATGCGCAAGACATGACCAATACCTAGGTAACAACGTGTTCGGCGAACTTTACCTGCAAATGCCTGCAACGGCACCTGGGCAGCGCTCAGGTTTCAGCACGCGAATCTCGCTTGCGCCGCTCAAGCCCCAACGCGATACCCACCAGCGCGATCGCCAGGGTGTAGGCAAAAAGCCCCAGGTTAACCCCCAGGATCATCTTCTCTGAGCCGTCCGAGAGCACCATCGAGCCACCGTAGCCATCACGCAACCAGTACGCCATCAAGAAGCCGCCGGTGACGAAGGCGGTCAGCAGGCTGGCCAGGCGCAGATTATCCTTGACCCAGACCAGCCAGACGCTGAACACCCCAAGCGCGGTATTGGTGAACAATTGCCAGGTCTCATGCAGGCGCGCATGCGGCGCCCACGCCTGATTGAAGACATGGCTGTCATTGACCTCGAGAATCGGCACGATGACGGCGTAGAAGACTATGCCAACGGTCACCAAGAGCTTCGCAACCACCTCACCACCTCCCTGTTCGTGACTTGGGCGTTTCCTGCCCTGGCGTGCACTGTAGCTGCTAGCTGCCCGCACAGCCACCTGGCGAGGTGGCTAGGCGTATGCGCGATCAATCCTCTTCAGTCAATTCACACACACCGTTGGCGCCGCCTTTACCGGTGTAGGAGACGCTCGGCGAGCCATCGGGGCTGACGGTCAGGGAAATAGTCACACCACTGCCCTTGGCCTCGAAATAGTTGTCGTTGAACTTCTTCAGCTTGGCCTCCTTGCCGTTGATGTAGATCGGCCCGCCTTCGTCGGCATGTACTTCGATGTCGCCAGGGCATGTGGCGTTGACCAGTGGAATCTGCGCCTGGGCCAGCCCGGCTAGGCAAGCCAGCAGTGCACCCAACAGAACATGCCTCATACAACCTCCTGATTCGCTCCAGTGCAGAAGCTTCAGCAATAGCCCACCTAAGGACAACGCGCCAATCCCAGCCACAGATAGCCACCAAGTCGATCAGCGCGATGACGCTGCCACCGGGCTCGGCCCAAGGCACTGTTGCATAAAAAAGCCCCGGCATTTGCCAGGGCTGAAAAACGACCAAGCCCGACTCGTTCGCCGGGCTGGGAAGGTTTAGTTGGACGGCTGGCGGCTGTGGTGCCAATAGAGGTACAGCAGTCCAAGCGGGGCGATAAAGATCGCCAGGAACCAGCACACGAACATCGTGAAGAACTTGGCAGCCAGCATGAACAACGCGTTCACGAAGAATACGTTGCGCCCCATGATGAAACCCACCGCGCTCTCGTACACGAACCTTGAGTAGGGATAGAGCAACGTGCTCACCACGGAAATGGCAACGGTGGCGAAGTCAAGCCCGAGGGGAGCACGTGACTTCATGTAAATGAAAAAGGCCGCGAAGAGTGCGCCGAAAAACAATTGACGAGCGTAATAGCTAGGCGTCAGACCGCCAAAGGACATAGCAAGAAAGTTGCGCATAAGATCCGTCTCAAGGTTTCAAAGGGCCGGTATTTTAGCAGCCTGGCCGTGTCAGTAAAGTCTTGATACAGACAGGCTGGGTAGACGAAGGAGAGCGACAAAGAGATAAGTGGAGAACGGCTGCTGACCGCCGTTCACCAAGACCGAGCAGGTGCGTACGTGTGGCAACAGCGTTAGCCCGCCGCCGATGGCAGCACTGGCGCGAGCCGATGATCCATGGCCGACGGTATCGGAACTCGCGAGTGTTGCCTAGGAATCTCGGCGCTTGCCAACGACGACCGCGCCGCGGGTGATCGAGAATCCGACGTCCCCTACGTAATTGCCAGTCGTTTGTGTGCATGACTCGGACTGCCCCATCGCAATCGGTACCACGTTGATAACGTCGTAGCCGGCGTGATCAAAGTCTTCGTACATTTTTTGTAAGTGCGCCGCGTACTCATCAAAATCCACGACCTTCTGATTGTGCACAACTTCGACCTTGTTCCCGAAGAGCCCGGCTGGCTTGGTTCCTGATTCCAGTGATGCGTAGAACCAGCGCGTGACAAACTTTCCTGACATAGAACCTCCTGTAAGCGGAACCCAACGATATCAAATGAGTGGCGCCAATCAATCGCCACGATTCGATAGGCTACCCTTCGTCGCATGGCGTCCAAGTCGGCCCACCCGACCAGTCGCTTGATGTTCCAAACCTGGCAAAGGTGGGCTGTGGATCAACGAGCCAAGTGTTACAATCCGCCACTTCAAATCGGCGCTGAAGGCGCTGAACATCCGTGAACGCCGTCAGTACGACACCCGCCACACCTACGCAACCATGTGCCTGATGCCTGGGATGAACCCCGCGTTCATCGCGAGCCAGCTTGGCCACAGCGTCGAGATGTTGCTCTCTACCTACGCGAAATGGATCAGCTCCTCCTCGGACTGGAGGGAGCTGGAGAAGCTGCCGCCCCGCGTCGAATTGGCCCAAAATTGGCCCAAGACTGACGACAGGGCCTAAATACACCTCTGGAATCCCCGCAGGACAAGCACTTGATTTCTACCGCTAACATCACCATGCAATTCGGCGCCAAGCCGCTGTTCGAGAACGTCTCGGTCAAATTCAATAACGGCAACCGCTACGGCCTGATCGGCGCCAACGGTTGCGGCAAGTCGACCTTCATGAAGATCCTCGGCGGCGATCTGGAGCCGTCTGGCGGCCAGGTGATGCTTGAGCCGAACACCCGCCTTGGTAAGCTGCGCCAGGATCAGTTCGCCTACGAAGACTTCACTGTGATCGACACCGTGATCATGGGCCATGAGCAGCTGTTCAAGGTCAAGGCCGAGCGTGATCGTATCTATTCGCTGCCTGAGATGAGCGAAGAAGACGGCATGGCCGTCGCTGAGCTGGAAACCGAGTTCGCCGAAATGGACGGCTACACCGCCGACTCGCGCGCCGGCGAACTGTTGCTGGGCCTGGGTATTCCACTGGAACAGCACTACGGCCCGATGAGCGAAGTCGCGCCGGGCTGGAAACTGCGCGTGCTGCTGGCCCAGGCGTTGTTCTCGGATCCGGACGTGCTGCTGCTCGACGAGCCGACCAACCACCTGGACATCAACACCATCCGCTGGCTGGAAACCATTCTCACGGCGCGTAACAGCATCATGATCATCATTTCCCACGACCGGCACTTCCTCAACAGCGTGTGCACCCACATGGCTGACCTGGACTACGGCGAGCTGCGCCTGTTCCCGGGCAACTATGACGAGTACATGACTGCTGCAACCCAGTCGCGCGAGCAACTTTTGGCCGACAACGCCAAGAAAAAGGCGCAGATCGCCGAGCTGCAGACCTTCGTCAGCCGCTTCTCGGCCAACGCCTCCAAGGCCAAGCAGGCCACCTCGCGGGCCAAGCAGATCGACAAGATCCAGCTGGCCGAGGTCAAGCCGTCGAGCCGGGTCAGCCCGTTCATCCGCTTCGAGCAGAACAAGAAGCTGCACCGTCAGGCGGTGACCATCGAGAAGATGGCCAAGGCATTCGACGACAAAGTGCTGTTCAAAGACTTCAGCTTCACCGTCGAAGCCGGTGAGCGCGTCGCCATCATCGGCCCTAACGGTATCGGCAAGACCACCCTGCTGCGTACCATGGTCGGTGAAGTGCAGCCCGACGCGGGTGCGGTCAAGTGGACCGATAGCGCCGAAGTGGGCTACTACGCCCAGGACCACGCCCACGACTTCGAAGATGACGTCAACCTGTTCGAGTGGATGGGCCAGTGGACCCAGGGCGAGCAGATGATCCGTGGCACCTTGGGCCGGATGCTGTTCTCCAACGACGAGATCCTCAAGTCGGTCAAGGTGATTTCCGGTGGTGAGCAAGGCCGGATGCTGTTCGGCAAGCTGATCCTGCAAAAGCCGAACGTACTGGTGATGGACGAACCGACCAACCACTTGGACATGGAATCGATCGAGGCGCTGAACCTGGCGCTGGAAAACTACCCAGGCACCCTGCTGTTCGTCAGCCATGACCGCGAGTTCGTGTCGTCGCTGGCGACCCGGATCATCGAGCTGACGCCTGAGGGCGTGGTCGACTTCAGCGGCACCTATGACGACTACCTGCGTAGCCAGGGCGTCGTGGTCTGAGCTGAGCGACTGAGTCAGTAGCCAGCAATCGCGGGGCAAGCCCGCCCTCACGCAGTGCGTGGGGGTGGGCTTGCCCCGCGCTCTTTTCGGCCTGCGGCCAGCACCAGCCGACGAATAATTCGTTAGCCTGCTTTCATTTATCCCAGACTACGGCCATGATGCTTGCACGCCCAACCGCCCGCCCGCGAACGAGCCCATGACCGCGCAAGAACCCGCCCCCAGTAATAGCTTTGCCATCACCCAGCAGATCCTCTCGATCGTCTTCTATACCTTCATCGCCTTCCTCTGCATCGGCCTGCCGATTGCGGTACTGCCCAGCTATGTGCACGACCAACTGGGTTTTGGCGCGGTGATCGCTGGAGTGACCATCGGCCTGCAGTACCTGGCGACACTGCTCAGCCGGCCGTTCGCCGGGCGGGTGGCAGACAGCCTGGGTGGCAAGCGAGCCATTGGCTACGGCTTGTTTGGCATCGCCGGTTGCGGGGTGCTGACCCTGTTCTCGGCCTGGACCCTGAGCCTGCCCTGGCTGAGCCTGGCGCTGCTGCTCGGTGGGCGTTTGCTGTTGGGCATCGCCCAAGGCTTGATCGGCGTTGCCACCTTGAGCTGGGGCATCAGCCAGGTGGGCGCCGAGCACACCGCACGGGTGATTTCCTGGAACGGCATCGCCTCGTATGGCGCCATCGCCATCGGCGCGCCGGTGGGCGTGCTGATGGTCGATGGCCTGGACTTCAGCGTGCTGGGGCCGGCCCTGCTGATCCTGGCGGCACTGGCGCTGCTGGCCCTGCGCAAGCGGCCAGACGTCGTGGTAGTACGCGGCGAACGCCTGCCGTTCTGGTCGGCGTTCGCCCGAGTAGCGCCTTGTGGAATGGGCCTGACCCTGGCCTCGATTGGCTATGGCACGCTGACCACCTTCGTCACCCTGTATTACCTGGAGCGCGGCTGGGCTGGCGCGGCGTTGTGCCTGAGCGCGTTCGGCGTGTGCTTCATCATTTCGCGGCGGCTGTTCGTCAATGCGGTCAATCGCTTTGGCGGTTATGCGGTGGCTGTGAGCTGTATGGCGACGGAAGTGCTAGGGCTGAGCCTGCTTTGGCTTGCGCCCTCGCCTGCCTGGGCGCTGGTTGGCGCGGGCTTGACCGGATTCGGCCTGTCCCTGGTGTATCCGGCCCTGGGCGTGGAAGCGATCAAACAGGTGCCGAGCAGCAGCCGTGGCGCTGGCCTGGGGGCGTATGCGGTGTTTTTCGACCTGGCCCTGGCAATCGCTGGCCCGGTGATGGGCGCAGTGGCGGTGCACCTGGGCTATGCCTCGATCTTCGGCGTGGCCGCCCTGCTGGCGCTTTCTGGGGTGGGCCTGACCCTAGTGCTCGCTCGCCGCCGCTGAGCGCTCGCCTGGCTCTGGCCCACCCAGGGTCTGGCTAAAGAAATCGGCGGTTTCGCGCTGTAGCGAGTGATGAATCTGCCGACGGTCGACGCCCTCGGCATCCTTGCACACTACAGGCATGCGCGCATGCTGCTCGGCATCGCAGGGCGCCATGAAAATGAAATGCCCCGCCCCTGCCAACAACCGATAGTCGGGGGTGACCGGCAGCTTGCGCGCCAGAGCCTGGGCATTGCGATCCAGCGCCAGCAACTGATCGTTGTCACCGCTGTAGATCAGCGCAGGGACATGCACGCCGCTCAAGGCGTGCCGGCCAAACATCAAGCTCAACGGCGCCATCAGCACCAGTGCGCCAACCCTGGGGTCGGCCTGGGCGGTCAGCTCGCTGCGATCAGCGATCAACACGCCGTGGGTCTTGCAGGCATCGGCATCACCAGGGCGCTCCAGGCAGTAACGGTGCAAACGATCGAGGTCGGGCTGGGCGCCAGACACGATCAAGGCCGTCTCGCCCCCTGCCGAGTAACCAATCACGCCCACCTTGCCGTCGTTCAAATAGGGGCCGAGCACGCTGTCCGCACGCGCAGCGCTGATCGCTGCGCTCACTTGCAATGGCCGGCCGTAGAGATTGCTCAAGGTACCCAGGCGACTGTGGTCACTGGCGTTGTCGCCCGGGTGGGTCAGCGCCACCACCACGAATCCCCGACGCGCTAGCGCGCTGGCTAAATCGTGCAGAGCCAAAGGGCTGCCGGTATTGCCGTGGGACACGACCAGCAAAGGGAACTGCCCCAGCGCGACCGGAGCGTCCTCGGCTACGGTGAGCGGATAGCCTTCAAGGCGGATGTGATGTGCTTGACCTGTGGAGGGATAGAACGCCAAGGCCTGCATCGGGCGGGCGTCTAGCGGGTCGGCCAGTTGCAGATGATGCAACCCTGCAACCCACGGCGCCGCGTCAGCGCGAGCCAACAGGTCGGCCAACAACAGGCACGCTACCAACACAGGGGTTCGGTTCATCGCAGGCGTCTCCCCGCGAAACGGAAGGATAGCGCCAGCATAAGCCCCGGCCTTGGCCAGCAGATGAAAACTGGATGAAACAACGCAGCGCGGGGCAAGCCAGCTCCCGCTACCGCCCTCTAAAAGGAGGTAGCGTGGGAGCGGGCTTGGCCCGCGATGGCGTCAGCACATCACTGCACTCAGGCAGCGACGAACAACTCACCGGCAATCTGCGCCTGAGCGGCGTCGATCGCTTGGCTGCGGTGCTCTGGACCATAGGCCAGGCCGTGGGCACGGACGATTTCCAGGTCGCTGATGCCGATAAAGCCGAGGAACACCTTAAGGAAGTCCTCATGGCCAGCACCGGTCGGTTGGCCAGCGTGCAGGCCGCCTGCGGTGGAAACCAGGATCACCTTTTTGTTACCGCACAGGCCTTCTGGGCCGGCTTCGGTGTAGCGGAAGGTCTTGCCAGCGACAGCAATGCGGTCGATCCAGGCTTTGAGCTGGGTCGGTACGGTGAAGTTGTACATCGGCGCGCCGATCACCACGGCGTCGGCAGCGAGGAACTCATCCAGGGTTTCCTGGCTCAGCTTGGCTTCGTGCGCCTGGGCGGCATCGCGCATTTCCTCTGGGGTGCCAGCGGCAACCAGGGTGGCGGCGGAGAAGTGGCTGATGGCATCGGCGGCCAGGTCGCGGTAGACCACTTCGATGCTCGAATCAGCGGCTTTCCAGGCGTCTACCACTTCGCGGCTCAGCTGACGGGAGGCGGAATTGTCGCCCAGAATGCTCGAATCGATATGCAACAGTTTCATGGGACTCTCCTGTGAATGACGACCGCGGTAGTGGGCGATCACGATGGAGAGAATCCTATACAACCATCGAATAGCTGATAAGTCGGTAAAAATGCATTAGTTTGTCCTACTGATGGAACAATGGATTTTCACATGCAAGATCTCAACGACCTGTTCTACTTTGCCCGCGTGGTCGAGGCTGGCGGCTTTGCCGCCGCCGGCCGCCAACTGGGTATCCCCAAATCGCGCCTGTCGCGGCGCATCGCCGAGCTGGAGGAGCGCCTGGGCACCCGCTTGCTGCAACGCACCACGCGCCAACTGAAGCTGACGGCGGTGGGCGAGCGCTATCTGCATCACTGCCAGGCCATGCTGCTGGAAGCGGAGATGGCTGATGAAGCCGTCGCCAGCATGACCAGTGAGCCACGCGGGCGCTTGCGAGTGTCATGCCCGGTGGCTTTGGCGCATGCCTTTTTACCGGAGGTGATCAGCCGTTTTCTGGAGTTGCACCCGCTGGTGCAGTTGGACATGGTCCTGCTCAATCGCCGGGTCGACCTGATTTCCGAAGGCATCGACGTGGCCCTGCGGGTGCGCGACCTGGGCGACGAGGACCCGGCCTTGGTCACCCGCCGCTTGCGCCAGGCGCAGATGCATCTGGTTGCCGCGCCAGGCTTTGCCGACGGTATCAGTGAGCCTTCGCAGCTGGCCAGCCTACCGGTGTTGGGCGCGGCCGAGGCTGATCGATTGGTGCATCTGCGCTTGTTTGGCCCTGGTGGGCGTCAGCAGGACCTGGCCTTGGAGCCGCGCCTGGCCATCGATGACTTTGTCGTACGCAAGGCCTCGGTGCTGGCCGGGCTGGGCTTCACAGCGCTGCCGAGCATGTACTGCGAAGAAGAGCTGGAGCGCGGTGAGTTGGTGCGCCTGTTGCCCGACTGGTCGCTGCCGGGCGGCTGGCTGCAGGCGGTGTACCCACACCGGCGGGGCGTGCTGCCGGCGGTGCGGGTGTGGATCGACCATCTGGCGGCCTCGTTCGAGGCCTGTGGAGAGCGCTATGTCTGAGCAACGCATGAGCCCTGAGCAGGTGGCCGAGTTTTGCCTGGGCCTGCCAGGAGCGCGAGAAGACTACAAGTGGGGTGGGATCCGGGTGTTCTCGGTGGCCGGCAACAAGATGTTTGCCGTGCTCGACCTGGCGGGTGCGGGGTTGTCGTTCAAGGTCGATGACGAGCTGTTCCTGGGGTATGTCGACCTCCCGGGCGTGCGCCCGGCTCCCTACCTGGCCAGGGCCCGCTGGATCAGCATGGCCCCGCCCTATCCCATGGGCCGAACCGCGCTGTGCGATCTGCTGCAGCGCTCCCACCAGTTGGTGGTGCAGCGCCTGCCCAAGCGATTGCGCCTTGGGCTGCTTATCTGAACAACGGCGCTACCGCCGCGCCTAGCCAGCGCCCTTGCAGCGCCAGATGATCGAACCAAAACAGCTGGTGCACGGCGACGATGGCCCAGAAGGTCAGCTGATAGGAGGTCTTGCGTGTCTTGTGCCGAAACAGCTGCTGGGCCAGCAAGGCGCCAGGCCAGCCGCCGCACAGTTCGCTGGCATGCAGGACCTTTTCCGGCGTGCGCCAGGCCTGGCTGCGGGCCTGCTGTTTGTCCTGCCAATAGAGCATGAGGCTGATCAAGCTCACGGCTGGATAGGCCGCCAATGGCAACCACGACTGCCCACTCCAGGCCATCTGCGCCGCACCCAGGCCAGGCAACAGGCACAGAACGGCGAGAATCAGTAGCTTCAGGCGTGCATGGCGCACGCCCTGTTCAGCGCCATTGCCGCGTCTGGCCGCAGTGTGCATACGCGCCATATCAGCCCTGCGCCGTCGCCCAGTCGACCCAGCCGAACTGCCAGGTCGCCAGGATGATCAGGCCAAAGACGATGCGGTACCAGGCGAAGGCCGCATAGCTGTGGTTGGCGATGAACTTGAGCAGCGCCCGCACGGCGATCATGGCGAAGATGAACGACACCACGAAACCGATGGCGAATACCGGCAGATCGGCAGGCTGGAACAGCTCCCGGTATTTGTAGCCCGAGTACACCGCAGCGCCCACCATGGTTGGCATGGCCAGGAAGAACGAGAACTCGGTCGCGGCCTTGCGCGACAAGCCAAACAGCAAACCGCCGATGATGGTCGAGCCGGAACGCGAAGTCCCTGGGATCATCGCCACACACTGCACCAGGCCGATCTTCAGCGCGTGGCTCCAGTGCATGTCATCGACATGGTCGACCTCGATACGATGCTCACGCCGCTCGGCCCAGAGCATGATCACCCCGCCCACGACCAAGGCGGCCGCCACGGTGATCGGGTTGAACAGGTACTCGTGGATGTAGTCGGCGAACAGCACGCCCAGCACCACTGCCGGCATGAACGCCACCAGCAGGTTGGCCGTGAAGCGTCGCGCCGGCGCTTGGCTGGACAGCCCCAGCACCACATCGAAGATCTTGCGGCGGAACTCCCACACCACCGCCAGGATCGCGCCCAGCTGGATGATGATGTTGAACGCCATGGCCCGCTCGCCACCAAAACCGATCAGGTCAGCGACGATGATCTGGTGCCCGGTACTGGAGATCGGCAGAAACTCTGTCAGTCCTTCGACGACGCCTAAGATGATTGCCTGAAAGGCACTCCAAAAATCCATCATTCCCCCGATGGGACGCAGCTCGTGGCACGCCCCTTGTTCTTGATTTGCTGGTGATTGCCGCACGCGGCCCGGCAGTTTTACAGCGACTGTCAGGCGCAATGCCAGTTGAATTGTTCCGGATGCCTAAAGGTTTCATCCAAAGCGGCCGAGATGCTATCAGAGCAGCCCGCCGAAGGCTCGCGCGCAAACATCATGGATTGTCCTGCCGGACACCTAGCCATTGGTCGACTGGGGGAGCAACGGCAAAGCATGCTTGGATGCATCTCAATAACAAGAACAACGCGGGAGTAGCTTATAAATGAAGACCTTGAGGTCGATGTCGATCAGCCGCCGCTTGTGGCTGATCCTGCTGGTGGCGGTGGCGATGTTGCTGGTACTGGGGCTGCTGATGCTGCGCCAGATCCATGCTGACCTGTACCGAGCCAAGGCCGAGAAGACCCACCATGTGGTCGAAACCGCAGCGGGGGTGCTGGCCTACTACCAAGGCCTGGAAGCCAACGGTACGCTCACCCGCGACGCCGCCCAGCAGCAAGCCCTGCAAGTGGTGCGCGGCCTGCGCTACGACCAGAACGACTACTTCTGGATCAACGACCTGGCGCCGAAGATGATCATGCACCCAGCCAACCCCAAGCTCGATGGCCAGGACCTGGCGGCCATCCGGGACCCGGATGGTTTTGCCGTGTTCAACGAAATGGTCGCCCTGGCTCGCAGCCAGGGCGCCGGGCCCGTCGACTACCGCTGGCCTAAGCCGGGTGCCAGCGAGCCGGTGGCCAAGACCTCATACATCCAGCTGTTCAAGCCTTGGGGGTGGATCATCGGTTCGGGGGTGTACGTCGATGACGTACAGGCCGAGTTCGCCCGCCAGGTTCGCGATGCCTGCCTGTTGGGCCTGGGTATCGCCCTGTTGATGGGGCTGCTGGTGATGCTGATCGCCCGTAGCATTGCCCGCCCGTTACAGGAAGCGGTACAGGCCATGGGCATTATCGCCAGTGGCGAAAGCGACCTGAGCCAGCGCCTGGACACCCATGGTCGCGACGAGATCACCCACCTTGGCGAGCACTTCAACCGCTTCAACGGCAAGCTGCAGGGGGTGGTTGGTCAATTGCAGGGCACCGCTCACGCCTTGGCCCAATCGGCCGGCCATGTCGGCGACAACGCCGGCCAAGCCCACGAGCGCAGCGCCCAGCAGTCGTTGCAGATGGATCAGGTGGCGACAGCGGTCAATGAGGTCACCTATGCCGTCCAGGACGTAGCCAAGAACGCCGAACAGGCAGCCAGCGAGATGCGCGCCGCGCAGGAGCAGGTCAGCCATGGCCAACAGGCGATTCACGGCAGCTTGGAGCAGATCGACCGGTTGTCTGCCACCATCGATCAAGCGGTCCAGGTCATTCGTGAACTGGCGGGGCACAGCAACAAGATCGGCGGCGTGCTAGAGGTGATTCGCTCGATTGCCGAGCAGACCAACCTGCTGGCCTTGAACGCCGCCATTGAAGCCGCTCGGGCCGGCGAGCAAGGCCGCGGCTTTGCCGTGGTAGCCGATGAAGTGCGCCTGCTGGCCCAGCGCACCGCGCAATCGACCGCCGAAATCCAGACCATGATCGAGCACCTGCAAGGCCAGTCGGAAGCGGCGGTGCGAGCCATTGACACCAGCAGCGAGGCGTCGCGCCAGACCGTCGAGCAAGCCCGTGAAGCAGGCACCAGCCTGGATGCCATCAGCCAGGTATTAAACAACCTCACGGCTCTGAACGCGTCCATCGCCAGTGCTACCTTGCAGCAGTCGCATGTGGTCGAAGAGATTAACCGCAATGTGACCGAGACAGCCGGACTGTCGCTGCAAACGGCCGAAGCGGCGCGGCAATCGACGGATTCGGGAATGGCGCTGGCACGCCTAAGCGAGGAACTGGAGCAGTTGTTGAAGCAGTTCAGGGTGTAACAGCGTCGGCAGAGGTCGCCGCTGCCGGCCTCTTCGCAGGCAAGCCGGCGCCTACAGGGTTGGTGTCGTTCGCAGCAATTGCGCGCGATACACCCTGTAGGTTTACCCGCGTCGTGGCCTGCACTGAGCGCTACTCCTGTCCGCCCCCACAGGCTACAATCGCGCCCTTTCCCTGCCGCCAAGGATCGCCGATGTCCGGCCTTGAACTGATCGCCGCCGTGCTCGGCGTCATTGCCGTGTGGCTCACCGTCAAGCAAAACCCTTGGTGCTGGCCAATCGGCCTGGTGATGGTGACCCTCTATGGCTGGTTCTTCTACGAGGTGAAGCTGTACTCGGGGATGCTCCTGCAGGCCACCTACGCCCTGCTGCAGCTCTATGGCTGGTGGCAATGGACACGCCCCGAGCGGGTCGAGGATGCCCGCCAGGTATCGCGCCTGGCGCGCCCACAGATACTCGCCGGGCTGGCCGTGGGCCTGCTGTTGAGTATGGCGCTAGGCGCTGCCATGGCGCATTGGACCGATGCCGCCCTGCCCTGGCTGGACGCTACCCTGACCGGTTTCAGCCTGGTCGCACAGGTGTGGATGGCACAAAAGCGCGTGCAATGCTGGCCGCTGTGGCTGGTGGTCGATGTGGTCTATGTCGGCCAATACCTGCACCAGCAGCTGTACTTCACCGCCGGACTGTTCGTCGTGCTCACCGTGATCGCGGTGCGTGGCTGGCTGGAGTGGCGCCGTGACCCGGCGCTGGGCAACGCATGAAGGTCCTGGTGCTGTGCGGGCCGGAGTCCAGCGGCAAGAGCTGGCTCAGCAGTGAGATCCAGGCGCACTTTGGTGGTGAACTGGTCGGCGAATACGTGCGTCATTTTATCGACGAGCAAGGGCGCGATACCTGCTACGCCGATATTCCGGCGATTGCTCGCGGTCAACTGGCCTGGGAAGACGCCGCGCGCGCCCATCAGCCTGAGTTGTTGATCCTCGACACCCACCTGTTGAGCAACCTGCTGTGGAGCCGGGCACTGTTCAACGATTGTCCGGCATGGATCGAGCAAGCACTGCTTGAACGCCACTACGATCTGCACCTGCTGCTCGACCCGCAGGGCGTCAGTTGGGTCGGTGATGGGCAGCGCTGCCAGCCCGATTTACGCGAACGCCAGGCGTTCTTCAGCGACAGCCATGCCTGGCTGCAGCGCCATCAGCAGCCGGTGCAGGTAATTGGCGGTGATTGGCCGCAGCGCAGCGCTGCCGTGCTCGCTGCGGTGCAGCGTTTACTGAACGGCAAAGCCGCAGCGTGCCCCACCGAGTGTTAAGCCGCTGATACATCTCACTGGGCCATAGTCCCCGCAGTTGGGCCTCCCTCGCCAGTTATGGGGCTAGTGTTAAGCCGGTGATACACCCCCGGCAAAGCCCGCTCAGGCACCGCCCGTGCTGGGCTGCGCGGGTATTTCAGGAAAAATTGTCTCAGCGCTGATACAGCAAAATCCCGGCGCGCCCCATTCCCCCGCACAAGCTGTTGATTGCACTGCAATAAGCAAAACCGGCACAGCTTCTGCTCTATTCCTCGCAACGCTGACTAGGACCAGCGCTCTGAAGAAGGAATTGCCATCGTGGGGAAATTCGATAAAGGCATCTATCGCCTGCTGCTGCTCAGTTGTGCCCTGGCGCCCAGTCTCAGTCTGCCAGTCCAAGCCGAAAACGGGGTGATCATCATCACGCGCGATGTGCAGCCGCGCAACGCCATGCGCCCACCGCTGATCCCCGATCCAAGCCCCGTCACCGTCAATACCAATCCCTCCGCTCACATTCTCAAGCAAACCAATGAGCTCAGCGATGGCGACTTTGCCGGTATCAGCAGCGGTTCTGGCATCAGCACCATGATCACCCAACAGACCAACAACCTGGGCGGCCAGATCAACAATCAGAACCAGTTGCCTAACCTGGCCGGTGGACGCGCTTCAGGCTCGGGCAATGGCATCTCCAACATGGTCAACTCGAACGTCCAGCGTGGCATGGGCGCGCTGAAGATCCTCGGCGGAGGCCAATGAGATGAAGCACACGCTGCTGATTCTGGCCAGCCTTTGCAGTGCATCGGCCTTTGCCCAAGGCCCCATCATCGACACCGCCACCATTGACCGTTCCGGTGCGCAATACCAGGGCAATCTTAGCGTCAACCAGGCGGCCGGCGACCTCCAGCAACAAGCCAACGCCCGAGCCTTCGCCATTGGCCATAACGCCAGCGCTACCACGCAAATTCGCCAACGCCTGCGCAGCGAGGTCGACCCTTCGCGCGATGCCAAGTCGAGCATCCAGGGCGATGCCTTCAGCAACGGCACTGGCGCGCTGGGCGTCAACCAGAGCGCGGGGGCCAGCAACCAGCAAGCCAACGCATTGCGCATCAGCATTAGTGCGCAACCGCAAACCATTGATGACAGCGTCCTGCTGCAACAGAACGTGGCGCTGATCAATAACTCCGATGCAACTGCCTCTGCACCCGGCTATCGCCAGATCACCACGAGTGACCAGGCCTTCACCGGTAGTCGTGGGGTGATCCAGTTGAATCAGAGCGCCGGGGTGGGAAACCGAACGGCCAACACCCTGAGCGTCCGGGTCGCGGACTGACCCACAGGTAATAACAACACTTAACCTAAAATAAAGTACGGAGAATCACCATGAAACCCTCGATGGCAATCAAGCCTCTGGTTTTCGCAATTGCTGCGATCATGGCTGTAGCTGTACAAGCTGACGATAGGCGTGGCAACGGCCACAACAATGGCCATAACAACGGCCACAACAACGGCAACAACAACCCTCGTCCGATCATCATCCCAATCAGCGCCACTGCCGAAGCTACCGATCGTCAAAGCAGTACCGGCAACCGCATCTGGAACGAAGGGACTGTCAACGAAGCTGAAATGAGCAGCTCCGCCGAAGGCGCCGCAGGCAACGTCGGGGTCAACGTGGCAGCCGGTAACGGCAACCAACAAGACAACGCCGCCGCCATCGCCAACGCGGCCTCCGACTCAAGCCTGGATAACAGCTTCGTGTTTGGCACCGCCACTGCCACTGCCGACGTCCGCCAGGTCAGCAACAACAACCGGGTCACCAACTGGTCCACCCAAAGCTCTGCGGTCATGAGCGGATCAGCCAGCGGCGCCAACGGCAACGTTGGTGTCAACATCGCCAGTGGCGACCTCAACCAACAGAAAAACACCATGGCCATTGCTAACACCAATGCGCCCATTGGCAACGCCGTGGCCACCGCTTCTGCCAACCAAAGTGGCCCTGGTCTGACCGTCAACAACTATGCCGATCGTGAAACCCGGCTAGATACGCTGACCCTGACCAAGACTTCGAGCGGCTCGTTCTCGCGCGAAGGCACCTTCGAGTCCAGCGACAATCGCAGCTCGTCTTCGAGCGGCAGTGTCAGCGGCTCGAAAAACTCGGCGTCCAGTGGCTCCAACAGCTGGAGTGCCAGCGGATCCAACAGCATGACTGCCAGCGGCTCCAACAGCATGACCGCCAGTGGGTCCAACAGCTCCAGCGCCAGCGGTTCAGGCAGCGCCAACGCCAGTGGTTCCAACAGCGCCAGTGCCAACGGTTCGGCTAGCGGCAGCGCCAGCTCGAGCTCTAGCGCTTCGCTGGACGCTACCTTGACCGTCGCAGCCGAGTCTACCCGGTCGACTACCGTCAACAACGGCTTTGGCGATCGCACTCGCAGCCAGAGTGCCAGCGGATCGCTTGACGCTTCGTTGAATGCGTCGATCGATACGTCGCATGAAAGCGCGTATGACGCTTCGTTCGAGAAGTCGTTCGACTCCTCGTTCGACAGGTCTCGTGACTACTCCTACGACAGGGCGCGTGACTCTTCGTACGACAAATCGCGCGATTCGTCGTACAACAAGGCACGTGACTCTTCGTACGATAAGTCTCGTGAGTCCTCGTACGACAAGACCGCCTCCAGCTCGTTCGAGAAGTCCTACGAGAAGGCCAACGAGTCTTCGAAAGACATTTCGAAGAGCTACAGCGAAGCCAACTCGTATGAGCTGAGCAACACCATCTCGTACCAAGTGTTGACTCCAATCGGCTGGGCTAACCCTGTGACCAACACTGCAACCCTGAGCGGTTCGGTGAATGGCGGCAGCGGCAACCTGGGCGTCAACGTGGCCTCGGGTGTCGGCAACCAGCAAAGCAACTCGCTGGCCATCTCCAACACCTCGTTCTAAGTACTGTGGCCTGAGGCCCCCTTCGGGGGGCCTTTTTCAGCATCCGCAGGGGGACGTCGAACATGCGCATTATCGCCTTGGCGCTGTTGCTTTGCCTGGCAAGCCAAGCAGAAGCCGCGCAAATGCCACTTTCGGTATTGCCGGGTGGCGCGGTGATATTCAAACCCATCCAGAGTGTGCGCGAACGCAAGTTCGCCGATCTGGTGCAACAGAAAACCGACTTCAGTTGTGGCGCCGCCGCGCTGGCGACCATCTTGCGCCAAGCCTATTGGCTGGACGTCGATGAACAGCAGATCATCGAAGGCATGCTGGCCAACGCCGATCAGGATCTGGTCCGCGTGCAGGGTTTTTCCATGCTCGACATGAAACGCTACGTGGAAACCCTCGGCATGCGCGCCCGCGGCTACCGGGTAGCCGTCGACACCTTGCACAGTATCCGCATTCCCGTCGTGGTCCTGATGGACATCCGCGGCTACAAGCATTTTGTGGTCATGCAAAAAGTCGACAACGGCTGGGTGTATATCGGTGATCCGGTACTGGGTCACAAGCGCTTCAAAGTCGAAGATTTCATCAAAGGCTGGAACGGCATCATCTTTGCCATCATCGGCCAGGGGTACGACAAGAGCAATGCCTTGCTCGACCCGCCCATTCCGCTGACCGTCAAAGGTCGCATCAACAACTTCACCCCGGTGCAAGACGCAGAGTTGATGGATTTCGGATTCATCCAAAGCGACTTCTTCTAATAATGACAAGGGAGCACCACGCTCCGGGAGCATCCAATGAAGACTTCAACCTGGCTAGCCGTGGTGTGCCTGGCCGCCAGCCTGCCGCTCCAGGCGGAGACGTTCAAACCCATTGAGCTGAAGGATCAGGAGCTGGCCAACTTGCGCGGGCGCTATGTCATGCCAGGGCGGATCATCAGTTTCGGGGTTGTCATGACCAGCACCTGGCAAAATGCCAACGGCGAAGTGATTGGCGCCACCTCGTCGATGCAAATCCAGCAATCGACCATCAAGCCGCAGTTCTACGTGTCGATGATCAACCAAAAAGGCAGCGGCACACCGCGTGGCCAAGGCCCCGGCACGGGCAGCGTAACCGGCGGCAAGGGGCTCAATAGCACCGAGGGCGTGACCCAGATCGTGCGGGCTGCCGGCGACCATAACCTGGCCTACAACGGCGTTGATATCAATGTCAGCAAAGGCAACAAAGCGCCCACCACGCAGCCCCAGGGCGAGGCCTTGGCCGCTGGCAGCAAAGTACTCGGAGCCAATGCTGCAGGCGCGCTGAGCGTGTCCTCGAGCGGCACCGGCGTGCAACTGAACATCAATGCCAACAATAACCAGGGCAGCACCTTCCAACGCCTGGGCCAGGGTGGGCTGATGCAGAACACCACGTTGCTCGGCGCCGGCAATCAGGTCAGAAACCTCACTTCGCTCAATGTCGTGCTGCGTGACAACGTCTCGGCAGCCGGGTCGGTGAGCGGCAACCTAGACCAGCTCAAAGGCCTTCGTACTCTCGGATTCTGATCTACGCTCTGTCTCATCAAATGTAGTCAGAAGGGACGGCTAACCCATGCACCGATCGTTAACCTTCAGAGCTATCGTCTGTTTGGGTAGCCTGACTCCAGCCGCATTGCTCTATGCAGCACCCGACCCTCAAGTCGAAGCCCTAAAACAAGAACTGATGGAGTTGAAACAACGTTACGAAGCCCAGCAACACGCGCTGATGGTGCTTGAACAGCGCGTTCGCCAGGTTGAGGAAGCACCCGCAACCCCTGCACCCAAGCGCCTGACCAAATCCCCTGCCGAAACCGTACGGGGCGGCCAGAGCGTTGCCGCAGGCGCGCCAGGTACTAGCGGCAGCTCATACGGCCAATCGCTCAAGGAAGATTCCGAACCTGCGCAAAGTGTATCGAACCTGTATGACGAGGCCAGTGGCTTCTTCGGCGGCGGCAAGTTCAGCGTCGAAACCGGCCTGACCTACACCCACTACGATACCCGAGCCTTGGTGCTCAATGGTTTCCTGGCGCTGGACTCGATATTCCTGGGCAATATCAACCTTGACCGGATCAAGGCCGATAACTGGACCTTGGACCTGACGGCCCGCTACAACCTCGATCAGCGCTGGCAATTCGACGTCAACGTACCGGTGGTCTACCGCGAATCCACCTACTCATCTGGCGGCGCCGGTGGCGCAGGCCCAGTTACCTCCGATGCCACCGTCACCCGCGACCCGACCATTGGCGATGTCAACTTCGGGGTCGCCTATAAATTCCTCGATGAGTCGGAAAACTGGCCCGATGCGGTGGCCACCCTGCGGGTCAAGGCGCCTACCGGCAAAGACCCCTATGGCATCAAGCTGGTCAACGACCCGACCAACGATAACCTGTCGGTGCCTGAAAGCCTGCCGACCGGCAATGGCGTCTGGTCGATCACCCCGGGTATCTCGCTGGTCAAGACCTTCGACCCGGCGGTGCTGTTTGCCAGCTTGTCCTACACCTACAACATGCAGGACTCGTTCAGCGACATCAGCCCGCAGGTCAACAGTAAAGTCGCAGGGGACGTGAAGCTCGGTGACTCTTGGCAGATCGGCGCCGGTATTGCCTTTGCCTTGAACGAAAAAATGAGTATGTCGTTCTCGGTGTCCGACCAATTTGCCACCAAGAGCAAGATCAAACCCGATGGCGGCGACTGGCAGGACGTGCCCAACAGCGACTACAACGCGGCAAACTTCAACATCGGCATGACCTTCGCCGCAACCGACAACCTGACCATCGTGCCCAACCTCTCGATTGGCCTGACCGACGACTCGCCAGACTTCTCCTTCAGCCTGAAATTCCCTTATTACTTCTGAGTTTGCCGAACGTACGGACCTGCTTGGCGGGTCCGTCTTTTGGTAACCAGGCTTGTAGCCAACCGCTTTCCTGACCCTGGCCTGTTATCATCGAGCACGGATGTGTGACGTTTTAATGGCAATAAGGAAAGTTTGCGTGAAAAACCTGTTCGGCCACCCGCGGACCCGGCTTGTCGCCCTGGCGACCCTGGTGCTAGTGCTTCCACTGGGTGCGCGTGCCCTGCTGGGCTGGTCCAACCCGCTCGGCTACTTGTCGGACCTCGCCCTGGGCAGCCTGCTGGTGCTGCTGCTGTTGCGTCGTCCATGGTGGCTGGCCTTGCCGGTGCTGCTGGCATGGGCTGCGCTGTGGGTGGCCTCGGCCGAGCTGGTGAGCGCGGTGGGCCGACTGCCGAACAGTGCCGACCTGGGTTATCTGTTCGACCCGCAGTTCATGGAAAACTCCACCGGCGGCGGCTTGGCCCACCCCTGGCTGCCAGCCGTGCTCGGCGCAGGCCTGCTGGCGTGGCTGATCAGCGCCTGGCGCAGCCGGGCACAGCCGCTAGCCGCGCTACCGCGCATGGCGCTGGCGGTACCGCTCATGCTGTTCGGCCTGCATTGGGCGAGCCAGCACCTGGCCCCTTCCGACGCCGACCAGTGGCGTCAGTACAACCTCTCGCACCAACTGTTGTCGGCCGGGGTGGGCAACCTGCAGCGCCAGGCTCAGGGCTGGCTGGGCCAGACTCAGGCAGTTACCCCTTTACCCAGTGTTGGCCTGACCCAGTCTGACCTCAGCGGCCAGAAACTGTTGGCCACCCCCGGACAGGCGCGCAACCTGCTGGTAATTACCCTCGAAGGCATTCCCGGCGCCTATGTGCAAGCCAACCGTGAGGCCCTCGATAGCCGCTTCGACGAAGCGTTGATGCCCAAGCTCAGCCGGTGGGCCGAGCGCGGCATGAACACCCCCGACTACGTGCTGCACACCCATCAGACCATCCGCGGCCTGTATGCCATGCTCTGCGGCGACTACGACAAATTGGCCAACGGCACCCCCAAGGGTGTCGAACTGCTCACCCAGAACCAGCGCAACCAGGCCTGCCTGCCCGCGCAGCTACGTCAGGCGGGGTTCACCACCCACTACCTGCAAGGCGCCGGGCTGCGCTTCATGGCCAAGGACCGCATCATGCCGCACATCGGCTTTGACTCGGTGCATGGCCTGGAGTGGTTCAGCAACGCCAACTACCTGGAGTTCCCCTGGGGCAAGGATGACCGCGCCTTCTTCGAAGGTGCACTGGACTACATCGGTCAACTCGGCAAGCAGGATCAACCCTGGATGTTGACCCTGCTGACCGTTGGCACCCACCAGCCCTACTCGGCACCCGAGCAGTACTTGCAACGCTACGACACCCCCAAACAAGCGGCGGTCGCCTATCTGGATGACGCCATTGGTGCGTTCCTCGATAGCCTGGAGCGCCAGGGCGTGCTCAAGGACACCCTGGTAGTGGTCACCTCCGATGAGTCCCACGGCATCGATGGCGTGCGCCTGGCCTCGTCCTGGGGCTTCAACCTCACCCTGGCCCCGGAGCAGGCCGAACTCCCACGAGTCAAACGTGGCACCTATGGCCATATCGACCTGGCCGCCTCCTTGCTCGACTACTTCGCCCTGCCAATCCCCGATGCGCTGGGCGGGCGCTCGCTGTACCGAAACTATGACAGCGGCCGGGAAATGATCGCCTACACCAATGGCATGCTGCGCTACCACAACGGCCAGGGAGTATTTACCGAATGCGATTTCCAGCAGCGCTGTCGCCACTACGCCAGCGAGGGCTTCATTGCCGACCAGGCCAAGTACCTCGGCCCTGGGCAAGCTGCCGTCGGCGAGCAGATCAGCGCCCTGGCCGGCGTCCTCGATCAGTCGCTGTTGCGCACACCGCTTAACCTGCGTTACCAGTTCGGCGGGCCCTCGCCGATCCAATTGCAGGCACGCATTCACGA
This sequence comes from Pseudomonas sp. Je.1.5.c, assembly GCF_051129895.1. Taxonomy (NCBI): domain Bacteria; kingdom Pseudomonadati; phylum Pseudomonadota; class Gammaproteobacteria; order Pseudomonadales; family Pseudomonadaceae; genus Pseudomonas; species Pseudomonas sp. Je.1.5.c. The sequence continues at coordinate 46,140 of NZ_JBCPSP010000009.1, forward strand.
TGACTGGGCGGACAACCTGATTGGCGCGCAGTACCTGGAAATGCCTGAAGGCTCGCATACCCGCGTGCGGGTGAAGGTGCGTTCACTTGACCCGCAGCGCACTGCGCACATCCAGCTCAAGGCCAAGGAACTGGAACAGGATGTGCCGCTGGGCTTGCCGGATGAAATCCTGGTCACTGCCGATCAGCCGCTGGACATGGAGTTCAGCTTCGACAACCCCAACATGCGCAAGGCGTTCTCCTTCCATCTGCTGGGCTATGGTGGCGGTGAGGTCGAGGTGAGTGACTTCAGCGTGATTACCGCGTTGCCTGGGGATGAAGAGCCAGCCGAAGAGCGCTCAGATGGGCATATCGCGCAGTCCAGTTGACCGATCAGCTCTGTTGAGTCAGTGCCGGCCAGGCGCCAGGCACTGACATACCTAGCGAATCTGGTGTTTGTGCAGCAGGCGATAGAACGTCGGCCGCGAAACGCCCAACACCTTCGCCGCGATACTCAGGTTATCACTGTGCCGGTTAAGCACATCGCACAGTGCCTGGCGCTCGGCACGGTGCTTGTAATCCTCCAGTGTGCCCAGCGGCTGATCTTCCTGCTCGACCACTTGCAAACCCAGGTCCTGCGCTTCGATCTGCCGCCCCTCTGCCAGGACCAAGCCACGCCGCACCCGATTGGCCAGCTCACGCACATTACCCGGCCAGTCGTGCCGGCCCATGGCGGCCAAGGCATTGTCACTGAAAGTGCGCGGCCTGCGTCCGGTCTCCAGGCTATAGAAGTGCGAGAAATGGTTGGCCAGCATCGACAGGTCACCATGCCGATCACGCAGGGGGGCGGTCACCACCTGCAACACGTTGAGCCGGTAGTACAGGTCTTCGCGAAAACGCCCATGCTCGATGGCCTTCTCAAGGTCCACGTGGGTCGCCGCCAACACCCGCACATCGACCGGAATCGGCTGGCTACCACCGACCCGTTCAATGTGCTTTTCCTGTAGAAAGCGCAGCAGATTTGCCTGCAACTCCAACGGCAGATCGCCCACCTCGTCAAGGAACAGCGTGCCGTCATGGGCTGCCTCGATCCGGCCTAGCTTGCGCTGGTGAGCGCCGGTAAACGCGCCCTTCTCATGCCCGAACAGTTCGGACTGGATCAGGTGTTCAGGGATGGCCCCGCAGTTGATCGCGATAAACGGCTTTTCGCGCCGATGTGACTGGCGATGCAGCGTACGCGCCACCAGCTCCTTGCCGGTGCCGCTTTCTCCACGAATCAGCACAGGTGATTCGGTGGGCGCCAACTTGCCGAGCAACTTGCGCAGCTCACGAATTGGCCGGCTCTCGCCGAGCAATTCGTGCTCAGGCTCGTCTACCTTGATTGCGCCTTTACCGCGCAGGCGCGCCATGCCGAAAGCGCGCCCCAGGGTCACCTGCACCCGGGAGACGTCAAATGGCAGGGTATGGAAGTCAAAAAACCACTCGCAGACGAAGTCGCCCACGTTCTGCATGCGCAGCTCCTCGGCGCTGAGCACTGCGATCCATTCGGTATTACTGCGCTTGATCATGTCCTTGACCGCCTCGGGATGGCGCAGATGCGAGGCCTGCAAGCGCAGCAAACCGACATCACAGGGGTGCTCCAGTGCCGAGCCCAGGGTGCAGCCGTGAACATCCCAGCCGGCGCTACGCAAGCCAGGCAATAGACGGAGGCAGTCGTCGCAAGGGTCGACGATCAACAAGCGGCGTTGCGGTGCGGGTTCGAGCATGACCGTTCCTTGGCGCCAATGATTGGTTTTTTTCGTAGAAACAGTAAGTTGCAGCGCCCGAATTAACAGTAGCAACGAAAGCGTCAGAACCCCCTACCGTTTGTCTGCCAGTTAACGGCATGTTCTAGCCGTACGGGAATTTTATTTAGTTGTCGGCGTCACACGCCGGATAGCCCGCCGCTAAAACCAAGCGCGGATAAAAAATTTCAACTGCCATGTGACTTCAACCCGGCCCCGGAGCATCAGTACCATTAACCCCGCGCTGCGTAACTTAACTTTTCAGCCTCGCGGACTTACTTTCGCTGTTTGGGACCAAAGAGAGACCGAACCATGAATGCCCCGCTCCGTGTCAACGAAGCACTGCTGATCGCCGACCACGCCTTCGAACCGTTCCAGTGCGTAGCCTGGGATGCACCTAACGGTACTGGTGAGCTGAGCCTGGCAGTGATCGACCGGACCAGCACGCGTATCGGCGCCAAGCAAGTCTCCTCACGTATTTACTCCGACCCTGCCCAATGGGCCAGCTTGATCGAAGAAGTACGCGCCGAGCTGTGTGAAAAAGGTTATGACCTGCAACCCTGGTCGATGCCCAAGTAAGCCTACTTCGCCTGTAAGTGCGTGTTAAACCATGCACTTACAGCAACTTCCATCGACTAACTTCTGCGCGTGCGACATTGGGTCGCACAACAGCGAGTTATATCAATTCAGTCGTTTTAACTGGTCGATATGTTGATAGTCGGCCTGCAGCTGCGTGGCCAACACGTGCGCACGCCCCAGCCGCACTGGCGCCAATTCCATGTCGACCAGGCAGGTCGCACAGGGCATTGGCAGTACTGGCTGCCAGTGCTGCAGACGCCCATCGGTAAACACCAGGCAGCGCTGCAACTCGTGAGGATGGCGTTTACGCCGTAGCTGCAACCAGTCCCGTGCCTGCTCCAGCCCCGTGATCAATGGCGTACCACCCCCGGCGCCCAGTGCGTGTAGCCATGACTGCAGCGCCGCCGAGGCCTTCAGGCCATGCCGTTGCCATTGCGGGCCACGGCCACTGGCGGTGAGCAAGGCTAGCCGGGCGCGCTGGCGGTAAGCTTGATCGAACAACTGCGCCAACAACCCCTTGGTCTGAGCCAACGCCTGATGGCGCCGGGTCGAAGCCGACGCATCGACAATCACCAACCACAGCTCTGGCTGCTGGGCCTGACGCTGCTGCCAGGCCAAGTCCTGACGCAGGCGGGGCTTGCCTTTGAGCAGGGTCGGTAACCAGGCGACCCGCCCAGATGCGGCACTGCGACCCCGTCCACGCGGGGCGCCTGTCAATTTGCCGACGCGGGGTCTGGCATCCGCCGCCGCAGCGTTGGGCTGGCGGATGCTCAGGGCTTTTTTGCCCAGTTCGGCACCTCGCGCCGCGGGCCAGCTGCCACCGGTTGTGGCGGTAGCGCCCCCCAGTCACCCTGCCCGCCCTCAGATTTGCTATCGGCACCGCCAGCAGCAGGCGCTGCACTCGGCGGATTGGCCGCCGGCGCTTCTCGCCGACGATGGCGCAGGGCGAATTCTGCAACAGCGTCGACATCCTGCTCTTCGATAGCCTCACTGCCGCGCCAGGCAGCATGGGCACGCGCCGCGCGCAACCAGACCAGGTCAGCGCGCAGGCCATCCACTCCCGCAGCAAAACAACGCTCGGTAATCCAGGCCAAGGCTTGGTCGTCCAAGGCAATCTGCTCAAGCCGCTGGCGAGCGTTCTGGCAACGCTCGCGCAGCTGCGCCTGAGCGCTTGCCCACTGGGTGCAGAAGGCCTGCGGATCGCTGTCGAACGCCAGGCGCCGACGAATGATCTGTTGACGCGCCGCAGGCTCGGGCAGGCCATCGAGGGAAACATTCAAGCCGAAGCGGTCGAGCAATTGCGGACGCAGTTCACCCTCCTCCGGGTTCATCGTGCCGATCAGCACGAAACGGGCGTCGTGCCGATGGGAGATGCCGTCGCGCTCGATACGGTTGGTGCCGCTGGCGGCAACATCCAGCAGCAGGTCCACCAGAGGATCAGGCAGCAGATTGACCTCATCGACGTACAACACGCCGCCATTGGCATGGGCCAGCACCCCTGGGGAAAACTGGGCTTTGCCCTGCCCCAGTGCGGCATCCAGATCCAAGGTGCCGACCAAGCGCTCTTCAGTCGCCCCCAGCGGCAAGGTGACGAACGGCGGGCTGTGCTCGGCATTGCCCAGCAAGTCGGCCAGGCCACGGGCCAAGGTACTTTTGGCCATGCCACGCGGGCCTTCGATCAGCACGCCGCCAATCTTGGGGTCGATCGCGGTCAGGCACAGGGCCAGTTTGAGTGGCTCGGCGCCGACTACGGCGGCCAGGGGAAATTGCACGGGTTCAGTCATTTAACGAATCTTCCTCGCCCTCGAGCAGGTGCTCTTCGAGCGCTTCGCGGTACGCGCCCGGCTCTTGCCAGAGGCCCCGTTGCTGGGCTTCGAGCAGACGCTCGGTGAGGTCGCGCAGGGCTTCTGGGTTGTGCTCACGCATGAAGTCACGGGTCGCTGGATCGAGCACATAGGCCTCGGCCAGCGACTGATAATGATGGTCGTCGATCAGGTGTGTGGTGGCGTCGAAGGCGAACAGGTTGTCCACCGTGGCGGCCAATTCGAAGGCGCCCTTGTAGCCATGGCGCTTGGCGCCGTCGATCCACTTTGGGTTCAGCGCGCGGGCACGGATCACCCGGTTCAGCTCTTCCTTGAGGGTGCGGATGCGCGGCCGATCGACCTGGCTGTGATCGCCGTGATAGCTGGCCACTGTCGAGCCGGCCAAGGTCTCGGCCGCTGCCAGCATGCCGCCCTGGAACTGGTAGTAGTCATTGGAGTCAAGCAGGTCGTGCTCGTGGTTGTCCTGGTTCTGCAACACGGCCTGGACCTGGCCCAGGCGTGTGGCGAACTGGGCGCGGGCCGGGGTGCCCTCGTCAGCGCCACCATAGGCATAGCCACCATGGTTGAGATAAACCTCGGCCAGGTCTTCGCGGCCCTGCCACAAGCGCCCGTCGATGGCATTCTGCACCCCGGCACCATAAGCACCAGGCTTGGCCCCGAACACCCGCCAACCGGCCTGTCGCGCCGCCTGTTCGGCGTCAAGGCCTTGTGTCTGCAAGGCTTCTCGCTCCGCTCGCACGCGCGCCGCCAGGGGGTTGAGGTCGGCGGGCTCATCGAGCGCTGCCACCGCCTGCACCGCGGCATCGAACAGGCGGATCAGGTTGCCGAACGCATCACGGAAGAACCCGGAGACCCGCAAGGTTACGTCCACCCGTGGCCGGTCCAGCAGGCTCAAGGGCAGGATTTCGAAATCATCGACCCGCTGACTGCCGGTGGCCCAGACCGGACGCACACCCATCAAGGCCATGGCCTGGGCAATATCATCACCGCCGGTACGCATGGTGGCCGTGCCCCAGACCGACAGCCCCAGCTGGCGCAGGTGATCGCCGTGCTCCTGCAGGTGCCGCTCCAGAATCAGGTTGGCCGAGGCGAAGCCCAGCCGCCAGGCCGTAGTGGTGGGCAGGTTGCGCACATCCACCGTGTAGAAGTTGCGCCCGGTGGGCAGCACGTCCAGGCGCCCGCGGCTGGGCGCGCCGCTGGGGCCTGCTGGCACGAAGCGGCCTGCAAGCGCCGCGAGCAGGCCGTCAAGCTCCGCCGCGCCACAGGCGTCGAGGTTCGGCGCTACCGAGTCGACCAGCTCGCGCAGTACCTCGTTGACCCCTTGCCATTGCGCATCAGCGTCAAGCGTCAGTTGCCCCGCCAGCGCCTGCTCGATCAGCGCCAGGGCCAGATGTTCGAGCCGCTCACGGGTATCACCCTGGGTACGCCATGGGTTTTCACCGAGCGCCTGCAACAGCGGCGGCCGTGGCCCTTGCCAGGCCAGGCCAAGATCGCAGTCCAGCGGATCGAAGCCCAACGCCAGGGCTTGGGCCAAGGCGCGGATCAGGCTGGCATTGCCGCCCTTGCCATCGCCTCGGGCGACCCGCAGCAACGCCAACAGGGTATCAATGCGCAAACGCCCCTCGGGCGACTGGCCGAACACATGCAGGCCATCGCGAATCTGCGACTCCTTCAAGTCGCACAGGTAGGTGTCAAGGCGTGGCAACCAGACGGCGGCGTCATCCAGCTGGCCTTCTAGCTGCAACTCACGGTCGATGTGGTTGGCTTTGAGCAACTCGAGGATGTCCCGCTGCAGCTCACGCGCCCGGCGTGGGTCGAGCAACTGGGCTTCGTAGTATTCGTCGGCCAATTGCTCCAAATGACGCAACGGGCCATAGGTTTCGGCGCGGGTCAGCGGCGGCATCAGGTGGTCGATGATCACTGCCTGGGTCCGGCGCTTGGCCTGGGCGCCCTCACCCGGGTCATTGACGATGAATGGATAGATGTTCGGCAGCGGCCCCAGCAGCGCATCCGGCCAGCACTGCGCGGACAAGCCGACGCCCTTGCCAGGCAGCCATTCGAGGTTGCCATGCTTGCCGACATGGATCACCGCGTCGGCTGCATAGACATGGCGCAACCAGAAATGGAACGCCAGGTAGCCGTGCGGCGGGACCAGGTCGGGGTCGTGATACACCGCGCTCGGATCGACCTGATAACCACGCGCAGGCTGGATCCCGACGAAGGTCAGGCCGAAACGCAAACCCGCTACCATCAGCCGTCCGCTGCGGAACATGGGGTCTTGTTCCGGTGGCCCCCAACGTTCGAGCACCGCCTGCTGATTGGCCTCGGGCAAGCGGGCGAACGCCTGCTGGTAATCGGCCAGGCTCAAGCTCTGTGCGCAAGGGCGTTGGTCGAGGTGATCCAGGTCGTTGGTGACACCGCCCAACAGCTGATGAATCAGCGCGGTGCCCGTTTCAGGCAATTCCCCTAGCGGATAGCCCTCGGCCCGCAGCGCCTGCAAGATGTTCAGCGCAGCCCCCGGCGTATCCAGGCCTACGCCATTGCCAATGCGCCCGTCGCGGGTTGGGTAGTTGGCCAGCACCAGGGCAACGCGTTTCTGCCCATTGGGCAAGCGCGCCAGTTCAACCCAGCGCCTGGCCAGTTCGGCAACGAAGTCCATCCGCTCCGGATGGGCGCGGTAGCAGACCACATCCGCTTGGCTGCGCTCGCTGCGCCAGGCCAAGTCCTTGAAGCTGACCGGGCGGGTGATGATCCGCCCATCGAGTTCCGGCAAGGCAATGTGCATGGCCAAATCGCGCGCGCCCAGGCCCTGCTCGCTGGTTTCCCAGCCCTGCTGGTTGTCCTGGGCGCAGATGGCTTGCAACACCGGCACATCCCGGCGTAACGGCCGCAGGTTGGGCTGCTCGGGGCTGGACAAGGCGAAACCGGTGGTATTGATCACCACTTCGGCCTCGACCTCATCCATCCAGGCCTCGACCTGATCGAGGCAGCCGCGCTCTTTAAGGCTGGCGACCGCGATCGGTAGCGGATTCAGGCCCGCGGCCTGCAAGCGCTGGCAAAATACGTCAATGAAGGCGGTATTGGCCGCCTGCAAATGTGAGCGATAAAACAGCAGCGGCGCCACCGGCTGGAGCGGGTCCCAATCGGCGAACCAGTCGCTTGGCTGGGCACTGGCCTTGTGCGGGTGGTAGACCGCGGTGCGCGGCAGCGGCTGCGGCTCGTCCCAGGAGTAATTACGCCCAAGCCACAGGTTGGCCAGGCAATTGAACAGGTTCAGCGCATTGGCCTTACCGCCCTGGCGCAAATAGTGCCAAAGCCGTTCGGCGTGTGCTGCCGGCACTGTGCTCAGGTCGGTCAACTGCGGGTCGGGACGATCATCGCCGGGCACCAGGATCAGTTGCACGCCGCGACTGGCCAGCTCGACCAACTGTTCGACCCCGTAGCGCCAATAACCCACCCCACCGTGCAGCGATAGCAGAATCACCTTGGCGTGGCGCAGCACCTGGTCGACATACAGATCGACCGAGGCATGGTTCTGTACCTGCATAGGGTTGGCCAGGCGCACGCTGGGGTAGTCGCCGGGCAACTGCTCGACGGTGTCCGCCAGCAGCGCCAGGTGCGAATCACCGCTGCAGAGAATCACCAGCTCGGCCGGGGTCTGGCCGAGGTCGGCGATGCTGTCGTCCGGCACGAAGCCGCCGGGCTGGGTCCGCAGCAAGTGCATGGGTCAGGCGCCCAGGGCCTGGCGCAGGCGCGCTTCGAGCTCAGCGGCGTGCAAATCCTGGCCAATCAGCACCAGGCGGGTGATGCGCAGTTCATCGGCACGCCAGGCGCGGTCGAAGTGTTTGTCGAAACGGGTGCCGACACCTTGGATCAGCAGGCGCATCGGCTTGCCGGGGATCGCCGCGAAGCCCTTGGCGCGCAGGATGCCGAACTCGACCACCAGTTGGGTCAGGGCGTCGAGCAGCAGGCTTTCGTCAGCCTCGGGCAAGTCGATGGAGATGGAATCGAAGGCATCGTGGTCGTGATCGTCATGATCGCCGTCGTCGTGGTGCGAATCGTGGTGAGTACGACGCCCATCGATGTGCGCTTCAGACTCTGCCCCCACGCCCAACAGCACCTCAAGTGGCAGACGACCACTGCTCGCCTCGATCACTTTGACGGCCGCTGGCAACTCCTCGGCGACCTCGGCGCGAACCTTGGCCAAGCCTTCGGCGTCGATCAGGTCGGCCTTGTTCAGCACTACCAGGTCGGCGCTGGCCAACTGGTCGGCGAACAGTTCATGCAGTGGTGATTCGTGGTCCAGGTTGGGGTCGAGCTTGCGCTGGGCATCCACCTGGTCTGGGTAGGCGGCGAAGGTGCCAGCCGCGACGGCCGGGCTGTCGACCACCGTGATCACCGCGTCGACCGTGCAGGCGTTGCGGATTTCTGGCCACTGGAAGGCTTGCACCAATGGCTTGGGCAGGGCCAGACCGCTGGTTTCGATGAGAATGTGGTCAAGGTCGCCACGGCGCGCCACCAGCTCGCGCATCACCGGGAAGAACTCCTCCTGTACAGTGCAGCACAGGCAGCCGTTGGCCAGCTCGTAGACGCGGCCGCTGGCTTCTTCTTCGGTGCAGCCAATGCTGCATTGCTTGAGAATCTCGCCGTCGATGCCCAGCTCGCCGAATTCGTTGACGATAACGGCAATGCGCCGGCCTTGGGCGTTGTCGAGCATGTGCCGCAGCAAGGTAGTCTTGCCCGAGCCGAGGAAGCCGGTGACGATGGTGACGGGAAGCTTGGCCAGTGTTTTCATGTCTCGATGCCCTTGGCAGGATGGCGCGGGCATGCAGGACGAAAGCCTCAGGCCGATTGGCCAGGCTCGTTCGCCACCGGATCACCCCGCCCGGATTAAAAGTCGAAATCGCTACGAGGCAGGTCTCCTGGCTCGCACCGCTCCGGCGCCAGGCCGGTTGGATGACGCCTTCCCGCGCCGGGGCGCAGTGGCTGTGTCGATCCTGTTCAGTGCTTACAGTTGCGGGGGCAGCCGCGGCTTGTACCGCGTTCCCGTCTTAGCTGCGCCTACAGGCGCAGAACCTCGAAGCGGCAAGGCTACGCATCACGGCTATAAGCTGCAAGTAGATACGCACCTGGATCCCGTGGGAGCGGGCTTGCCCCGCGATGAGGCCAGAACAAACGACATCCAGTCGTCCTTCAATACACCAAAAAACAGCCGACTTTGCCAGCCATCGCATCGCTTACAGCTTGTAGCCTGAAGCTCAGGTGTGGTTTGCTAACGGCTTGCGTTCAGGTGCCCCCACGGGGGTGAAACGGGAAACCGGTGCGTCGTAGGCTCTTCATCCATGCCCACGACAAGGCCGGTGCTGCCCCCGCAACGGTAAGCGAGGAAGCGTCTTGACCACTGTGCCGAGTTGTCTGGCATGGGAAGGTGACGCCTCTGCTGGAGCCCTGCTCCACCTCGCAAGCCCGGAGACCGGCCTGCCTACGTAGCAATGAACACCCCGCGGTGGGCGGGCGCTGTCGCATGTCCCTGGACGAATCACGTCCGGGGCTGCCGCGCTTGCCCGTTGCCTATAACAAGCAGAGGAAAGCGTCATGCCCATCACCAGCGCCAAGCACAGTATCGCCACCCCCATCAGCCTCAGCCAGCGCGTGATCATTGCCGCCGGCGCCAGCCTGCTCGGCCTGTGCCTGATCTACTTTGCCGGTTTCTCGCACATCGAAGCGGTGCACAACGCTGCCCACGACACCCGCCACAGCGCCGCCTTTCCTTGCCACTGAGTAGCCTCGCATGATCAAGCGCATTGCCCGTACCGCCGGCTTCAGCGGCCTGCTTGCAGCCCTGTTGCTGACCCTGCTGCAAAGCGTGTGGGTCAGCCCGCTGATTCTTCAAGCGGAAACCTTCGAAACCGCAGCACCTGCCGAGCAGCATGAGCATGCCGGCGAAGCGCACGCACCTCATGAACATAGCGCCGAAGCCTGGGCGCCTGAGGATGGCTGGCAGCGCGTGCTGTCGACCACGGGCGGCAACCTGGTGGTCGCGGTCGGATTCGCGCTGATTCTGGCCGCGCTGTATAGCCTGCGCGAACCCAATCGGGTGAGCACCGGCGCATTGTGGGGCCTGGCCGGTTTCGCGGTGTTCTGCCTGGCGCCGACCCTGGGCCTGCCACCTGAGTTGCCGGGCACCGCTGCGGCCGATCTTGGCCAGCGCCAGGCCTGGTGGATTGGCACTGCCGCCGCCACTGCCACGGGCCTGGCGCTGATCGTGTTCGCCCAGCACTGGCTGCTCAAACTGGTGGGTGTGCTGCTGTTGGTGGTGCCACACGTGATCGGCGCGCCGCAGCCAGAGGTTCATCAAAGCCTCGCCCCTGAGGCGCTGGAAACCCAGTTCAAGATCGCCTCCTGGCTGACCAACGCAGCGTTCTGGGTGGCCCTGGGCCTGCTCAGCGCCTGGTTGTTCCGCCGCTCCCGCCAGGCCTGATGCCTAGCGCCACTGCCCTGCCGGTGCTGTATGCCGGCTTTGGCTGTCGCCAGGGCTGCTCGCGGCAGAACCTTGAAACCCTGCTGCGCCTAGGCCTGGCACAGCTGCAACTGCCGCTGAGTGCAGTGCAGGGCATCGCCAGCATCGAGCTGAAAGCCGACGAGGCTGGCCTGGCTGACTTGGCCAGGCAACTCGCGCTGCCTTTGCGGGTGTTCACCCCCGTGCAGCTGCAACGCTTCGAAGCGCAACTGTCCCATCGTTCCGCTGCAGCCTTCACCCACAGCGGCTGCTGGGGCGTTGCCGAAAGTAGCGCCCTGGCCCTGGCTGCCCAGGCCCATGGCGCTGCGCGACTGGTACTTGCCCGGCAGATTCTCGGCGGCGCTACCCTCGCCTTCGCCAGTGGCCGATAATCGCGCCTATTTCATCTGCAAGGATTTTCCATGACGGTCTACTTCATCGGCGCCGGCCCCGGCGACCCGGAACTGATCACGGTCAAAGGCCAGCGCCTGATCCGCCAGTGCCCGGTGATCATCTACGCCGGCTCCTTGGTACCGGCCGCCGTGCTCGAAGGCCACCGCGCCGAAACACTGATCAACAGCGCCGAGCTGCACTTGGAGCAGATCATCAGCGCCATCCGTACAGCCCATGCCAAAGGCCAGGATGTGGCCCGCGTGCACAGCGGCGATCCAAGTCTGTATGGGGCCATTGGCGAGCAGATCCGCTGCCTGCGCGAGCTGGGCATCGACTACCAGATCATCCCGGGCGTCACCGCCACCGCCGCCAGCGCCGCCCTGCTTGGCTGCGAACTGACCTTGCCCGGGGTCGCCCAGACCGTGATCCTCACCCGCTACGGCGACCGCTCACCGATGCCCGCTGGCGAGCAACTGGCGGACCTGGCCCGGCACGGCAGCACCTTGGCCATCCACCTGGGCGTCAAGCACTTGCCACGGATCGTCGCCGAGCTGCTGCCGCACTATGGCCCCGACTGCCCGATTGCCGTGATTCATCGGGCCTCCTGGCCAGATCAGGACTGGGTCCAGGGCACGTTGCAGGACATCGTCGAACGCGCCTCGGCCAAGGACTTCCGGCGCACCGCGCTGATCCTGGTTGGCCATGTGCTGGGCGATGCCCCCTTCAGCGACTCGGCCCTGTACCGGGCCGGCCATGCCCACCTGTATCGTCCTGGCAACTGAGCGTTGCCAGGCGCGCGGCTGGCGTAGCAGACTGCGGTCTACCTCTCGCCCACCGGAGTCATGCCCATGCTCGAGCTACGCCCCAACTGCGAATGCTGCGATGTCGACTTGCCCGCAGAAAGCACCCAGGCGCTGATTTGCTCATTCGAATGCACCTTCTGCCAGGCCTGCGCCGAGCAGCGTTTTCAGGGGCGCTGCCCAAATTGCTCGGGCCAGCTGCTGGCCAGGCCCAGCCGGGTCGGCACGGCGCTGAGTAATAATCCCGCTTCGACGCAACGCATCGTAAAACCGCACCCCGCCTGCGCCTGATCCCTACACGCTCCGGTGAGCCAAATCGCTTGCCGGGGCGTGCAAAACCGCTCTTTTTTGTAGGCTTTTTCAACAGACCCTCCGCGTTTTTTCAACGCACCTATACTCGCCATTACCAAGGATTCTGAATCGACGTATCTTGCGCGCTGCCGGGCAGGCCCTACAGACGTATTCCTGGGTGATTCAGGAAACGGACTAAATTTCCGACAGGAGTTTCCCAATGACAACCGTGCTGATGGTCGATGACCACCCAACCGTAAGGATGGCCGTACGCATGTTGCTGGAGCGTGAACGTTTCCAGGTGATCGGTGAGGCCGGCAACGGCATTGAAGCGGTACAACAAGCGCGCAAACTCTCGCCCCAAGTGGTGATTCTCGACATCGGCCTGCCGGGCCTGGACGGCATGGAAGTGATCAAGCGTTTGCAGTTGCTGGAACCTGCGCCAAAAATTCTGGTGCTGACCGGACAACCCGCCGATCTCTACGTACGCCGCTGCCTGGATGCAGGCATCGCCGCCTTCGTCAACAAGGATGAAGACACCGAATCCTTGGTGTTCGCCCTCAAGGCACTGGTCAAGGGTTATTCGACCTTTCCGCAGATGTCGGTCAACAGCAACTCGCTGGAAAACGAAAACGTGCGCCTGGGCAGCCTATCCAACCGAGAGATGGAAGTTCTGCGTCGTTTGAGCCGAGGCGAAAACAACAAGTCGATCGGCGAACGCATGAACCTCAGTGCCAAGACCATCAGTACCTACCGCGGAAGGATCATGGAAAAGCTCAAATCCGAATCGCTGGTTGAGATGGTCGACCTTGCCAAGCGCAATAACGTCAACTGAACCTGCGCACATGATCAGGGGCGCTCTACTGGCAATGATGCTGGCGATCAGCCTCGCCACGCTGGCCCATGCCGAAGGCGAAGTCCGCCAGCTACTGGCCCGCTCGGCAAGCGCGGCCCCGCCGCTGGTGCTGGATCAGCAAGATCGTGACTGGCTCGATAAGCGCAAGGTGTTGGTGCTGGGCAGCTCTCGCCCTGACTATCCGCCTTTTGAAATCAACATTGATCAGGCCGACTATGAGGGCTTGAGCGCCGATTACGCGGGACTTATCGCCGAACAGCTGGGCATTCCCATCGAGGTACGGCGCTTTCCCAGCCGCGACGAGGCGATCGCCGCCCTGCATGAAGGGCGCATCGATCTTTTAGGCAGCTCCAATGCCTTCGAAGCGGTCGAGGCCCAACTGAGCCTGAGCCAGCCGTATGCCGATGACTTGCCGGTGATCGTCAGCCGCCAAGGGCACACCCTCAATCAAAGCAACGCGCTCGCCGGCCTGCGCCTGGCGATGGTCGATCACTACCTGCCAACCGAAATGGTGCGCGCGCACTATCCCCAGGCGCAGCTGTCGCTCTATCGCTCGACCCTGGCAGGCCTCTCGGCTGTGGCGCTGGGCGAGGTGGATGCCTACCTGGGCGATGCCATCAGCACCGACTACTTGATCGGCAAGAGCTACCAAGGGCAGATTCGGGTAGATCACTTCTCGCCCCTGCCTGCTGAGTTCTTTGCCTTCGCCTTGGCCAATGAAAACACCCAGTTGCGCCGATTGGTGGATAATGCGCTCGACAGAATCACCGACAGCGAACGCCTGAATATTCTGCGACGCTGGAGCAGCGGCAATACCAGCCTGCTGATGCAGCGCCGGGTGGCGGCCCTGACTACCGCCGAACAAGAGTGGATTACCCGCCACCCGGTGGTGCGCGTGCTGGTCAATCCGTCCCTGGCCCCGCTGACCTTCAACGACAGCCAGCAACGCCCTACCGGCATCACCATGGACCTGCTCCGGCAAATCAGCCTGCGCACCGGCCTGCAGTTCAATTGCGTCGAAGTCGACTCGGTGCAGGCGATGGTCGAACAGGTCGCCCAAGGTGAGGCGCAGATGATCGGCGCCTTGGGCTACGGCGGCGACCGAGCCGCCCGCCTGCGCTACACCCGCCCATACCTGGTCAGCCCGCGGGTCTTGGTGACCCGCGCGGATATGGCGTGGCCGGCAGGTTCGCGCTCGCTGGAAGGCAAGCGGGTCGCGTTGATCCGCGGCTCGCCCCAGCGCGCCTTGCTCCAGGCCCAGTACGCCCATGCCCGCTTTGTCGAAGTGAACACCCCACTGGGCTTGATGGAAGCGGTAGCCAATGGTGAAGCCGATGTGGCCCTGAGCAGCCTGATCAATGCCGGTTATTACATTGGCCAGGTGTTCAAAGGCAAGCTGCGAATTGCCGGCCTGCAAAACGACGATCCAGCGAGTGCTGCGTTCGCCGTCGCACCCGAGCTGGTCGAGCTGCAAAGCATCCTCAACAAAGCCTTGCTCAGCATTCCCCCCGACGAGATGGACCAACTGGTCAACCGCTGGCGCAGCAGCACTCTGGTCAGTGACAGCCCGTGGCGCAATTACCGCACCCTGGCTTTGCAGGTATTGATCCTTGCCGCGCTGCTGCTGGCAGGCGTGGTGTTCTGGAACAGCTACCTGCGCAAATTGATTCATCAACGTACCGAGGCTCAAGGTGCACTGCAGGCCCAGTTGGCACTGAGCCGCGGCCTGCTCGAACAACTGCGCCAGGCCAAGGACGACGCCGAACAGGCCAGCCAGACCAAAAGCACCTTCCTGGCCACCATGAGCCACGAAATCCGCACGCCAATGAATGCGGTGATCGGCTTGCTGGAGTTGGCACTGGAGGACGCCCAAAATGGCCAAAGCGACCCCCACACCTTACAGACTGCGCATGACTCGGCTGTCGGCCTGCTCGAGCTGATCGGCGATATCCTCGATATTTCCCGCATCGAATCCGGTCACATGACCTTGCAACCGGCACCGACCGATCTGGTCGAGCTGGTCCGCGCAACGGTTCGGGTGTTCGATGGCAATGCCCGCATCAAGGGCCTGCACCTGCGCACCGAGCTGCCCGAGCAGGCGCTTTGGCTGCAGGCCGATCCATTGCGCCTCAAGCAAGTGCTGTCCAACCTGCTGAGCAACGCGATCAAGTTCACCGATCGCGGTGAAATTCTGGTGCGCCTGTCGGCGGCTGCCGGGCAAGCCAACCAGCCCGTACAGGTCACGCTCTGTGTGCAAGATAGCGGCGTGGGCATCAGCCCCGCCGACCAGGCCAAGTTGTTCAATAGCTTCGCCCAGGTAGACGGACCACGTGCGCGCCAGGGCGCAGGCTTAGGCCTGGTAATCAGCCGCACCCTGGCCGAATTGATGGGCGGCAAGTTGACCCTGCAAAGCGTCGAGGGCATGGGCACCAAAGTCGAGGTGACACTGCAACTGACAACCGCCCAGGCGCCTGCCGAGGTCGAGCCAGCCGAAGCTGAACCCATCGACCAGGGCGGGCCGCTGAACATCCTGGTGGTTGACGACTACCCAGCCAACCTGCTGTTGCTAGACAAGCAGCTCTCCACTTTGGGCCATCATGTGACGCTGGCCGAGCATGGCCAGGCGGCGTTCGGCCTCTGGCAAACAGGCCAGTTTGACCTGGTGATCACCGACTGCAGCATGCCGGTGATGGATGGCCATGAACTGACGCAGCGCATACGCGCCGCGGAAAAACTCACTAACCGCCCTCCTTGCCGGATCCTCGGCGTCACCGCCAATGCCCAGGTCGAAGAACGTGAACGCTGCCTGGCCAGTGGCATGGACGACTGCCTGTTCAAGCCTATCGGTTTGCAAACCATCAAGGCGCACCTGCCGCTGGTCCAACCGCCCGAGGCAGAGCCTGGGTTGAGCAGCAGCGGCTTTAACCTCGATGAACTGCGCCACCTGACCCAGGATGACGCCACCTTGATCAGACGCCTGCTTGAGCAGCTGGCACAGAGCGCCAGCGAAGACCTGCAGGGCTTACGCGCCTTAGGCCCAGCACCGCGCGAAGACGCTGTGCGAACCTTGGTGCATCGGATCAAAGGCGGAGCAAAGATGCTTAAAGTCAGGGGCGTGGTGCGCGATTGCGAGGCCGTGGAACAGGCCATCAGCCACCACGAATCCACCTTGAAACTGCTCCAGCGCCTGGAGGCCAGCCTGCAGACGCTGCAACGAGAGCTGCGCGAAAACCTTAATGCAATTGCAACGTCGAGCTGATCTGGCTGATGGCATCGACCACATGCCGCGATCCCTGTTGAATTTCCTGGATCACCGTACCCGCCTCGTTGGCCAACGCTACTCCGCGCCCAGTGCGCGACAGGCTCGACTGCATGCTGGCCACCGCAGTCAGCGACAGGTCGTGGTTCTGGCGCACCACATCAACGATCTCCAAGGTAGCCTTGCTCGTGCGCGCCGCCAGGCTGCGTACCTCGTCAGCGACCACGGCAAAGCCACGACCGTGCTCGCCTGCACGGGCCGCCTCGATCGCGGCGTTGAGCGCTAACAGGTTGGTCTGATCAGCGATACCCCGGATGGTCAGGACAATCTGGCCAATTACTTCCGACTGCTTACTCACCGCATCGATGGTGCGCGCGGCATCGCTCAACTCCTGGGAAATCTGCTCGATCACCTGCACCGTCTGCTGCACCACATCGCTGCCTTTGCGGGCGCAGGCGTCGGTCTGCACGGAACTGGCATGGGCGGCGTCGGCGGCACTCTGCTGGGTGCTGACCTGAGCCGTGATATCACTGGCGAACTTGACTACCTTGTACAGCCGGCCCTTGCTGTCGAAAATCGGATTATACGAAGCCTCCAGGTACACCGTATCGCCGCGCTTGTTGACCCGTTCAAAACGATGGGAGTGGTACTCGCCGCGGTTCAGAGAGGCCCAGAACTCCCGGTACTCGGCCGACTCGCGCTCATGCGCCAGGCAGAACAAGCCATGATGGCGACCGACGACTTCTTCGAGCCGATAGCCCATGGTGTCGAGGAAGTTCTGGTTGGCCTTGATCACCCGGCCTTGCGGGGTGAACTCGATGATCGCCATCGAGCGACCGATCGCCTTGAGCAGGCTTTCGCTTTCATGCTCCTCCAGCACCCGCCGGCTGATATCGGACGCCACCTTGATCACACTGGTAACCTGTTGGCGCTCATCCAGCACCGGCATATAGCTAGCTTCCAGCCACACTTCGCGGCCAGCCTTGTCGACCCGCTCGAAGGTGCCACTGATCGCCTTGCCCTGGCCCAGTTCACGCCACAGCTGCTGGTACTCGGCAGTTTTGGCATAGGCCGGGTCACAGAACAGGCGGTGATGTTTACCGCTGATCTCTTCAGCGCTATAGCCCATGGCTTTGCAGAAGTTGTCGTTGGCGCCGAGGATGGTGCCGTCAGGGGCGAACTCGATCATGGCCATGGAACGGCTGACCGCCGCCAACTTCGCCTCCATACCCGCCAAGGCCTGGCGGCAACGCTGAATCTCGACGAGGTCGGACTTGCGATGGTATTCGAACATGACGCCGGGCTCCTTCATCCACGGGATGCCCTGAGCATAGATCGGCGCCGACGCCATGCAAGCAATCTGCTATCACTTTAGGATTAACCGTGCGCCGCGTGAACGGGCTGCAACGCAGCCCGAACGAAGCAGAGCATGCGCATCAGCTGCTTTCGCGCACCACCAACTCGAAGCCCAGATCCTGCTGCTCGCTGGCCACGCGCTTGCCGTCGAGCATGGCCAGCAGTGCCTGCGCAGCCGCCCGTCCGACCGCAGCGCGCGGCGTGCGAATCGAGGTCAAGGGCGGGACCATATGGGCTGAGGCCGGCAGGTCGTTGAAACCGACCATCGCCACTTGCCGCGGCACCTCGATGCCTTGGCGCAATGCCTGCAAGACTGCACCCTGGGCCAGGTCGTCGTTACAGAAGAAGATCCCGTCGACATCCGGCGCCTGGGCCAGCAAGCGGCTAAACAGCTCCCCGCCTAGGCCAATCGACGACGGCTGCGGCGCCAGCACTTCCAGCTCAGGCGCCTGCATGCCGGCTTCAGCCAAGGCCTGGCGAAACCCTTCGGCACGCTGCAGCACCCGCGGATCGAGCTGCGCAGCGATGAACGCCAGACGCCGCCGGCCGCGTTCGATCAGGTGCCGCGCAGCAGCGCGCCCGGCCTGTTGCTGCGAGAAACCAACCGACACCGCGCCGGCGTCACCACCAAGCTCCATCATGTGCACACAGGGCACTCGGCTGGCGGTCAGCAACTGCCTTGCCGCTTCGCTGCGATCAAAGCCAGTGAGCAGCACCCCACAGGGTTGATAAGCCAGATAGTTGCGAATCAGGTTCTCTTCTTCGGCAATATCGTAGTGATAGTTACCGATCAGCACTTCCAGACCGCGTGGACGCATCACCTCATGGATGGCTTCCAGGGTATCGATGAACAGCTGGTTGGACAGCGACGGAATCAGCACCACCACCGAGTGGCTACGCGCCGAGGCCAACGCCCGGGCCGCCGGGTTGGCGATATAGCCCAAGCTGGCGGCAGCGCTGAGGACCTTTTCCACCAGTTCTGGGGCCACGGTACTGACGCCGCGCAAGGCACGGGATGCGGTAATGGGGGATACGCCGGAAAGCCTGGCCACTTCAGCCAGGGTCGGGCGACCTGTAGTACGGGAGCCGGTGCGGGACATGGATGTTGTAATTTTACTACTTGCCAGGATAGGGAACGGCCACTAAGGTAGCGCTGTCCCAGGACACAGGCAATGTAATCTTTGGTAGCAAGCCCGTGTCCAACGGCCATACTGCGTTAGACAAGACTAATAACACCCGGGAGGGTGGCGCCCGCAATCACTCCTTGCCAGAGCTGAGACAGCGCTATCTTACCCCGCAGGAGGTACTGATGAACTCTCCCCTGTCCGCGATTGTGGTAATGGGCGTGGCCGGCTGCGGTAAAAGCAGCATCGGCGCCGCTATTGCTACGCGAAGCGGCGGCCGCCTGATTGAAGGCGATGCCTTCCACCCGGCCGCCAATATCGAAAAGATGAGCGCCGGCATTCCCCTGGACGACGATGACCGTGCCGGTTGGCTAATCCGCCTGGGAGAAGAGCTGCAGGCCACGCTCAAATCCGGCGAACGGCCAATCCTCACCTGCTCTGCGCTCAAGCGCCGCTATCGCGATGCCCTGCGCCACGCGGTGCCGGACCTGGGCTTCGTGTTCCTCGAGCTGACCCCTGCCGAAGCCGAAAAGCGCGTGCTCGCCAGACCTGGCCACTTCATGCCGGCCAGCCTGATCGAAAGCCAGTTTGCCGCCCTTGAGCCGCCCCATGGCGAACCCCTGACCTTGCCGCTGGACGCTACCCGTCCCGTCGCCGCCTTGGCTGAAACCGTCAATGACTGGCTAAAGCCCTGCGGTGAGCGGACATTGGCGCGGACCGCCTGAGCGGGCGGTTTTTCCGGCTCACCAAAGACAGCGCTACCCCGACGCTTGATGGCGTCTAGAGTTGCACCAATGCTCCGCCTAAAAACAAAGACAAGACCGAGGCTCATGAACCATGTTCGGACTGGCTACTGATACCTTCCTGCTACTCGATGCCCTGGTGACCATCATCGGGCTCATCCTGCTGATCACCCATTTCAAGGTTCACCCCTTCGTCGCCCTGACCCTGGCCGCAGGCTTTCTCGGCCTGACCTCAGGCATGCCGGTGGCCAAGGTCATGAAGTCGTTCCAGGACGGCTTTGGCGGTGTGCTCGGCTTTGTCGGCATCGTCCTGGCGCTGGGCACCATGCTCGGCAAGCTGATGGCTGACTCTGGCGGTGCCGACCAGATCGCCCAGACCCTGATCCGCGCCTTCGGCAAACAGAAGGTGCACTGGGCGATGATGTTCGCGGCCTTCCTGGTGGGCATCCCGCTGTTCTTCGAGATCGGCTTCGTGCTGCTGATCCCGCTGGTATTCATCGTCGCCCGCCGTTCCGGGGTGTCGCTGGTGAAGATCGGTATCCCGCTGCTGGCCGGCCTGTCGGTTGTGCACGGCCTGGTGCCGCCGCATCCAGGGCCATTGCTGGCGATCGGCATCTTCCACGCCGACATCGGCAAGACCATCTTCTACGGCCTGCTGGTGGCACTGCCCACGGCGGTGATCGCCGGCCCCCTGTTCGGTAACTTCATTTCCCGCTACATCCCCGGCAACCCGTCCCAGGAGCTGATGGACCAGATCGCCAAGGAGTCCGACCAGCGCAACCTGCCCAGCTTCAGCGTGACCCTGATCACCGTGCTGCTGCCGGTGGTGCTGATGCTGCTCAAGACCTTCGCTGACGTGGTGCTGCCCGCCGAACACATCGTGCGGCAGTGGATGGACCTGATCGGGCACCCGATCACCGCCCTGCTCGCTGCCCTGCTGCTGGCGTTCTACACCTTCGGCTCGGCCCGCGGCTTCTCGCGCCAACAAATCATGAAGATGCTCGACCAGAGCCTGGCGCCGACCGCAGCGATCGTGCTCATCGTCGGCGCTGGCGGCGGTTTCAAGCAGATGCTGGTGGATACTGGTGTGGGCAACGTGATCGGGCAAATGGCCGTGCAGGCAGAAATCTCGCCGATCATGCTGGCCTGGCTGGTGGCGGCGGTGATTCGCATCGCTACCGGTTCGGCAACCGTGGCGACCATTACCGGCGCCGGCATCGTCGCACCCGTGGTCGACCTGGTGCCCGGGGTCAACCGCGAACTGCTGGTACTGGCCACCGGCGCCGGCTCGCTGATCCTCTCTCACGTCAACGATGCAGGCTTCTGGCTGGTCAAGCAGTACTTCAACATGACCGTGGCCGAGACCTTCAAGACCTGGAGCATGATGGAAACCATCCTTTCGGTGGTGGGCATCATCTTCATCATGCTGTTGGCCCAAGTGGTGTGACCGTTGATCGGGGTGATGGCACCCCGCTCCATCGGGCATGGCCCAACTGAGGTAGAAGCCTGGCGAACGTCGACGCCCCCGCGATGACGTTGGCCCAGGCAGCCACTATCTCGATGCAAAGGAGCCTGCCCATGAAACACGCCCTGCTACTCGCAGCCCTGCTCGCCTCGCCCTTGGCCCTGGCAGCTGGCACCGGCACGACCTACCCCGACGACCCCCACAATCCGGCACCTGTGCCCGGCGTCGATAGCACCTTGAACCCCATCGAGACACCTGTGCCTCGCGATACCGATCCACGGATCCAAGGTAACGATCCAGACAGCCCGCCCGCCGAGCGCAATGAAAACCGCGATCTGCCCGGAATGGGTGACACCGGCTCAGAGGGTACCGGCCGCCAGGGCGAAGGCGGCAGCAGCAAGCCCTGACTGATCCGGGCCCGCTGGCATCACCACTGACGCTTGTCTGGACGGCTCAGGCCAAGCTTTTCGATCTTGTAGCGCAGCATGTCGCGTGACAGCCCAAGCAGACGCGCCGACTTGGTCACGTTCCAATCGGTGCGGTCGAGCGTACGGCACACCAGGTCACGCTCCATCTCCGGCAGACTGCTACCTGGGTCGGCCTCATGCCGTGGCGCTTCATAGGCGCTGAGCATGGGCTGTGGCTGCGCCTGTGGCTCGTCGATCAAGGTCAGGCACAAGTTCAACTGATGCGCGGCAATCACTTCGCTGGGCGCCAGCAATACCGTTTGTTCAAGCATATTGCGCAGCTCGCGCACATTGCCCGGCCAACTGTAGCCAAGCATCAGCGATTCGGCCTCGGCCGAGAAACGCAGGTTGGGCTTGCCGTAGCGGCGCCCGTGATGGGCCAGGAAGTGTCGCGCCAGCAGCAAGATATCCTGGCCGCGCGCATACAGCCTGGGCACTTTGAGGGCAATGATGCGCAGGCGGAAGAACAGGTCGCGTCGAAACTTGCCCTGTTGGACCATCTGCTCCAGGTTGCAGTTGGTGGCACTGATCACCCGCAGGTCGACCTTGCGCTCCTTGACCGCGCCAATCCGACGGATGCTGCGGTCTTCCAGCAGCTTGAGCAGCTTGGCTTGCAGCACCAGGTCCATCTCACCGATCTCATCGAGGAACAATGTGCCGCCATCGGCGGCCTCGACCAAGCCTAACCGCCGCTCCTTGGCATCGGTAAAGGCGCCTTTCTCATGGCCGAACAGCTCGGCCTCAAGCAGGTTGGCCGGGATCGAGGCACAGTTGAACTCGATGAACGGGCCCTTGCTGCGCATGCCATCAAAGTGCAGGGCGCGCGCCACCAGCTCTTTGCCGGTTCCGGTCTCGCCCTCGATCAACACCGGCGGCAGGTCATCGCTGGCCATGCGCCGTTCGGCATCGAGCAACTGGCGCAGGGTGTGCTTGAGGTTGTGCATGGGTGCCGACTCGCCAATCAGCGCCTGCAGGCCAGACTTTTGCGCCTCGCGCTCTTGATAGAACGACAAGGTGCGCTCCATCCGCTCGGTGGCCAGGGCCTTTTCCAGCATCAACTTGAGCTCAGCCAACACCACCGGCTTGGTAAGATAATGAAAGGCGCCTTCTTTCATCGCCAGCACGGCATCTTCGACATTGCCGTAGCCGGTCATCATGATCACTTTGAGCTCCGGCGCCTGCGCCACCAGATTACGCAGCAGGTCGTGACCACTCATGCCCGGCAACGAGTTGTCGGTGAGCACCGCGTCCGGCTGGGCACGACTGATCTGCTCCAGGGCCAGCTCGGCGCTGTGGCAGACCGTCACTTCGAACCCCTTGAGGTTCAGGTAGGTGCGGATGTTGTCGGCGAGGATTTCGTCATCCTCGACTACCAGGATGCTGTGCTCCATGGTGCTCTCCCACTGCAATATTGAAGATCAGGCAGACCCGGGTTCCTTCCTCTTCGCGACTGCTCAGGCTGACCGAGCCGCCAAATCGTTCCATGATGCGCTTGACCAGGACCAACCCCACCCCGAGGCCGCCCTGCTTGGTGGTGAAGAACGGCTTGAACACCATCCGCTCCTGCTGCTGGCTCATGCCCTTGCCGGTGTCACTGAGCAGCAGTTGCACCTGCTGCCCTTCCAGCTCACTCAGCTGTGCGCTGAGCCGACCACCCTTGGGCATGGCTTCTACGGCGTTGGCGAACAGGCTGTTGAGAATTTGCGTCAGTTGCAACGACTGGCTGGCCACCCAGTACTGCGCCGCGCCCTCGTAGCTGAACTGCACGCCGTTGCGTTCGATCTGCTGGGCGAAGGCCAGGCGGGTGTCTTCGATGGCTGCAACCAGGTCGACCGGCTCTGCTTCGTCACTGGTTGGACGCAGTGATACCAGCAGGTCACGCACCCAGCGCGACATGCGATCAACCTGGCTGATGATGTCGGCAATGTTCTTGCGTGCCGGCTCGTTGGCGATTTCCTGGGCAAGCTCGGCACTGGAGCGGATATTGGCCAGCGGGTTGCGCAAGCTATGGGCCACTGCCGAGGACATCTCGCCCAGCGCCACGTAGGTCTCGCTGGCGACCAAGCGTTCCTGCTGGTGATGCAGCATGCCGGCGGCGCGGCGCACGATCCAGAACAGCCCGAAATAGATCAGCGCCCCACCGACCAGGGTCGAGGCCCAGATCAGCACGTAGCCGCGCTGGATGCGGCGGATCAAATCTACCGGTTCCTTGTAAATTTCCACCATCGACAAGACCTGCTCACCTTGGCTGTCGAACAAGGGGATGTAGTTCTCGATGAACAGGTATTGCGGTTCACGCTGGAATTTTTGCTCCTCGCGGTCTTCTTCGGCCTTGTGATAACTGGCCGAGACCGGTTTGCGCGAGCGAAATGCGTGGTCCAGGTCACTGTCGACTTCGATGCGCTTGCCGATCAGTTGCGGGTTGGTCGACCATACGATCGTCCGGTCGCGGGCATAGACATTGGCCAGCAGGGTGTCAGGCAGGTGCTCGACGTGATCGAGAAACTCTTCACGAGTGGACTTGGCCAGCGCCGCCGGTACCTGCAGGTGCTGATCGTCAAGGCGCGGGTCAAGCAGTTCGCCCATGGTGGTGCCCGGTGGTAGCTGCGAATGGCGCACTTCCGCCTGGGCCATGGCCTGGATGAACTGAGCGGTGAGCATGGCATCGCGCTCAACGCTGTCTCGCACCACGAAGCGGGTCGAGACATAACCCAGGCTGCCTGCCACGGCGGTGATGATCAACAGGCTGATCAGCGAGAACCAGCGCAGCAGATTGAACTCGCGCGGCGGCACAGCCAGCTCACTGGAGGGCGTCGAAGACGTGTCTGGCGCATTGTTTTCCAGCGTCTGCATCGCGTAATTCCCGCCTTGAACTGCTACCGTGCGTAGCAGGGTGATATCACTTTGCCGCTAGCGTTGCAGCGGCCGCTGGTCGGTACGTTCATGCAGCAAGAAATCAGCCAAGAATTCATAACTCATTATTATGTTTATTTTCAGTAACTTAGGATGCATATCTAATGCTAAATATCAGTCGTATTCCCCAATAATGGGTATTTTTCACCCAAAATTAATTAATCCTTATAAATCATATCTTTATATAGAGAATCTAAGGCATTGCTTCAATCGTGGATGACTCGAAAACTCAGTGACACTCGGGTGCCCTTGCCTTCGTAACTGCTCAGCCTGACTGATCCGCCAAAGCGCTCCATGATCCGTTTGACCAACACCAGCCCCACGCCCAGCCCGCCTTGCTTGGTGGTAAAAAATGGCTGGAAGGCCAGGCGCTGCTGCTGCTCGCTCATGCCTTTGCCTGTATCGGAGATACGCAAGGTCAGGCTGCGCCGATCACGCCGTACGACCTCAACGCGCAGCTGCCCGCCCTGCTCCATCGACTCCAACGCGTTGGCGATCAGGCTGCTGAAGATCTGCCCCAGCAAGGCCGGCTGGCCGAACACCCGCACCGCCGGCAACGGCTTGAGCTCCAGGCTCACCCCCGCCCGAACCAGCGGCACGGCGAACGTTTGCAGGCTCTCTTGCAGCGCCTGGGTTAGATCCACCGGGACTGCGTCATCATTCAGTGGCCGCAACGATTGCAGCAGTTGCCGCACCCACTGCGACATGCGGTCGACCTGGCTGATGATATCGTTGACGTTCTTCTGCGCCGGCCCCTCGTCGAACACCTGGGCCAGCTCAGCACTGGAGCGAATGCTGGCCAATGGGTTGCGCAGGCTGTGGGCCACCGCCGAGGACATCTCGCCCAGCGCCACGTAGGTCTCGTTACTGATCAGGCGCTTTTGCTGCACCGCCATCACCTTTGAGGCCCGGCGCATGATGCCGTACAAGCCGACATAGACCAGCCCAGCGCCCACCGCGATGGCCAGCCAGATCAACAACAGCCCGTGCTCGATGCGCACGATCAGGTCATGCGGCTCCTTGTAGATTTCCACCATGGCGGTGACCCGCTCACCGTCGGCATCGAACAACGGTATGTAGTTTTCGATGAACAGCTGCTGTGGCGGGGTGACAAACTTCTGCTCGCTGCGCGCATCGTCAATGTCGTGGTAGCTGGCTGAGACGCGCATCTTGTATTCGAAAGCGCGCTCCAGGTCGTCGTCCGATTCGATGATCTTGCCGGTCAAGGCCGGGTTGCTCGACCAGATCACCGTGCGATCGGGTGCGTAGATGTTGGCCAACAGTACATCTGGCAAGTGGGCGATGTGATCGAGAAACTCGCCGCGGGCCTTGCGCCGCGCATCCGGGTCGACATCGGGCATGTCCTGGTCGGTGCGTGGATCGAGTAATTCGCCCATGCTGCGCACATTAGGGATCGCAACATGGCGTACCTCGGCATCGGCGATGGAGGTAATGAACTGGGCGGTGAGCAGCGCATCGCGCTCGACGCTTTCATCAATGATGAACCGGCTGGAGATCAGCCCAAGTCCGGCTGCAACCGAGACGATGATCGCCAGGCTTACCCAGGCATACCAGCGCAACAGGTCGAAGGGCTTGCGGCTTGCGCCCCCATCAGCGCTTGCGGGCACTTCAAGCGTGTCTGGACGAGGGACGAGGTCCATGGCGGACTCCACAACTGGGCACCTGTAAGAGGTTATAGCCCAGTGTTGGGGAAACCATGATGGCAATTGACTGATTTCGCGCCGGTCCCGCTACAGACCCTGCTGCCGGCCAATCTGGGCGCTCAGCGGCGCGTCATCAGCCAAACCCTGCAGCTTTCGGTATTCACGCAGCACGTTAGGCACATAACGGCGGGTTTCGGCGAACGGAGGCACTACCCGGCCACGGCTCAGCACGGCCTCGGGGCCTGCGTTGTAAGCGGCCACCGCCAAGGTGATGTCATTGTCGAACAACTTGAGCATGCGCTTGAGGTAGCGCGCCCCACCCTGCACATTGGCGGCCGGGTCCAACGCATCCTTAACACCCATCTCCTTGGCCGTATCGGGCATCAGTTGCATCAGCCCAACCGCGCCTCTGGGCGAACGTGCCTTGGGGTTGTAGCCCGACTCGGCCTTGATCAAGGCATGCAGCAAAGCCTGAGGCACGTCGTGGGTACGCGCGGCGGCGGCAACCTCGTCGGCATAAGGCCGGCCGGTGACCAATTGCGCGTTGGCCGGCCCGGACAGCGCCGCGACTTCGCTGATCACCCGCTCATAGTGGCGTCCTGGCCGATGCACGTTGGATAACACATAGCCGCCCTTGGCATCGATGGAGATATACACATCGGCCTGAGCAGCACCCGCCGCTAGCCAGATCAGTCCCAGGATAATTCCACGCATGTCGGTCACCTCCCCGTCGTGGCCCCCGATGTGGGGGATATGCCCCGGAAAACCCGAGGTTTGAACCTCTCACGCAAGCACTGTGCCGCTTGCCATGGCCCATGGCGCAAGGCCGCGAGGCAGACGTGCACGACAGTTGCATAAGGCCTTGCGAGAACTGCCTAACCGCACTGGAGGGTTTCACCATGCAGCGCAGATCCAACGCCCAGAGAGGCTTCACCCTGCTTGAATTGTTGGTGGTGCTGGTGGTGCTCGGCTTGCTGGCCGGCATCGTCGCACCCAAGTACTTCAGCCAACTCGGCCGCTCCGAAGCGAAAGTGGCCCGCGCCCAGATCGAAGGGCTAAGCAAAGCCCTGGACCTGTATCGCCTGGAAGTCGGTCACTACCCCAATAGCGAGCAAGGCTTGCAGGCCCTGGTCAGTGCGCCGAGCGGCGAGGCACGCTGGTCGGGCCCATACCTGCAAAAAGCCGTGCCTCAAGACCCCTGGGGCCGCGCCTATATCTACCGCCAACCCGGCGAAAACGGTGGCGAGTACGACCTGCTGTCGATGGGCAAGGATGGCCAGCCCGGAGGCGATGGGGAAAACGCCGAAGTCACCAGCTGGCAGTAAGGAGAGCGACTATGCGCTACCACCTCAAAGCATTGGGGAGCCAAGGCGTCGTTGAGCTGCAGATCGACGCCGAGGATGCCGAGCAGGCGCGCCGCCAGGCCCAGGCGCAAGGCCTGCGGGTGGTCAGCCTGCGCGGCCAGGCCAACAGTCTGCGTGGCCTGCCCTGGCGCCGCGCCCCGGCGTTCGACCTGGTGCTGTTCAGTCAGGAACTGAGCACCCTGCTCAATGCCGGCCTGCCGCTGATCGATACCCTGGAAAGCCTGGCCGAAAAAGCCCCTGGCGGGTCGTCCCGCAAGGTGCTCGAGCAATTGGTACGTCAGCTGTATGAAGGCCGCTCGCTGTCCCAGGCGCTAGGCCAGCAACCGCAGGTGTTTCCAACCCTGTATGTGGCGCTGGTGCAGTCCAGCGAACGCACTGGCGCCCTCGGCGATGCCCTGGGCCGTTACATCGGCTACCGCCAGCGGCTGGACCTGGTCCGGCAGAAACTGGTGGGAGCCTCGGTGTATCCGTTGCTGTTGCTGCTGGTTGGGGGTGGCGTGGTGCTGTTTTTGCTGGGCTATGTGGTGCCGCGCTTCAGTTTGGTGTTCGAGGGCATGGGCACTGAACTGCCCTGGCTGTCGCGGGTATTGATGCAGATTGGCCTGTTCCTGCATGCGCAGATGCTGCCGCTGGCAGTGGCCACGCTTGGCGCGCTGACGGCGCTGGCGCTGATGCGCCGTAACCCAGCATTACGGCGCTGGCTGGGGCGGCAAATACGGCGCTTTGGGGCGTTGCACCAGCGCTTGCTGATGTATGAACTGGCGCGTTTCTACCGCTCGCTGGGGATCTTGCTACAAGGCGGGATATCCATTCTGACTGCCATGGGCATGGCCCGTGGGCTGCTCGGCAGCGGCACCGCGCAGGGGCTTGAGCAAGCCAGCCAGCGGGTCGCTGAAGGCCTGCCGCTGTCCGATGCACTGGAGGCTGGCGGCTTGGTGACGCCAGTGTCACTGCGCCTGCTCAGGGCCGGCGAGCAGTCGGGCAACCTGGGCGAGATGCTCGAGCGCTGCGCCGACTTTCATGACCAGGAAGTCGGTCGCTGGGTGGAATGGTTCGTGAAACTGTTCGAGCCTTTGCTGATGACCTTCATTGGCCTGTTGATCGGCCTGATCGTGATCCTGATGTACATGCCGATCTTCGAGCTGGCTTCGAGCATTCATTGAGCGCAAGCCTCAGTAATCGAAGCGATCCACCGCCCGCCGCCGCTCGTTGTCGTCGCGCCGGTCATAGGCGGCGGTGGTCTGGATATTGGCATGGTGGGCCAGCTTCTGTGCAATCGACAGGTCGTGCTCCTCGATCACCCGGGTAATGAACGCCCGGCGAAAATCATGGGGCATGATCTTCACCCCGACCTGGGCGCCACGCTGGCGAGCGATGTAATAGATGGCATGCTTGGTGATCCGCGCGCGAGTGATGTGATTGCCCCGGCGAATCCGATTGAACAGAAAGCCGTCATCGCCCTCACCTTCCGCTAACTGCGCACGGCGCAGGTCGAGCCAGGCCTGTAGCTTTTCGAAGGCCCAAGCCGGTGCATATTTGACCAACTGGCGGTTGCCCTTGCCCACCACTTGCAGGCTGCGGGCCTGGAAGTCGACCTGGGCCAGATCGACATCGACCGATTCCGACTTGCGCATGCCGGTGCCATACAACAAGGCAATGATCGCCGCATCGCGCACGCCTTGCGGGCGTGGGTCGGCGGCGCAGACGTCCATCAGCTCTCGAATCAGGCTACGGCGCAGATTGCGCCCCGGTGGCAAGCGGCTGCCGCTGTCTGGCTTGACCTCGCGTATGCGCAGCAACTGCTCGTGGTCGATCAGGCCCTGGCGCCAGGCTTCATTCATCACCCCGCGCACCGCGTTGACATACAACGACGAGGTATTCGGCGCATAGCCATCGGCACGCAGCGCCGCCACCAGAGCGATGACATGGCCAGGCTCAAGACGATGCCACGGCACCTCTTCGATATCGCAATCGACGAACCCCAGGCGGTCGGCGCCATCCTGGAGGATGTAACGCATGGTCAACTGGCTGGATGGCGCCAAGCGCGCCAGATACTGCAACAGCGGATTGTGCAGGAGATCAGACAAAACGTGGATCCTGTAGCGTGAAACGGAGGCGAAAACGGTGCCATCACCTTGATATACAAGGGCTTTGCGCAGTGTGAAGGCGGTGATGGTACCTCATTCCTACTGCTCTGATCGAACCTGAGGCCTAGCCCCGGGGTGGGCTAGAGTGGTAGCCATGACCATTGAGCGCCGAGGCAGCATGGCTTTGCACCGTTTGACCCGTACCCACCCACGCCTGAGCGTCGCCGCCCTCGCCGGACTGGTGGGCGCCTGGCTGATCCCAGCAGATGATCTGACCCAGCACATTCTCGCGGGCTGGAACCTGGGCGTCTGGCTGTACTTGCTGTTGGTCGCCTGGCTGACCTGGCGGGCCACGCCTGAGACGGTGCGCAAGGTCGCCCGGGTCGAGGATGAGAACGCAGCGCTGGTGTTGTTCACCGTGTGCATCGCGGCTATCGCCAGCCTTGCCGCGGTGACCCTGCAACTGGTGTCCAGCCGCGGCCTGCAAGGCAGCGCGCTCGCCTTGCACTACTTGTACACCGGCCTGACGGTGGCGGGCTCATGGCTGCTGATCGGCTGCATCTTCAGCCTGCATTACGCGCGCTTGTTCTACACCGACAAGGGCCACCAGCCGCTGTTGCGTTTTGCCGACAACGAGCGCAACCCCGACTACTGGGACTTTCACTACTTCTCCTTCACCATCAGCGTCGCCGTGCAGACCTCTGATGTCGGTGTCGGCGGCCGAGGCATGCGCCGGGTGGTGCTGGCCCACTCACTGGTAGGCTTCGTATTCAATACCGCCATCCTGGGCTTTACCATCAACATTGCTGCCGGCCTGCTTGGCGCAAATTAGCTGCACCGTCGGTCGGAAACTGCTGGGCAGGCGCAGGCGGAAAAACAGCACAGCCCTCCTCTCGCCCCAGGCCCTGCACACAGCGAAAACGTTTGCCTGACAAACTGCCGCCAGCGAGCATCCAAGCAGGTGCTGTGACCGCCGTCATGCATTAGCACATTTGTCATATTTTCTGGGGGACACTGCTAAGCCAAGTGCTATCGTTACAGTCCCACCGGCCGCATGAGTGGCCGCATGATCACCGCGTTCAAAATGAGGACAAGGAGGCTGGCATGAACAAGATGACGTTCCCCAACGCCTGCCAGGTGATGCGCTGGCACTTCCACCCTTTGGGATTCGAAGCCAGCATGGATGCGCCGCGCAGCATGATCGCCCGCCTGTTCGACCGCGCCACTGGCGAAACCGTACTGGCCATCGCCGGCATTCCCTGTGCGGCGATCATGGCCGCGGCCGATGTCGAACGGATCATCGAAGCGGTAGAGGATGAAATGGCCGCGTTCGTCCCATCGTTCGCCTTGCGCGACGCGGTCTAGCCGACCTGCTGCTGTTTTTCCCGCAATGCCACCAGCCCTGCCATGAACTGCTCGGCAGGTACCGGCCTGCCCATCAGGTAGCCCTGCAGCGAATCGCACCCTAAGCGGGTGAGAAAGTCTTGCTGGCGATCGGTTTCGACCCCCTCGGCAACGATCCGCAGGCCCAGCGCCTGGCCAAGGGCGACGATGGCCGAGACGATCGCGGCGTCATCGCTGTCGTGCTCAAGATCACGGACGAATCCGCGATCGATCTTCAGTTCGTTGGCCGGCAGGCGCTTGAGGTACATCAGGCTCGAATAGCCGGTGCCAAAGTCGTCGATGGAAATGTCCACGCCCATGTCGGACAGCTTCTGCAGCACGGTCAGGCTGGCATCGGCGTCGTGCATGGCCGTGGTTTCGGTGATCTCCAGGGTCAAGCGGTTGGCGGGCAGCTGATTGCGCTGCAAGGCGCTGGCAACACTGGCCACCAGGCCTGCGTGGCAAAACTGGATCGCCGACAGGTTGACCGCCATGCGCCAGTCTGGGTGCCCCTGCTCCAGCCACTCGCGCATCTGCCGACACGCTTCATCGAGCACCCATTCACCGATGGGGATGATCAGCCCGGTTTTTTCCGCAAGGCCGATGAAGCGGTCCGGCAGCAGTAGCCCCTGCTGCGGATGATCCCAACGCAGCAACGCCTCGGCACCAATTGGCTGGCGCAGGGTAGCGTCGAATTTAGGCTGGTAATGCAGGCGGAACTGGCCAAGCTCCAACGCTGCGCGCAGGTCCTGGAGCAATTGCAGCTGCTGGCGGGCGTTGCTGTTCATCGACACGTCGAAGAAGCTGTAGCCGTTCTTGCCTGCGCTCTTGGCGTGGTACATCGCCGCATCGGCGTTACGCAGCAGTTCGAGCTGATCGACGCCGTTGCCCGGATAAAGCACGATGCCCAGGCTCGCGGTCAGTTGCAGGTCGTGCTCGGCCACGCGAAATTGCCGCGAGACCAGGTTGACTTGCTTGGCCGCTACATCCATGGCGTCCTCCGGCTCTTGCAGCTCGACCAGCAGGACGAACTCATCGCCGCCAATCCGCGCCAGGGTGTCCTGGCTGTGCAAGTGACCACGCAGGCGCGAGGCGACAGCCTTGAGCAACTGATCACCGACATGATGGCCAAACGCATCGTTAACCGGCTTGAAGCCATCCAGGTCGATGAACATCAGCGCGAAACAACCGCCCTGCTCGGTCACCTTGCCGATTGCCTGGTCGATCCGATCGGCCAGCAGCGTGCGGTTGGGCAAGCCGGTAAGGATATCGTGCAGCGCCAACTGGGTAAGTTCCTGGTTGGCCAACGTCAGCGACCGCGCAAGCTCTGCGGTGCGCGCTTCCAGCCGGGCATCGAGCACCGAGGTCAGCAGTGCCACCGAGAGCACTGCCAAGGTGGTGATCAGCACCAGGTAATCCAGGCCGTCGCCACTCAGGCCAGTGGTCAACGCGCCGCAGAAGCTGCCCTCGGGGAAGTTCGCCGCAGCCATGCCGGTGTAGTGCATGCCCACGATGGCAATACCCATCACCACTGCCGCCGCGCCGCGGATCTGCCGCACATAAGGGGTGTGCTGGCGTAGACGGAAGGCAATCCACAGCGCCGCGGCCGAAGCGCCGACTGCGATCGCCAGCGAGGCGCCGAACAGCGTCGGGTCGTAATCGATGCCCGGTTGCATGCGCAGGGCAGCCATGCCCATGTAATGCATGCTGCTGATGCCGCTGCCCATGATCAGCGCGCCAAAGCCCAGTTGCAGCCACGGCAGGCTAGGCTGGCTCACCAGCCATAAGGCAAAGCCACACGACAGCACCGCGATCAGCAACGACAGCGCGGTCAGTGGCAAGTCGTAGCCCAGGTCGATCGGCAGGCTGAAGGCGAGCATGCCAATGAAGTGCATCGACCACACGCCGATACCCATGGCCAACGCCCCGCCAGCCATCCACAAATGCGCTGCACGGCCCTTGGCCGTGGCGATCCGCCCGGTCAGGTCAAGGGCGGTGTAGGAGGCAAGAATGGCGACGCACAGCGAGATCAACACCAGCGAGGAAGAGTAGCTACCGATCAGCATTGGCACATCCAGCGGCGGGCGTGGGAGTGCCCGCAAAAAGCTGATGATTGTACTCAAGCTTTAGCGAAACGCACGGGTTTTCGCGAATGAGAACGGATCCAATCCTGTGCAAGAGGAGCCGCTGCGCGCCCCTATATTCGTCCGGCAACTACCTGTAGACCGCCGCATACGCCTCACGCAAATCACACGCCCAGCCATCGAGCACAGCCTTGACGTTATCCGCCGTCATCACCTGCCGGTCATTCTCCAGCGGCACCCCGGTGCCCATCCTCATCACCTCGGCCACCACCGCCCCGGTCGCGCCATCCTCAAATGAAAGCTCAGTGCTGATCTCGCTGTCCTGATCGCGTATCCCGGTGGCAGTGCTCACCCCGGCTGCGACCAAGGTAATTGGCAGCCACTCATAAAAGCGCAGGCCCTGGGTACTGGCCGCAACCCGGGTAATGGCAGGCCTGACCACCAAGGTATGCGGGCCTGGCTTGTCGACCACGGTCAAGACTTTGCCCAGCTCGTACTTGAGCGATGCATCGTAATAGCCGAGCACGTTAGTCAAAGTGGCCCCAGGAATCCGCTCGCTCGGCTCGAACCGTGGGTAAAACACGCTGGGGGCAAAGTACACCTGGGTGTACTGCCCCCGGCTCACGCCAGGGCTGACCCAACTCAGCACCGTCTGGCCCGAGGGCGCTTGACGCTGGCTGAGCAGGCTATAGTCCTGGAGAAACCCGGCGTGCATCTCATTGGGCGCCTTTTTGCTGCTACAGGCCGACAGGGTCAACACGGCGGCAAACAGCAGCGACAGCGAACGGTTGCTTCTCATCACGGCAATCCCTTTAACAACTACGTGGTCATACATGGACTTGGCTACCTTCAGCGCCTTCGGAGCAGGCGATGCGCAGTTGCCCATGGGCCATGATCCAGGCGATCAGCTCGGCGGTGGGCACTGCGTGGGCGTACTCGACCCAGTGACCGCTGTCCGGGCTGTAGTGCTCGACGTAGCGGCGCAGCACTACTTGGTGCTGATCCTGGGCCAGCCCCAGGCAGGACTGCTGGAAAATGATCGGCTCGTCGCGCCCGGTGGTGGTGGTGCGCTGCATCAGGATCAACGAGCGGGCGATGTCGTGTGCGGGATACTTGCTGTGCAAAACCTTCATGGACGCCCCCTTTGGCTTGGAAAGCCGGCAGAGTGCCCGGCGCGTTTTGCTGGAGGATGTCCGCTTGATGGCTGCTTTGACGCTTTGTTGCTCGATTGAAATATATGACCCAACCCGGGCAATGGTTTTACAGTTGCCCTTTTTTCGCCTGTGGACCTGAGTGATCGTGAGCAGACTGCTGATCGTCGACGACGATATGGAAATCCTGTCGTTGCTGAAGAAGTTCTTCCTTCAGCATGCCTATGAGGTGGATGTCGCCCCGCATGGCGAGGCGATGTGGGCGGCGATCGCCCAGCAGCGCCCGGACACCATCATTCTCGACCTGATGCTGCCTGGTGAAGGCGGCCTGAGCCTGTGCCAGAAAGTCCGCGCGCAAACCGGCATCCCGATCATCATGCTCACCGCCATGGCCGAACTGAGCGACCGCATCGTCGGCCTGGAGCTGGGCGCCGACGATTACCTGACCAAGCCGTTCGCCCCGCGTGAGCTGCTGGCGCGGTTGCGCGCCTTGCAGCGCCGGGTAGGCGAACGGCAAGTGCCCGACAGCGAACCGTCACGGCCGATAATCGGCTTTGCCGGTTGGCACCTGGACATCACCGCGCGCGAGTTGCGCTCGCCTGAAAACGTGATGATCCCACTGTCTGGCGGTGAGTTCGATCTGTTGCTGGTGTTTCTCGAGCATCCACAGCGCATCCTCACCCGCGAGCAACTGATCGACCTCACCCACGGCCAAGGCCACGACGCTTATGACCGCAGCATCGACGTGCAGGTCAGCCGCCTGCGGCGCAAGATCGAGCCCGACAGCAAGCGTCCGGACCTGATCCGCACCGTGCGCAACGGCGGTTACATGTTCACCGCCAAGGTTAGCCGCTCGTGACTACACCGCGCTGGCGCCGCGATACCCTCAACCGGCGCATTGCCCTGACTATCCTGCTGGCGATGCTGATCTCGTTGGCCCTCAATGCCCTGTTCGTGCAGGTGGCAGGCATCTGGGCGCGGCCGCCGATCGACCGCACAGGTTTGCTCGACCAGATTGCCGCCACCGCGCGGGTGATCGAAGCCGCCCCGGCGCCCCTGCGCCCGCAGTTGGCCAATGCCGCCAGCAGCCCCATGCTGCAGGTGCAATGGCAAGCCGAGCGCCGCGCATTCGATTTGCCGCCGGGTGGCGCGCAGGTCGACCCCGGCAAAGTGCCCGTGCTGCGCCAATTGCTCGGCAATCAGCGGGAAATCGAAGTCTACCGGCCCAGTGACTGGCCCAGCGGCAGCGTCCAGGCGCGGTATGCCGTGCTGATCGAGTTCGGCGATGGCAGCTGGCTGTCGTTCGTGCCACCTGAGCGCAGCTGGGGTTTGAACTTGCCGGCCCGTATTGGCGTGATCATCGCCCTGGGGCTGATCGCCACCTTGCTGGTCGCCTGGATCGCCACCCACCAACTGGCCAAGCCCCTGCAGCGCTTTGCCGGTGCGGCCCGGCGCTTTGGAGGTGATTTAAGCGCGCCACCGATCAAGCTTGAAGGCCCCCACGAAATCCGCCAGGCGATCATCGCCTTCAACACCATGCAGGCGCAGATTCAGCATTTCATCGCTGAGCGCACTCACATGCTCGCAGCCATCTCCCACGACCTGCGTGCGCCGTTGACGCGGATGCGCTTGCGCAGCGAGTTCATGGAAGACCTCGATCACCAGCGCAAACTGATTCGCGATGTCGAAGAAATGCAGTCGATGATCAACGCCGCCCTGGCGTTTTTCCGCGAAGACACCGCGCTGGAGCAGAGCACCGCGTTCGATCTGTCGGAGCTGCTGCAAACCATCATCGACGACTACCGCGACCAGGGCATTGCCGTCGACTTCGCCGGCCCTGCGCACCTGGTGTATGACGGCCGGCCGCTGAGCATCAAGCGTGTGATCGTCAACCTGCTGGACAATGCGGTGAAGTATGGCCGACAGCCGCGCATTGACCTGAGCAGTGACGAGCAAGCCGTGCGCATCGAGGTTAGCGACCAAGGGCCGGGGATTCCCGAACCCGCCCTGCAGCGCGTGTTCGATCCGTTCTTTCGCCTTGAGGGCTCGCGTAACCGCGACACCGGCGGGGTGGGCCTGGGCCTGTCGGCAGCGCGGGCGATCGTGCGCGAGCAAGGCGGCGAGCTGACCCTGCGCAATGGCAGCGGCTCAGGGCTGATTGCGCAGGTTGAGCTGCCGGGGCGTAGCTGAAGCAAATCTGCAGGGCCAGCAACCGCTACCTCATCAGTCCTGGGCGCGCTCAGCCTCGGCGAAGGCCTGCTCGGCATCCCAACCGCCACCCAGCGCGGCAATCAACTGCACACTGGCCACCAGCCGCCCTTGCAACAGGGTCAACACACTGCGCTCGTTACTCAGGGCAGTGGTCTGCACATTGACCACATCCAGATAGCCAATCAACCCAGCGCGATACTGGTTCTCGGTCAGGCGCAGCGACTCACGGGCAGCGTCCAGCGCCTCCTGGCGTACCACCGCCTCGTCGCCGTAGACCTTGAGCTGGACCAGGTAGTTCTCGACCTCTTTGAAGCCGTCGAGCACGGTCTGGCGATACTGCGCCACGGTCTGGTCATACACCGCGACGGTGCGATCGACCTCGGCGCTGCGCTTACCGGCATCGAACAAGGTCATGGCCAGCGATGGCCCCACCGACCAATAGCGGTTGGGCAGCTCGATCCAGTTGCTGAAGCTGCTGCTCGAATAGCCGCCGCTCATGCTCAGGCTCAGGTCTGGGAAGTACGCCGCACGCGCCACGCCGATATTGGCGTTGGCCGCCATGACGTTGCGCTCCGCCGAGGCGATATCGGGGCGCCGTTCCAGTAGCTGCGAGGGCAGCGAAACGGGAATCTGCGGCAAGGCCGGAATCGACTTGCTGTCAGCCAAGGCGAAATCGGCCGGGGCCTTACCCATCAGCACGGCAATGGCGTTCTCGTACTGCGCGCGCTGCCAGATCAGGTCGATCAGGTCGGCCTGGGTGCTTTTGAGCTGGGTGCGCGCCTGGGCCACCGCATCCGGGCCGGAAACACCGGCGCGGTACTGGTTCTCGGTCATTTTCAGCGAACGCTCATAGGCAGCGACGGTGGCCTCCAACAAGCGCTTCTGCTCATCGATGACGCGCAGTTGCAGGTAGTTCTGCACCAGTTCCGACTGCAAGCTCAGGCGAATCGCCGCCAAGTCGGCAAAGCTGGCTTGCGCGCTGGCTTCGTTGGCATTGAGCGTCTCGCGCAGCTTGCCCCACAGGTCGATCTCCCAACTGACGCCGAGCTGGGCGTTGTAGGTGTTGCGGATGCCGCTGCTATTGTTCGACAGGCTTGAGCTGCTACTGCCGGTACCTTGCGCCGAACGGGTCTTGCCGGCCGACAGATCGAGGCTGGGGAACAGCGAAGCGCGGCTGCTGCGAATCAGTGCGGTCGCCTGGCGGTACTGGGCCTCGTACTGGGCAACGGTCTGGTTGCTGCGGTTGAGTTCTTCGACCAGGGCATTGAGCCCGGCATCGCCATACAGCTCCCACCAGGCGCCACGGGCAATGGCGTCGGAGGGATTGGCCTGGGTCCAGCCTTCGGCCTGCTTGAATTGCGCAGGCGTGGCCAGCTCCGGCCGATGGTAGTCGGGGCTCAAGGTACAGGCACTGAGCATCAATGCGCACAGGCTGGCGCCGAGCAGTCGCGAGCCGCGGCCACGGCCCAGCTGCTGCAGGGCACGGTGAAGTGGGGTCTGGGCAAAGTTCATAGCGGGGTATCCAGAGCGGCGTCGGTGCGCACGCCGCGCCAACGGTTGAATCGGTGACGCAGGCGGTCGAGGTAGAGGTAGACCACCGGCGTTGTGTAAAGGGTCAGGACCTGGCTGAACACCAGACCGCCAATGATGGTCAGGCCCAATGGCTGGCGCATCTCGGCACCTTCGGCGCTGCTGAGCATCAACGGCAGCGCGCCGAGAATGGCGGCGATGGTGGTCATCAGGATCGGCCGCAGACGCAGCAGGC
The DNA here is from genome assembly GCF_051129895.1 of Pseudomonas sp. Je.1.5.c. Classification (NCBI taxonomy): domain Bacteria; kingdom Pseudomonadati; phylum Pseudomonadota; class Gammaproteobacteria; order Pseudomonadales; family Pseudomonadaceae; genus Pseudomonas; species Pseudomonas sp. Je.1.5.c. Next base: position 84,179 of record NZ_JBCPSP010000009.1, read on the forward strand.
ACGCGCGGCGGATCGACTCCTCCGGGCTCATGCCTTGCTGACGCTCCAATTGCAGGGCCAGGTCGATCATCAGGATGGCGTTCTTCTTCACCACGCCGATCAACAGGAACAGGCCAAGCAGCGAGATCAGGCTGAACTCGCCACCGGTGACGTACAACGCCAACAACGCGCCGACGCCGGCCGAAGGCAAGGTCGAAAGAATGGTCAGCGGGTGGATGTAGCTCTCGTAGAGAATGCCCAGCACCAGGTAAACCAGCACCAGCGCGCCAAGGATCATCAGCGGCTGGCCTTCCTGGGTCTTGGTAAAGGCATCGGCGGTGCCACCGAGCTTGGCGATCACTTCCTCGGGCAGACCAAGCTTGGCCACTGCCCTCTCCACCGCGGCCATCGCCTGGTCGGGGCTGTAGCCTTCGGCAACGTCGAAGGCGATGTCTTCGGCGGCGAACTGGCCCTCGTGGCTGACGCGGTCATTGGCCAGGCTGTTCTCGTAGCGGGCGAAGGCCGACAGCGGCACGCGTGCGCCGTCCGCGGTGATCACCTGGACTTGCTCCAGGGTGCTCGGGTCCCAGGCATACTTGGGGTTGATCTCCAGCACGACCTGGTACTGGTTGAGGCTGTCGTAGATGGTCGATATCTGCCGCTGGCTGTAGGCGTTGTTGAGCACGCTGGTGACCATTTCCATGTCGATGCCCAGGCGCTTGGCCTGATCGCGGTCGACGACCAGGGTCACTTGCTGGGTGCCGGCGCCATCACGGGCGTCGATGGCGGTCAGCTCAGGCAGTGCGCGCAAGGCCGCGGTGACTTTCGGGAACCACTCGCGCAATGCCGCCAGGTCACCACTTTGCAGGGTATACAGGTACTGCGAGGTGGTCTGGTCGCGCCCGCCGCCGCCCAATTGCAAGTCCTGGTCGGCCATCAGGTAAAGCCGCCCGCCTGGCACTTTGGGCATTTCCTTGCGCAGGCGCTCGATCACCTGCTGGGCGTTGAGCTTGCGTTCGGCAATCGGCTTGAGACGTACCAGGACCATGGCGTTGTTGGTGCCGCTATTGCCACCAATGAAGCCGGCCACGCTCTGCACGGCCGGGTCTGCGAGCAGCGCGCGGCGGTAGACCTCCATCTTCGGCTGCATCACGGTGAACGACAAACCGTCGTCGCCGCGGATGAAGCCCATCAGCTGGCCGGTGTCCTGCTGCGGCATCAGGGTCTTGGGCACCACTACGTACAGGGCGACGTTGACCCCGATGGTCACCAGCAAGCTGAGCAGGGTCAGGCGGCGATGACGCAAGACCCAACCCAGGCTGCGGTCGTAACCGGCGACCATGCGCTGGTGAACCTTGTCGCTCCAGCGTTGCAAGCGGTTCTGCTCCTGCTGGTGCGGGCGCAACCAGCGCGCGCAGAGCATCGGCGTGAGGGTCAGCGATACCACCAGCGAGACGATGATCGCTGCGGCCAGGGTGATGGAAAACTCCTGGAACAGGCTGCGCACGATACCGCCCATGAACAGGATCGAGACGAACACCGCCACCAGCGAGACGTTCATCGACAGCAGGGTGAAGCCCACTTCCTTGGCGCCGAGGAACGCCGCGCGCATCGGTGGCTCGCCGTTCTCGATATGCCGGGAGATGTTCTCCAGCACCACGATGGCATCGTCCACCACCAGGCCGGTGGCCAGAATCAGCGCCATCAGCGACAGGTTGTTCAGGGAAAACCCGCACAGGTACATGACCGCGAACGTGCCGACCAACGACACCGGCACCGCCAGGCTTGGGATCAGCGAGGCGCGCAGGTTGCCGAGGAACAGGTACACCACCAGGATCACCAGCACCACCGCGATCAACAAGGTGTGCTCGGCTTCCTTGAGGGTCGCCTTGATCACCGGCGAGCGGTCCATGGCGATGTTCAGCTTGACGCTGGCCGGCAGCAGCGATTCCAGGGCCGGCAACTGCGCCTTGATCTGCTCGACGGTTTCGATGATGTTGGCGTTGTTCTGCCGGTTGATCACCAGCAACACCGCGCTCTGGTCGTTGAAGAAGCCGCTGTTGTAACGGTTCTCGACGCTGTCGGTGATGGTCGCCACATCAGACAAGCGCAGGATCGAGCCATCGCTCTGGCGAATCACCAGCGGCGCGTAGTCCTTGGCTTTCTCCAACTGGTCATTGGCGCGCACCTGCCAATTGCGCTCGGCGTCTTCGACAAAGCCCATCGGCCGGCGCTGGTTGGCGTTGGCCACCGCCGTGCGCACTTCATCGAGCGACAGCGCGTATTGGTTGAGTAGCTGTGGCTCCAGCGAGATGCGCACCGCCGGCAGCGAGCTGCCGCCGATCTGCACTTCCCCTACCCCGCTGACCTGGGCCAGGCTTTGCGACAGGATGGTGTCGGCCAGGTCATACAGCTGGCCCTTCTGCAAGACGTCGGAGGTCAACGACAGGACCATGATCGGCGCCTGCGATGGGTTGATCTTCTTGTAGGTGGGCATGCTGCGCATGCCGCTTGGCAGCAGGTTGCGGGTGGCGTTGATCGCCGCCTGCACCTCGCGTGCCGCGCCATCGATATCGCGGCCTTGCTCGAAACCGATGATCACCCGGGTCGAGCCCTGGTTGGAGCTACTGGTCAGGGTGGTGACCCCGGCGATGGCACCGAGCTTGCGCTCCAGTGGCGTGGCTACGGTGGAAGCCATGACCTCGGGGCTTGCGCCCGACAGGTTGGCCGACACCACGATCACTGGGAAGTCCATCTGCGGCAGCGGCGCCACCGGTAGCAAGCCGAAGCTCACGCCACCGAGCAGCATGATCGCCAGGCTCAGCAGCATGGTCGCCACTGGCCGGCGGATGAAAGGACCGGAGAGATTCATGCCTCGGCCTGCTTGGCGTCAGCAGCCGGACGCCAGCGGCGCGCCAGGCGGTCGAAGTACAGGTAGATGACCGGCGTGGTGAACAGGGTCAGCACCTGGCTGACCAGCAACCCGCCGACCATCACCAGGCCCAGCGGCTGACGCAGCTCGGCACCGGAGCCGGTGGCGAGCATCAACGGCACCGCGCCAAACAACGCGGCCAGGGTGGTCATCAGGATCGGTCGGAAGCGCAGCAGCGCGGCCTGGTAGATCGCCTCTTGCGGCGCCATGCCTTGATTGCGCTCGGCCTCCAGGGCGAAGTCGATCATCATGATGGCGTTCTTCTTGACGATACCGATCAGCAGGATGATGCCGATGATCGCGATCATGCCCAGGTCATTACCGCTGAGGATCAACGCCAGCAACGCGCCGACCGCTGCCGACGGCAAGGTCGAGAGGATAGTCACCGGATGGATGTAGCTCTCGTAGAGCACGCCAAGCACGATGTACATGGTCACCACCGCCGCCAGGATCAACAGCAAGGTGCTCGACAGCGAAGCCTGGAAGGCTTCGGCGGCGCCTTGGAAACGGGTCTGTACGCCAAGGGGCATGCCGATGTCCTGCTGCACCTGCTCGATGGCCTGGACTGCCTCGCCCAAGGCCACGCCTGGCGCCAGGTTGAACGACATCATCACCGCCGGGAACTGGCCGATGTGCGAGATCGCCAGCTGCGCCTGGCGCTGCTCGATACGCGCCAGGGCCGAGAGGCGCACCTGGCCACCGTCGCTGGCCTTGACGTGGATCGACTCCAACGCTGCCGGGCCGATGTTGGCCGCAGCCTGCGACTGCAGCACCACGCGGTACTGGCTGGCCTGGGTATAGATGGTGGATATCTGGCGTTGGCCGAAGGCGTCGTACAAGGCATTGGTGATCTGCGCCACGTTGATGCCCAGGCGGCTGGCCATGTCGCGGTCGATCACCAGGTAGACCTGTAGGCCCTTGTCTTGCAGGTCGCTGGCGACATCGCGCAGTTCGGCGCGCTGTTGCAGGGCCTGGACCAGCTTGCCGCTCCACTGCGCAAGCATGTCTGCGTCTGGTGAGGACAGGCTGAACTGATACTGGGTGCGACTGACCCGGTCTTCGATGCTCAAATCCTGCACTGGCTGCATGAACAAGCGAATACCCACCAGCTTGTCGACCTGCGGTTGCAGGCGATCGATCACCTGGCTGGCAGTGACGTCGCGCTCGCCGTGGGGCTTGAGGTTGATCAGCAGACGGCCACTGTTGAGCGTGGCGTTGTCGCCATCGACGCCGATATACGAGGACAGGCTCTGCACCGAAGGGTCTTGCAGAATGACCTTGCTCAGCGCCTGCTGGCGCTCGCTCATGGCGGCGAACGAGGTCGATTGCGGCGCTTCGGAGATGCCCTGGATCACCCCGGTGTCCTGCACAGGGAAGAAGCCCTTGGGCACGATCATGTAGAGAAACACAGTCAGCACCAGGCTGCCGACCGCCACCAGCAACGTCAGCGGCTGGTGCTTGAGGACCCACTGCAGGCCCCGCCCATAGTGCTCGATCAGCCAGTCGATCCACGCGCCGCTGGCACGATAGAAGCGGCTCTGCTCTTGCTCCTTGGGCTCGCGCTTGAGCAAGCGCGCGCACATCATCGGGGTCAAGGTCAGCGACACCACCAGGGAAATCAGGATGGCCACGGCCAAGGTGATGGCGAACTCACGGAACAGCCGGCCGACCACGTCGGCCATGAACAGCAGCGGGATCAGTACGGCAATCAGCGAGAAGGTCAGCGAGATCAGGGTAAAGCCAATCTGCCGCGCGCCCTTGAGCGCCGCCTGCATCGGCGTCTCGCCCTCCTCGATGTGCCGGGAGATGTTCTCCAGCATGACGATGGCATCGTCCACCACGAAGCCGGTGGCGATGGTCAGGGCCATCAGGGTCAGGTTGTTGATGGAAAAGCCCGCCAGGTACATCACACCGAAGGTGCCGATCAACGACAGCGGCACGGCAATCGAGGGAATGATGGTCGCACTGAAGCGGCGCAGGAACACGAAGGTAACCATCACCACCAGGACGATGGCGATCAGCAGCTCGTGCTGCACATCGGTAACGGCGGCGCGGATGGTCTGGGTGCGGTCGGTGAGTACCATTACATCCAGGCCGGCCGGCAGGTTGTCGGTGATCGATGGCAGCAAATCCTTGATCCGATCGACCACTTCAATGACGTTGGCCCCCGGCTGGCGCTGGATATTGAGCAGCACCGCCTGGTTCTCGTTGGCCCAAGCCGCCAGGCGCTCGTTTTCAGCGCCATCGACGATTTCGGCGACGTCCTTCAGGCGCAGCGGCGCGCCATTGGTGTAGGCGAGGATGAGGTTGGCGTATTCCTCGGGCGAACGCAGCTGGTCGTTGGCATCGAGCATCGACACCCGGGTCGGGCCGTCGAAGTTGCCCTTGGGCTGGTTGACGTTGGAGGCGCCGATCAAGGTGCGCACGTCATCCAGGTTGAGGCCGTTGGCGGCCAAGGCGTCGACGTTGACCTTGATCCGCACTGCCTGGCGCTGGCCGCCAGCGATGCTGACCATGCCCACGCCGCTGATCTGGGCGAGCTTTTGCGCCACACGGGTATCGACCAGGTCGTTGAGCTTGGGCAGCGGCATGGTCTTGGACGAGATGGCCAGGGTCAGCACCGGGGTATCGGCCGGGTTGACCTTGTTGTACACCGGGGGGGCCGGCAGGTCGCTGGGCAACAGATTGCTGGCGGCGTTGATCGCAGCCTGCACCTGCTGCTCGGCGACGTCCATGTTCATGTCCAGGCTAAAGCGCAGGGTCAACACCGAGGCGCCGCCGGAACTGGTCGAGGCCATCTGGGTCAGGCCTGGCATCTGGCCGAACTGGCGCTCAAGCGGCGCGGTGACCGCGCTGGTCATCACCTGCGGACTGGCACCGGGGTACAGGGTCATGACCCGGATTGTCGGGTAGTCGACCTGGGGCAAGGCCGCGACTGGCAGCAGCTTGTAGGCGATCAGGCCGGCCAGGACGATGGCCAGCATGCTCAGCGTGGTGGCGACTGGTCGCAGGATGAACAGGCGCGAGAGGTTCATGCGCCCGCCTTGTCCGACTTACCGGCCTCGATCGCGCCATTGGCGTCCTGGCCCTGCAAATGCTGACCGGGGGTGGTCGGCACTTGCGAGCTGTCTTCGACCACTTCGACCTTGCTGCCTTCGCGCAGGCGGTCGGTGCCTTCCAGCACCAATCGATCACCGGCAGCCAGGCCTTCGAGGATCACACTGCGTTCGCCATCGCTGGCACCGACCTTGAGCTTGCGCACATTGATGGTGTTCTGCGCGTTGACCACGTAGGCGAAAGTGCCTTCGTTACCGAACTGGATCGCCGCGGCTGGGGCCATCACCACCTGCTTGAGGGTATCGGCGAGCAGGCGCACGTTGACGAACTGGTTGGGGAACAGGGCCTGGTCCTTGTTTTCGAAACGGCCCTTGAATTTGAGGGTGCCGGTGGTGGTGTCGATCTGGTTATCCAGGCTGCCGAGTACACCGGTGGCCTGCAACTTGCTGTCGCCACGGTCCCAGGCCTCGACCGGCAACGCCGCGCCGCTGCGATAGCGCTCGAGCACGGTGCTCAGCTCGGTTTCCGGCAGGGTGAAGGCGACGCTGATCGGCTCGGTCTGGGTGATGACCACCAGCGCGGTGGTGTCGTTAGCGGCAACCAGGTTGCCCAGGTCGAGCTGACGCAGGCCCAAGCGCCCGTTGATCGGTGCGCGGATCTGGGTGAATTCGAGGTTCAGCCGGGCATCGCTTACCGCTGCCTGGTTGGTCTTGACCAAGCCCTGGAACTGCGCCACCTGCGCTTGGGCGGTGTCCAGAGTTTGCTTGGCGATGCTGTCTTCGGCGTACAGGCCTTTATAGCGCGCTACATCGACCAGGGCATTGTTCAGCTGCGCCTGGTTTTGCGCCAGCGTGCCTTCGGCCTGTTGCAAGGCGATGCGGTAGCTGCGCGGATCGATCTCGGCGAGCAGATCGCCTGCCTTGACCTGCTGGCCTTCCTTGAAATGGATCTTGACCAGCTCACCGGCAACGCGGCTGCGCACATTGACCGTGTTGTTCGCCGTGACCGTGCCCAACGCCTTGTAATACAGCGGGAAATCGCCGATCTGCACCGGTTCGACTCGCACCGGCACCGCCTCGGTCGAGCCACCAAAGCCTGGGCGGCCATTTTTCCCCATGCGCCCGGCCGGTTCCTTGGAGGTCGACGCAGCGGGCCACAGCCACCAGGCCAACAAGGCCACCAGTAGCAGGATCAGCAGGCCGATGAGCCAGCGACGAGGGGAGCGGGAGACGGAAGCTTGCATGGGTTGAACGAACCTTGTTCGGAAACGGCGACGTGGGAGGGTGAACGATAAGCATTGAGACCGGTTTAGCAAAGCGGCTTTACCAGGCATTTACCTTTGGCTGACGTTGCTAAAACGATGAACTTTAAATGAAAACGGCCTGGAAATCGTTCCAGGCCGTTTCAGGGTGTTGCTTAGATACTATTGAGGCCGCTGCGCAGCCCCAATAAGCGATTACTTCAGGACAGCCAGCACTGCTTCGTAGTTCGGCTCTTCAGCGATCTCGCCAACCAGTTCGCTGTGCAGGACTTTATCGTTTTCGTCCAGCACCACTACTGCGCGGGCAGCCAGGCCAGCCAGCGGGCCGTCAGCAATGGCCACGCCGTAGTTTTCGAGGAACTCACGACCACGCAGGGTCGACAGGTTCTTGACGTTTTCCAGGCCTTCGGCGCCGCAGAAACGCGCTTGGGCGAACGGCAGGTCAGCCGACACGCACAGCACTACGGTGTTGGCCAGGTCATTGGCCTGGGCGTTGAACTTGCGTACCGAGGTGGCGCAAGTGGGGGTATCGACGCTTGGGAAGATGTTCAGCACCTTGCGCTTGCCGGCGAAGTCCTTCAGCGACTGGTCAGACAGGTCCGCACCAACCAGCGAGAAGGCCGGAGCCTGGGCGCCAGCCTTCGGCAGGACACCTTTGACCTGAACCGGGTTGCCTTTGAGGGTCACTTGAGCCATGAGCGTAATCCTTATACGGGGTTTGGAAAGGACACTGAGTTAAGCATGAAGCTGCGCCCAAGCCTATGGCCGCACATAAAAATGTCCGGGTGGCGACAGCCGACCCGGACATTTCTTACAACAATAACGCGATCAGCCCAGCAGGCTGTCTACCAGCGAGTAGACCACCGAGGTAATGGCGACCAGACCCACCACCACCACGAACACATTGGACATCGCGCCACTGTACTTGCGCATCGACGGCACTTTGCGGATGGCGTACATCGGCATCAGGAACAGCAGCACGGCGATGATCGGCCCGCCGAGTGATTCGATCATGCCCAGGATGCTCGGGTTGAGCGTGGCGACGATCCAGCACACCACCAGCATCAGCGCGGCGACCATGCGATCCAGGGCCTTGGCACCTGGACGCAGGCCGGCCTTGCTGATGATGCCTTTAAGGCCTTCGCTGGCGCCAATGTAGTGACCCAGGAACGACTTGGCGATGGCAATGAAGGCAATCAATGGCGCGGCAAAGGCGATAGTCGGATTGCTGAAGTGGTTGGCCAGGTACGACAGAATCGACAGGTTCTGCGCCTTGGCTTCAGCCAGTTGAGCGCTGTCCAGGGTCAGTACGCAGCTGAACACGAAGAACAGCACCATGGCCACCATCAGCAGGTGGGCGCGCGAGAGGATCTGCCCGCTGCGCTGATCGGCATGTTCGCCATAGCGACGCTTCTGGTCGACGGCGAACGCCGAGATGATCGGCGAGTGGTTGAAGGAGAACACCATCACCGGAATCGCCAGCCACACGGTGTGCAGGAAGGCCGAGCCGGACGGCACCTGCATGGCGGTGTCGAGGATGCCACCACTCCAGTGCGGCACCAGGTACAGCGCCAGCAGCGCCAGGGCAACGATGAACGGGTACACCAGCAGGCTCATGACCTTGACCGTGGCCTGCTCGCCGCAGCGCACGATCGCCAGCAGGCCGAGGATCAGCACGAACGACAGCAGCGCGCGCGGTGGTGGGGTCATGTGCAGCTGGTGCTGCATGAAGCTGGTGACCGTGTTGGTCAACGCCACGCTGTAGATCAGCAGGATCGGGAAGATGGCGAAGAAGTACAGGATGGTGATCAGTGCACCGGCCTTGATGCCGAAATGCTCTTCGACCACCTCGGTGATGTCGCCGCTGCGTCCGGACAGGACAAAGCGGGTCAGGCCGCGGTGTGCGTAGTAAGTCATGGGGAATGCGAGGATCGCCAGGATCAGCAGCGGCCAGAAGCCGCCCAGGCCTGCGTTGATCGGCAGGAACAGGGTTCCGGCGCCGATAGCCGTGCCAAACAGGCCCAGCATCCAGGTAGTGTCTTGACGCGACCAGCTGCCGAGGACGGCGGGGGACGATTGTTCGAAGCGTTGTTCAACGCCTTGGGCCTGCTCATTCATTCCGGGTGCAACTCCACTCGCAAGACTGCAACAGGCTGAGAGTGGCGAAACAGAGGGATCGCACACCTCAACCGAAAAGAGGGGCGCGATTGTGCACTGAAAGGTTGCACTTGCGAAGCCCCGTCCGAGGGACGGTTGCACTTGTCATGACAGGAAAAGGCGACATGAGCTGCAAGAATGGGTGAAATGATGGGGCCGCTACGCGCCCCTTCGCGGGCAAGCCCGCTCCCACAGGGCCCGCGCCACTTTGAAGATGAGCGCTATACCTGTGGGAGCGGGCTTGCCCGCGAAGGGGCGCGTAGCGGCCCCAAACGATTTACTTCTGAACCGCGGCGAACGCCTCGGCCACACGGCGCAGGTTGTCTGGGCGCAGCCCCGACATGCAGACCCGGCCGCTGTCGATCAGGTAAACGCCGAACTCGTCGCGCAGACGGCGCACTTGCTCGACGTTGAAACCGGTGTAGCTGAACATGCCACGCTGCTCGAGGAAGAACTGGAAGTCCTGACCTGGCAACAGCTCGCCGAGCAGATCGACCAGGCCCTGGCGCATTTGCAGGATACGCTTGCGCATCACTTCGACTTCCGCCGTCCACTGGGCATTGAGCTCGGCATCGTTCAGTACGCCGGCTACCAACTGCGCACCAAATGCCGGTGGGCTGGAGTAGTTGCGGCGCACGGTGGCCTTGAGCTGACCCAGCACGCTCTGCGCAGTCGCCTGGTCGTCACAGACCACCGACAGGCCCCCTACCCGCTCGCCATACAGCGAGAAGATTTTCGAGAACGAATTGCTGACCAGGCACGGGACACCGGCACGGGCCATTTCGCGAATGGCGTAGGCGTCTTGAACCAGGCCTTGGCCAAAGCCTTGATAGGCGATATCCAGGAACGGAATCAGCTCACGCGCCTTGACCACTTCGACCACTTGCTGCCATTGGCTCTGGTCCAGGTCGACACCGGTCGGGTTGTGGCAGCACGGGTGCAGCAGCACCACGCTGTTGGGTGCCAGGCTCTGCAGGGTTGCCAGCATGCCGGCAAAGTCCACTCCACGGGTGCTCGCATCGAAGTACGGGTAGGTGTTGACCTTGAATCCCGCGCCTTCGAAGATTGCCCGGTGGTTGTCCCAGGTCGGATTGCTCACCCAGACTTCGGACTGCGGGAAGTAGCGCTTGAGGAAGTCGGCGCCGACTTTCAGCGCGCCGGAGCCACCGACCGTCTGCACGGTGGCAACCCGCCCGCCAGCGACGGCCGGATGATCGGTACCGAACAGCAGTGCCTGGATCGCCTGGCGGTAGCTGGCCAGACCTTCCATCGGCAGGTACAGCGAAGCTTCATGGGGCTGACCGGCCAGGCGCTTTTCCACCTCGGCCACGGCCGCCAGCTGCGGCACGACGCCGGCCTCATCGTAGTACAGGCCGATACTCAGGTTGACCTTGTCGGCACGCGGGTCGGCCTTGAAGGTTTCCATCAACGAGAGGATCGGATCGCCGGCATAGGCATCGACATGTTTGAACACAGCGCACAGCTCCTTGAATCAGGACAGTTCGGAAATGCTTGAGCGAGGATACCCGCAGTTGCGCCCAAGGAACATCACCTTGGTGCAACAGAGTCAGTGCAAGGCTGCACGACCCGCCAGGTGTGTCCCTTGCACGACTACTAGTAGGAGCGGGCTTGCCCCGCGATAGCGCCCGTTCAGCCAGCCATTGCCTTGAGCTCGTGCAACTCCTGCTCGGTCAACGCCACCCCTTCACGCTCAGCCACCTCACGCTCGCGATAACGCCGCTCACCCGGCATGCGCGTCAACCCCACCGCTTGCATCTGGGCAACCAGCTCGCGGCTGCGCTGGGCAAAGCGATCACCCTCGGCCTTGCTTGGGTCAATGACGATGATCAGCTGCCCAGTCCACGGCGTCTTCGCCCCCGGATGACCGTTCCAATCGAACTCCCAGGAGAAGTTGCCGCCGGTCAATGCCGCCGCCAGCAACTCGACCATCATCGACAGCGCCGAGCCCTTGTGCTCGCCAAACGGCAATAGCGCGCCACCTTCAAGAATCGCCTTGGGGTCGGTGGTCGGCTGGCCATTGGCATCCACCCCCATGCCCAGCGGCAGTTGCTGACCGGCGCGCGCCGCGATCTGCACATCGCCATGGGCCATGGCGCTGGTAGCCATGTCGAAGACGATCGGGTCAGTCCCGGCGCACGGCGCAGCGAAGGCAATCGGGTTGGTGCCGAACAGCGGCTTGCTGGCGCCATGGGGCACCACGCAGGTCATGCTGTTGACCACGCTGAGCGCCACCAGGCCCTCATCGGCGAACGGCTCGACATCCGGCCATAGGGCCGCGAAATGGTGCGAATTGTGAATCGCCAGCACAGCAATCCCGGCGCTGCGCGCCTTCTCGACCAGCAGCGCGCGCGCCGCAGCCAGCGCGGGCTGGGCAAAGCCACCGCCGGCATCGACCCGGACATACCCCGACGCCACATCACTGACCTGCGCGACGGCCTTGCCGTTGACCCAGCCACTGGCCAGGGTCGAGACGTAGCCGGGAATGCGGAACACGCCATGGCTATGGGCGCCGTCACGCTGGGCACTGGCGCAGTTGAACGCCAGAGCACTGGCGACTTGCTGGCTGCAACCATGGCGCTCGAGGATCGCTTTCAGCAACGCCTGCAATTGGGCAAACGGCACGCGCACGACTGCGCTGGTGGAGGGTGCGGACATCTGAAGCTCCTTTTTGGAATTATTGGAAACGCAATGGCAACAGCGCTGGCAATGACAAAAACTTTCATGCATGTGACAGCTATCTGTCAAATGTTGACTTGATGACAGAAAAGATCCATTTTCTATTTCACGCCTCACCCAGCCCGGAGCACGTCATGAGCCAATCGATCAAGCAACGCCTGGAGCACAGCCTGCACAGTGCTGCCGCCTCGGGCCGCAAGATCGCCAGCTACATGCTCGGCAACCTGCACGAACTGCCGTTCCAGACTTCGGCGAGCATCGCCGAAAAGCTTGGCGTCAGCGAATCCAGCGTTGGCCGTTTCTGCCGCTCGCTCGGCTATGCCCACTTGAAGGCGCTCAAGCAAGACCTGCAAAGCGACCTGGGCGATGGCCCATGGCTGGTGGGTGACCGTTTGCAAGAATATCGCCAGAAGCACGACGACAGTCAAAGCAGCGGCAGCCTGGAGCTGGAAATCGCCGCGCTGGTGCGGGTGCATGAGTACAGCCGCACTGAGGCCTGGCACCAGGTTGCCCAGCGCCTGGCACAACGGCCCCGGGTGTTCATCGCCGGGTTTCAGACCGAGCGCGGCGTCGCCCAATGCATGACCCACCTGCTGCACTACCTGCGCGATGGCGTGCAGGTGGTCGACGGCAGCGCCGGGCACTTTGGCGAGGTCCTGCTCGGCCGCCCAGACCACAGTGCGCTGGTGGTCTTCGAGGCGCGCCGCTATTCACGCCACGCCCTGATGCTGTGCCAGAAGGCACGCCAGGCGGGCATTCCGGTCACGCTGGTGACCGACACCTTCTGTGACTGGGCCGATGCCAATGCCGACGAGGTATTTCGCATCCCCACCGAGTTCAATCTGTTCTGGGAATCCACCTCGGCGATGCTGTCGTGGGTGCACCTGATGGTCAACGAGGTCTGCAAGAAACTCGGGCCTGATGTTGAAAAGCGCTTGGAAGCGACTGCCGCTCTACATAACGAGTTCGTCGGCTACACCTCGTGGCCGGCGGGAAAACAACAATAGCAAGCGAGCAACCCTAGAGGTGCAAGATGAACAAGACCATGGCTATGGTGGGTGCGTGCGCCCTGCTGCTGGCGGGGACTGCCAGCGCCGAGACCCTGCGTTTCGCCACTGAAGGCGCTTATCCGCCGTTCAACTATGTCGATGCCGACAACAAGCTGCACGGTTTCGATATCGATATCACCCACGCCCTGTGCGAGCAGATGAAAGTCGAGTGCACGCTGGTCGCGCAAGACTGGGAAGGCATCATTCCGGCGCTGATGGCGCGCAAATACGATGCTGTGGTCGCCTCGATGATCGACACCGAGGAGCGGCGCAAGAAGATCGCCTTCACCAACCACTATTACCGCACCCCGCTGACCGTCGCGGTCGCCAAGGACAGCCCGATCAGCGACGCCCAGACCGACTTCAAAGGCTACACCGTTGGCGCCCAGTCGTCCTCGACCCAGGCGATCTACGCCGAGGACGTGTACGCCAAGGCCGGCGCCGATGTGAAGCTCTACCCGACCATGGATGAGGCCAACGCCGACCTCGCTGCCGGGCGCCTGGACGGGGTGATCGCCGACAAGTTCCCCCTGCTCGACTGGCAGAAAAAGAACGGCCAGGACTGCTGCAAGATCCTCGGTGATGTCAGCAAGACCAAAGCCGATGCCGCCATCGCCGTGCGCAAGGACGACGAGGCGCTGCGCGAGCGACTGAACAAGGCCCTAGGCGAGATCGTCGCCAATGGCACTTATCAGAAGATCGCCAGCAAGTACTTCGAGTTCGACATCTATAACTGACCACCAGGACATTTGCGTGGCAGCGGGCTCAGCCTAGGCGCCTGACGGGCGCCATCACGGGGCAAGCCCGCTCCCGCGCACGTTCGCATGCACTCATTGCAAGTGGGGAAACACCCATGTTCGATCAACTGTCCTTGCTGTCTTTCGCCAGCGGTGGCTGGGGCCAGGCGCTGCTCGCCGGCGCCCTGGTGACTGTGTCGCTGGCCCTGGCTTGTCTGCCTATTGGCCTGCCACTTGGCCTGGCTGTGGCCCTTGCCGCCCGCTCGCGCAAACGCCTGCCACGGGCCTGGGCAACCACTTTTTCCACGGTATTTCGCGGCCTGCCGGAGCTGCTGACCCTGCTGATCATCTATTACGGCTGCCAGATCGCTGCGCAGAAGATTCTCGCTGCCATGGGCTATCAAGGCGAGGTGCTGATCAATACCTTCCTCGCGGCGATGATCGCCTTCAGCCTGGTGTTCGCCGCCTTCTCCAGCGAAATCTGGCTGGCCGCCTTCAAGACCTTGCCCAAGGGCCAGCTTGAAGCCTGCTCGGCACTGGGCCTGAGCAAGCGCACCGGGTTCTTCAAGGTGGTATTGCCGCAGTTGACCCGCATCGCCCTGCCCGGCCTATCCAACAATTGGTTGTCGCTGCTCAAGGACACTTCGCTGGTGTCGACCATCTCCCTGGTCGATCTGATGCGCCAGACCAACCTGGCGGTCAGCGTGACCAAGGAGCCGATGTTCTTCTATGGCGTGGCCTGCCTGGGCTACCTGCTGTTCTCGGCGCTGTCGGGCCGGGTGTTTGCCTTCATCGAGCGGCGCTGCAGCCGTCACCTGCAAGGAGCACGGGCATGACTGTCGAACAACTGCTGGGGCTGGTGCTCGACCCCGAACTGCTGGAGCGCTACGGACCGCGCTTTATCGATGGCCTGCTGGTGACCGCCAAGCTGGTGGCTATCTCGTTTACCCTCGGGGCGCTACTGGGCCTGCTGCTGGCGCTGGCGCGGATGTCCAAGCAGCCACTGCTCAACCGCCTGGCTGCTGGCTACATCTATTTCTTCCGTGGCTCGCCACTGCTGGCCCAGCTGTTTTTGCTGTACTACGGCCTCGGCTCGCTCAAAGGCTTCTGGCAAGACTTGGGGCTATGGTGGTTCTTCCGCGAGGCCTGGTACTGCGCCGTGCTCGCCTTCACCCTGAACACTGCCGCCTACCAGGCAGAAATTTTCCGCGGCAGCCTGCTGGCCATCGCCCCGGGGCAGTACGAAGCGGCGCGAGCGCTCAACCTCAAGCGCTCGACCACCTTCTTCAAGGTGATCATGCCGCAGTCGTTGCTGGTGGCCATCGGCCCCTTGGGTAACGAGCTGATCCTGATGATCAAGGCCAGCGCCATCGCCTCGCTGGTGACCATCTATGACCTGATGGGCGTGACCAAGCTGGCCTTCTCGCGCAGTTTCGACTTCCAGATCTACCTGTGGGCGGCGGTGCTCTATCTGCTGATCGTGGAAATCGTCCGGCGCACCCTGAAACACCTGGAAGCCCGCCTGGGCCGCCACCTGAACTGACCGAAGGATACGCTCCATGCATTGCCAAACCCTTGTCCTGGGCGCCGGTATCGTCGGCGTCAGCACTGCGCTGCACCTGCAAGCGCGTGGCCGTCAGGTGATCCTGATCGACCGCGACGAGCCGGGCAGCGGCACCAGCCATGGCAACGCCGGGCTGATCGAACGCTCCAGCGTCATTCCCTATGCGTTCCCGCGTAACCTTGGCGCGCTGCTGCGCTATGGCCTGAACCGCCAGCCGGATGTGCGCTACAGCCCGCTGCACTTGCCCAAGGCGGCGCCCTGGCTGCTGCGCTACTGGCAACAATCGGCGCCCGGCCGCCTGGCTGCGGCGGCGGCCGACATGCTGCCGCTGGTGCAGCGCAGCGTCGAGGAGCACGACGCGTTGATAGAAGCCGCCGGGCTGGCTGCGCTGGTCAAGGCCAAAGGCTGGATCGAGGTGTTCCGCGACCCTGCCCTGTTCGCCCAGGCCAAACAAGAGGTCAAGGGCCTGGCCCGTTATGGCCTGCACTATGAATTTCTGGAGCGCGAGCAGCTGCAAGCACGCGAGCAGCAATTGCAAGGTGATGTCGTTGGCGGCATCCACTGGCTCGACCCGAAAACCGTCAGCAACCCAGGTGGTCTGACCCGTGGTTATGCCGCACTGTTCGTCCAGCGTGGCGGGCAGTTCCTGCATGGCGATGCCAGTAGCCTGCGCCAGGTGGATGGCAAATGGCAGGTCGACAGCCAGCGCGGAGCGCTGAGCGCCGACGAAGTAGTCGCCTGCCTTGGTCCGCAATCGGCCGAGCTGTACGCACCGCTGGGCTATCGCTTCCCGCTGGGCATCAAGCGTGGCTATCACATGCACTACGCCACCCGTGGCGATGCCCAATTGCAGCATTCGATCTGCGACACCCAAGGCGGCTACGTACTGGCGCCGATGGCCCGTGGCGTGCGCCTGACCACCGGCATCGAGTTCGCCGCCAGCGATGCGCCGGCCAACGAAATCCAGCTGCAGCGCTGCGAAGCCTTGGCCCGCAAGCTGTTCCCGGCGCTTGGTGAGCGCCTGGACGACCAGCCCTGGCTGGGCCGGCGCCCGTGCATGCCGGACATGCGCCCGGTGATTGGCCCAGCGCCCAGGCACAAAGGCCTGTGGTTCAACTTCGGGCACGCCCACCATGGCCTGACCCTGGGCCCAGTGACCGGGCGCTTGCTGGCCGAAATGCTCACCGGCGAACAGCCGTTTACTGATCCTGCGCCTTACAGCGCCGCACGCTTCGACTAGAACTTCAGCGGGAGAACAACAACATGACCGCCCCTCTAAGCCTTGCCAGTATTACCCCCGAAGCCGACTCGCGGCCGGTGCTGATCGACATCGAAGGCCTGAACAAGCACTACGGCGCCTTCCATGTCCTGCGTGATATCAACCTGCAGGTCCGCGAAGGCGAGCGGATCGTGCTCTGTGGCCCCTCGGGGTCGGGCAAGTCGACCTTGATTCGCTGTATCAATCGCCTGGAAATTGCTGAACAAGGCACTATCCAGGTTGCCGGGATCGATCTGGCCAGTAGCCGCCGCGAGGCCGCCCAGGTACGCAGCGAAATCGGCATGGTGTTCCAGCACTTCAATCTGTTCCCGCACATGAGCGTGCTGGACAATTGCCTGCTCGCCCCCACCAGCGTTCGTGGGCTATCGCGCAAGGACGCCGAGGAGCGTGCGCGGATGTACCTGAGCAAAGTCGGGATCGAGAGCCAGGCGCATAAATACCCCAGCCAGCTCTCCGGTGGCCAGCAGCAGCGCGTGGCCATCGCCCGCGCCTTGTGCATGAAGCCGCGGATCATGCTGTTCGATGAGCCAACCTCGGCGCTGGACCCGGAGATGGTCGCCGAGGTGCTGGATGTGCTGGTGAAACTGGCCGATACCGGCATGACCATGCTCTGCGTCACCCATGAGATGGGCTTTGCTCGGCAGGTGGCAGAGCGCTTGCTGTTTCTGGAGGGAGGGCAGATCATCGAGGACAGCCCGCCACAGGTGTTCTTCGGGCAGCCGCGCACGGCGCGGGCGCAGGCGTTCTTGAAGCAGATCCTGCATTGAGCTAGGCAGTATGGGCCCTATCGCGGGGCAAGCCCGCTCCCACGCGAACGCAGCGGCTTGCCCCCGATCATTGCAGCGCTGCAATGATCCAACTGCATCGTTAAATATATTTACCAAAACCCCCGCCAAACCCTTGCCAGCCAAGGCCCCGCCGCTCTACACCCCCCGAAAACCGGCGCCAAAGCGCGCGCCACTCGTTTGACATATCGAACGGCTCTGGCAAGCTATGAGTAAGCCCCGACCGGCATCGTCTCCCTCTGCGAGCCGGCAGTGCTCGGGGCCCGAGGTCGTACACAAGGCCAAGGCCGTGCGCCTGCACAACAACGACAGGAAGCACCTGTCCCAAGGTGACATATGTCCAACAGCAACATTGGCAACAAGCAACCTTCCCTGCGCAAGCCCGTCGTCCTGATGACCATGGGCAGCCAAGAGCGCAAAGGCCATGACTATCAGGTCATGACCCACAAATACATCACTCCGCTGGTCGACTTCGCAGGCTGCATTCCGGTCCTGGTTCCCACGTGCTGTGGTACCGAAGACCTGGAGAGCTACCTGGACATGGCCGACGGCGTCTACCTGACCGGCGCCGGCAGCAACATCGACCCAGCGCTGTACGGCCAGGAAAACGAAACGCCCGGCAAAGCCCAGGACAAGAACCGCGACCTGTTCGACATCCCCCTGGTGCAGTTGGCCATTGCCCGCGGCCTGCCGATCTTCGGTATCTGCCGGGGCATGCAGGAAATCAACGTGGCCCTGGGTGGTGACATCTACCAGAAGGTCTACGCCGAAGCCGGCTTCAACGATCACCGGGAAAACCCGGAAGATCCGGTCGACGTCCAGTACCAGCAAGTGCATGGCGTGAAGATCAAACCAGGCAGCTGGCTGCGCGACGCACTGGGTACCGACGAAATCCGCGTCAACTCGCTGCACGGCCAAGGCCTGCGCAACCTGGGTGAAGGCCTGGAGCCGATTGCCCACGCTGAAGATGGCCTGGTCGAGGCAATCCACGCACCGAGCATCTCGCCGTTCCTGTTTGCCGTGCAATGGCATCCCGAGTGGCAAGCGGCGAAAAACCCAGATTCGATCAAGATGTTCCAGGCATTTGGCGATGCCTGCCGCGCCCAGGTCCGCAAATCCCAAGTCAGCAAGCGCCACCAGGCCGCCTGACCCCTCGCTTCGTTAGTTTTGATCGCGGGGCGGCGCAAGGCCGCCCCCGTTTCCCCGGTCACCCTCTGCTGGTCCCAGAACACTTCCCGTGGAAGCGGGTGGCGGGCTCGTGCCTGTCCCTGCGATCTTTTTTCCCTCTCAAGTCATACGACGACTTATTGCCGTAGCCAGCACTGCGCATTCGGCTTCAACCGTCTCGTCATCTGTCATGGCCACTTCGCGGGCAAGCCCGCGCCCACAGGAACTGCAGAGCTCTCAAGGCCCCTGGAGCATCAATGGGGGACGAGCTTGGCCGCGAAGTTATCGGCGCTCCATCCTGCCTATTTCCTGGCGACGCTGAAAAAATCTGCGCAGAGGTACTAGTCATCATTCAAGTTGTACGATAACTTACCTCCATCGCAGCACATCACCTTCACCCCAAGCGCCATAGGATGCCAACAACAATGAATCCACAAGAACTGCAATCCATCCTCTCCCACGGCCTGCTGTCGTTCCCGGTGACCGACTTCAACGCCCAGGGCGACTTCAACCAGGCCGGCTACATCAAGCGCCTGGAATGGCTCGCCCCCTATGGCGCCAGCGCCCTGTTCGCCGCCGGCGGGACGGGTGAGTTCTTCTCCCTGGCTGCCAGCGAGTACAGCCAAGTGATCAAGACCGCAGTCGATACCTGCGAGCGCTCGGTACCGATCCTGGCCGGCGTCGGTGGCTCCACCCGCCAGGCCATCGAATACGCCCAGGAAGCCGAACGGCTTGGCGCCAAAGGCCTGCTGCTGCTGCCGCACTACCTCACCGAGGCCAGCCAGGATGGCGTCGCCGCTCACGTCGAAGCGGTGTGCAAATCGGTCAAGATTGGCGTGGTGGTGTACAACCGCAACGTCTGCCGCCTCAACGCCAGCCTGCTCGAGCAACTGGCCGAACGCTGCCCGAACCTGATCGGCTACAAGGATGGCCTGGGCGATATCGAGCTGATGGTGTCGATTCGTCGCCGCCTGGGCGACCGCTTCAGCTACCTGGGTGGTCTGCCGACCGCTGAGGTGTATGCTGCCGCCTATAAAGCCCTGGGTGTACCGGTGTACTCCTCGGCGGTGTTCAACTTCGTGCCCAAGACCGCGATGGACTTCTACCACGCCATCGCCCGTGACGATCACGCCACCGTGGCCAAGCTGATCGACGATTTCTTCCTGCCGTACCTGGACATCCGCAACCGCAAAGCCGGTTACGCGGTGAGCATCGTCAAGGCCGGCGCCAAGCTCGCCGGTTACGACGCAGGCCCAGTACGCACGCCGCTGACCGACCTGACTGGCGAAGAGTACGAGATGCTCGCCGCACTGATGGACAAGATGGGTCCGCAGTAAGCACCACCCCGCGGCCTGCCAATGCCGCACACCGGAGCCGGGCGATGCCTGGCTCCGGTTACAACTCGTTAGCCCGCACAAAAATAACTAGTGGGAGTACCCAGCATGCAAGCGACTAAAAAGACGCATGTGCGCTACCTGATCCTGTTCATGCTGTTCCTGGTGACCACGATCAACTATGCAGACAGAGCTACCATCGCCATCGCCGGCTCCAGCCTGCAAAAAGACCTCGGCATCGATGCCGTCACCCTCGGCTACATCTTCTCGGCGTTCGGCTGGGCCTACGTCGCGGGCCAGATCCCCGGTGGCTGGCTGCTCGATCGGTTCGGCTCGAAGAACGTCTACGCGTTCAGTATCTTCACCTGGTCGCTGTTCACCCTCCTGCAAGGTTTTGTCGGCGGCCTGCCGGTAGCCTGGGCGGTGGTGACCCTGTTCACCCTGCGCTTTCTGGTCGGTTTCGCTGAAGCACCGTCGTTCCCCGGCAACGCGCGCATCGTTGCCGCCTGGTTCCCGACGGCCGAACGCGGGACCGCCTCGGCAATCTTCAACTCGGCGCAGTACTTCGCTACCGCACTGTTCGCGCCAATCATGGGTTGGATCGTGTTCAGCTTCGGCTGGGAACATGTATTCGTCGTCATGGGCGCACTGGGGATCGTGTTCTCCGCGGTCTGGTTGAAGACCATCTATAACCCACGCCAGCACCCGCGCATCAGCCAGAGCGAGCTTGAGCACATCGAGCAAAACGGCGGGCTGGTCGACATGGACCAGAAACGCGGCAACGATGGCCCGAAATGGGGCTACATCAAGCAACTGCTGACCAGCCGCATGCTGCTGGGCGTCTACCTGGGCCAGTACTGCATCAACGCCATCACCTACTTCTTCCTGACCTGGTTCCCGGTGTACCTGGTGCAGGAGCGCGGCATGACCATCCTCAAGGCCGGCTTCATCGCCTCCTTGCCGGCCATCTGCGGCTTCATCGGTGGTGTGCTGGGTGGCGTGCTGTCGGACTGGCTGCTGCGCCGCGGCAATTCGCTGACCTTCTCGCGCAAACTGCCGATCGTCTGCGGCCTGCTGCTGTCGACCACCATGGTCTTTTGCAACTACGTCGAAGCGGAATGGATGGTGGTCGGCTTCATGACCCTGGCGTTCTTCGGCAAGGGCATCGGTGCCCTGGGCTGGGCGGTGGTGGCCGATACCTCACCCAAGCAGATCGCAGGTCTGTCCGGTGGTCTGTTCAACACCTTCGGCAACATCGCCTCAATCACCACGCCGATCGTCATCGGCTACATCATCAGCGCCACCGGCTCGTTCAAGTGGGCCTTGGTGTATGTGGGCGCCAACGCCTTGGTGGCGGTGTTCAGCTACTTGGTGATCGTCGGCCCGATCAAGCGTATCGAGCTGCGCGAAAACACCCCCCAGTCACAGCCTGAGCCAGCCGCCAATGGCGAACTGGCAAGCTCGCGTCACTGAGTGGACACGCCCGCACCGGGATACCGCTGCGGGCGGATGTACAAAAGCCTGAGAACCTACCTGTAGGGCCTGAACATGCAGTTGATCGAACACTCCGACTCGCCCCGCTACGTCCGCCTGCACGACGACGATAACGTCGTGGTGGTGGTCAACGACGGCGGCCTGGGCGAAGGCGCCCGCTTCCCCGATGGCCTGACCCTGGTCGAAGCCGTGCCGCAAAGCCACAAGGTCGCCACCGTGCTGATCGGCAAAGGCGAGCCGGTGCGCCGCTACGGGCAAATCATCGGTTATGCCCTGGAAGACCTGCGCCAGGGCAGTTGGGTCCAGGAAAGCCAGCTGGCCATGCCGTCGGCACCGGAATTGGACAGCCTGCCGCGCTGCGATGCCGTCCCTGCGCCCCTGCCGCCTCTGGAGGGTTTCACCTTCGAAGGCTACCGCAACGCCGACGGCACCGTCGGCACCCGCAATATCCTCGGCATCACCACCACCGTGCAGTGCGTGACCGGCGTGCTGGAGCACGCGGTCAAGCGCATCCGCGCCGAGTTACTGCCGCAATACCCCAACGTCGATGACGTGGTCGCCCTCACCCACAGCTATGGCTGCGGCGTGGCAATCAACGCCCGCGACGCCTACATCCCGATTCGCACCGTGCGCAACCTGGCGCGCAACCCTAACCTGGGCGGCGAAGCGCTGGTGATCAGCCTGGGCTGCGAGAAGCTGCAAGCGGGCCAGGTGATGCACGACAACGACCCGTCGGTGGACCTCAGCGAGCCGTGGCTGTATCGCCTGCAGGATGCCAGCCTTGGCTTCAGCGAAATGATCGAGCAGATCATGGAACTGGCCGAAACCCGCCTGAAAAAACTCGACCAGCGCCGCCGCGAGACGGTGCCGGCCAGCGAGCTGATCCTTGGCATGCAGTGCGGGGGCAGTGACGCATTCTCCGGCATTACCGCCAACCCGGCACTGGGCTACGCCGCCGACTTGCTGGTGCGGGCCGGCGCTACCGTGCTGTTCTCGGAAGTGACCGAAGTGCGCGATGCCATCTACATGCTCACCTCGCGCGCCGAAAACCAGGAGGTCGCCCAGGCCCTGATACGCGAGATGGACTGGTACGACCGCTACCTGCAACAAGGTGCGGCCGACCGCAGCGCCAACACTACGCCTGGCAACAAGAAAGGCGGCCTGTCCAATATCGTCGAGAAATCGCTCGGCTCGATCGTCAAGTCTGGCAGCGGCGCCATCCAGGACGTGCTCGGCCCTGGCGAGCGAGTCGAGCGCAAGGGCCTGATCTTCTGTGCCACCCCGGCCAGCGATTTTGTCTGCGGCACCTTGCAACTGGCGGCGGGGATGAACCTGCACGTATTCACCACCGGCCGCGGCACGCCGTATGGCTTGGCCATGGCGCCGGTGGTCAAGGTGTGCACCCGCAGCGAACTGGCCCAGCGCTGGCCGGACTTGATCGACATCGACGCCGGGCGCATCGCCAGCGGCCGTTCGAGCATCGAGGAGCTGGGCTGGGAGCTGTTCCACTACTACCTGGACGTCGCCAGTGGCCGCAAACAGACCTGGGCTGAGCAGCACAGGCTGCACAACGACATCACCTTGTTCAACCCGGCGCCGATCACTTGATGGCTTCGTCGTCCTTCAGTCTTCCATTCCTCCAAAAGGAGCACCCCATGCCTGAGATTCTTGGTCATAACTTCATCGCCGGCCAGCGCAGCGCCGCCGGCAGCCAACGCTTGCAGAGCCTCGATGCCACCACCGGCGAAGCCCTGCCCTATAGCTTCGTCCAAGCCACTGAGGCTGAAGTGGACCAGGCCGCCCGAGCCGCCGCTGGCGCTTTTGCCGAGTTCCGCCAGCTTTCCCCGGCCCGCCGCGCCGAGTTCCTCGAGGCCATCGCCGCCGAGCTGGATGAACTGGACGACAGCTTCGTCGCCATCGTCTGCCGCGAGACCGCCCTGCCCGCTGCGCGCATTCAGGGCGAACGTGGCCGCACCAGCGGGCAGATGCGCTTGTTCGCGCAGGTGCTGCGCCGTGGTGACTTCCTAGGCGCTCGCATCGACCAGGCGTTGCCTGAGCGTCAACCGCTGCCACGGGTCGACCTGCGCCAGATGCGCATTGGCGTTGGCCCGGTCGCGGTGTTCGGCGCCAGCAACTTCCCGCTGGCCTTCTCCACCGCGGGCGGTGACACCGCTGCCGCCCTCGCCGCTGGCTGCCCGGTGGTGTTCAAGGCACATAGCGGCCATATGGCCACTGCCGATCTGGTCGGCTGCGCCATCATTCGCGCCGCCGAGCGCACGGGCATGCCCAAGGGCGTGTTCAACATGGTCTTCGGCGGCGGTGTCGGCGAGTGGCTGGTCAAGCACCCGGCGATCCAGGCGGTGGGCTTCACCGGCTCGCTCAAGGGTGGCGACGCGCTGTGCCGCATGGCCGCCGAACGCCCGCAGCCGATCCCGGTGTTCGCCGAGATGTCGAGCATCAACCCAGTGATCGTCCTGCCCGGCGCGCTGGCCAAGCGCGGCGAAACCATCGCCCGCGAACTGGCAGGTTCGGTATGCCTTGGCGCCGGCCAGTTCTGCACCAACCCAGGGATGGTGATCGGCCTGCAATCGGCCGAGTTCAGCAGCCTGCTGAGCAATGTCGGCCAAGCCCTGGATGCCCAGGCCGGGCAAACCCTGCTCAACGCCGGTGGCCTACGCAGTTACGTCGCCGGCCTTGAGCACCTGCACGCTCATGCAGGCATCGAGCACCTGGCGGGCCAGCCTCAACAAGGTGCACAAGCCCGCGCGCAGCTGTTCAAGGCCGATGCCAGCCTGCTGGTCGATGCCGACCCGCTGCTGCAGGAAGAAGTGTTCGGGCCGGCCACTGTGGCGGTCGAAGTCAAGGACCAGGCGCAACTGCGCGCGGCCTTGCTGGGCCTGCGCGGTCAGCTCACCGCTACCTTGATTGGTGAAGCGGAAGACTTCGAGGCGTTCGCCTGGCTGGTGCCGCTGCTGGAGGAGAAAGTTGGCCGGATTCTGGTCAATGGCTATCCGACGGGTGTGGAAGTGTGCGACGCCATGGTTCATGGCGGGCCGTACCCAGCCACCTCCGATGCCCGCGGCACCTCGGTGGGCACCTTGGCGATCGACCGTTTCCTGCGGCCGGTATGCTACCAGAACTACCCGCAGGCGCTGCTGCCTGAGGCGCTCAAGGATAACAACCCGCTGGGGCTGCGCCGGTTGGTCAATGGGCAGTGGAGCGAAGGTTCGCTGTGATCTGTTTGAAATAAGCCATGCCCCGCATAGTGCGGGGCA
This sequence comes from Pseudomonas sp. Je.1.5.c, assembly GCF_051129895.1. Classification (NCBI taxonomy): domain Bacteria; kingdom Pseudomonadati; phylum Pseudomonadota; class Gammaproteobacteria; order Pseudomonadales; family Pseudomonadaceae; genus Pseudomonas; species Pseudomonas sp. Je.1.5.c. The sequence continues at coordinate 108,946 of NZ_JBCPSP010000009.1, forward strand.
TTTTTTTATCTGTCGGTTATGGCCTGATCGCGGGGCAAGCCCCTACTACAGGTCCAGCAACAGGCTGAGGGCAAGCGCAAGGTCGATTAGACCCCTTGCGCCTCTGCCGCTTCATGGGCCTGGCGCAAGCGCTCCCGGCTGTTTGACAGGTGCATGCGCATCGCCATCTTCGCCCCTTCGCTATCGCGCCGGGCAATCGCCTCATAGATCGCTTCATGCTCGTGACGCAGGCGGCTCATGTAGTGCGCCTGGTCATCATGGGCAATCCGTGCCGAATTGAGCCGGGTGCGCGGAATGATGCTGGTGCCCAGGTGATTGATGATGTCGGCAAAGTAGTGATTACCACTGGCCTGGGCGATGCGCAGGTGAAACTGGAAGTCCGCTGATACGGCATCGGAGGCATGCGCGGCGCTTTCGTTGATCTCATCCAACGCCGCACGCATCCCGGCCAACTGCTGGTCATCGCGCCGCTGCGCGGCAAGCCCGGCTGACTCGATCTCAAGCGCGATACGCAACTCGAGCACCGCCAGCACCTCACGCAGGGTGACCACAGTTGCCGGATCGATGCGAAAACCGCTACCCGCCGGCGCATCCAGCACGAAGGTGCCGATGCCGTGGCGGGTCTCCACCTGGCCTGCTGCCTGCAACCGCGAGATGGCCTCACGCACCACCGTGCGGCTAACGCCCTCCTCGGCCATGATCTGCGACTCGGTCGGCAGCTTGTCGCCGCGCTTGAGCTGACCACTGCGGATCCGTTCGGTCAGCACCGTGACCAGTTCCTGGGCCAGACTGCGCGGCTTGCGCCGGGTCCTTGCCTGTACCTGCTGCTCTGTCATGCCGTGTATTTCACCTTGAAAGACCAGCGTCATGATAGCGCAAGCAGTTGTACGATCACATACATCCCTTACGGTTTTCGCTCAACCCTGCGCACTGCGGGTTGCGCCCCTCCAGGGGCAAAACGCGAAGGCGCCTCGCCCAGCACCCTGCGGAACATGCTGGAAAACGCACTGGGGCTGTCATAACCCAAGTCCAGGGCGATCCGCGTCACCACCTGGCGTCATCATCGCTCGGGCAGCCTGCGCTGGGATCTGATTGGTCAACTGGCACCGGCCATCGCCATGGGCGCGATAGTCGGCGCCTATGCAGCGCTGCAGCTGGACGGCACCTGGCTGCGTTGGCTGTTCATCGGCTACCTGGTGCTGACGCTGCTCGATGGTTGGCTGCGCCCAGGCTTTGTCAGCGTCGCCGGCGCCGTTCTGCGCCCAATGAGCCGGGCAGGCTCGGCCCTGGCGCATCGCCGACAGCCTGCACGCCAGAGCCTACCTGGTGCTGCTAGGCACAGTCCTGCTGGTGATGCTCTGCGCCGGGCGCTGAGCGCTGGCCAATCGCCCTGCAACGGCGGTAATGTGCGGGTTTGAGCGCGTCTACTCCATGGAAGGAAATACAGCATGAAAACCCTCGACCGACTGTTACTGGGCTGCGGCCTGTTGATCCCCGTCTGGCTGCTGATGGGCGTGACCCTGACCGCGGCAAGCTACCCTGGATACAGCCACCTGCATCAGGCCATGAGCCAACTGGGTGCGGTTGGCGCACCGACCCAGGGATGGTCTGCGCTGCTGAACAACTTCCCCCTCGGCGGATTATTCGCCCTGTTCGCCTGGGGGTTGGCACGCCGCTGGCGGCAGTCGAATTGGGCACGCCTGAGTGCTTTGCTGGTGCTGGTGCATGCGTTGGGCAGTATCGGCACGGGCTGGTTTGCTTGCGACCAAGGCTGCGCCCCGGCGCAACCCTCGTTCTCGCAGCAGATGCACAACCTGAGCGGGCTGCTGATGTTCCTTTCGCTGACCCTGGCCAGCCTGCTGTGGAGCTGGCTGGGCAAACGGGTGGCCGGCTCTGCCAGCCTCGCCTGGTGGTCACTGGCCTGCACAGTGGTGGCGATCGTCAGCGTGATACTCATGGCCCAGGCGGCGCATAGCGGCGAATGGTTCGGCCTGTACCAACGGCTCAACTACGGCGTGTCGGTCATCTGGATTGCCATCCTGGCGCTGTACAGCCTGCGCAGCACCCGCCGTAATCCGCTGCGCATGGCGATCATCTGACGGCAAATTGCTGGCCCCCAAGCTTTTAAAGCGAAGGCAAACTCCCTTTTCCTTCATAAGCTTAGGACAGCATCATGCGGGTATTTCTAGCAACCACGGCCGGCTGCCTGCTGGCCTGCATGGCCTTTACCGCTCAGGCCCGGGCCCTGAGCCAGAACGATCGGCACGTCTGTGGCTGGGGTTCGCAAATCGCCGCCGAGGCCCAGCAGGCCAAGCTTTCCGGGGTCAACCTGTACGCGACCCGCAAGCGTTTACAGGCGCGCAAATTCCCCAAGCCGTGGATGCGCATGACCGCGTTTGGCATTACCGAGCAGACCTACAACAGCCAATCGCGCCTCAAACCCGCCGCTATCAAGCAAACGTACTATGAGCAGTGCGTCCAGCATGCTGTTGCGAGAAGATAACCAATAAAATCATATACCTACGATAGGTATCTAATCTTTTTTAGCAATAACTTTACTACCCTGTCTTCTTCGCGGCGGCAGTACGACCGCGAAGAAGCCTCCCACCAATTTTCATAGAAATATCTATACATTTCATAAGCATAAGATTGTTATTTAATCCAGATAATGATTCTAAGATTTCGCGACCACCCCTCCTTGAAGCACTGCCGCCCTAAACAGCCCCTAGCGGCGACATCGCGATGATCTGTGCATCCATTACAGCAAACCCTCGCCCGAAAGTAGCGTTGCAGCGAACCTGCAACCTGTCGACACTGCGCTTACGACCAACCTGACGACAGGCTCGCACAACGAGCCTTCAGGCCCCTCTCCAGGTGACCATGAATAACAATAAAGCCTGTAGCGCCCGCTTGCCTGGCCATTCGCTGCTGCTGCCAACCGTGCTCAGCCTGCTGGCGTTCGCTGCCAACTCCTTGTTTTGCCGCCTGGCCCTGCGCGATGGCGCGATAGATGCCAATAGCTTTACCGCCCTACGGCTGGGCAGCGGTGCGGTCTTTCTCGCCAGTGTGCTGTGGTTCAGCCAGGGTAGACGGGCGCCGCGCGGCAGTTGGGCGGCGAGCCTGGCATTGTTCGCCTATGCCTGGCTGTTTTCCCTCGCCTACCTGCAATTGGGCGCAGGGGTCGGGGCGTTGATCCTGTTCGGCGCGGTGCAGGTGAGCATGTTCGCCTATGGCCTGTTCAGGGGTGAGTCACTGCAGCGGCGGGTGATGCTGGGCATGCTGATCGCCTTTACTGGGCTGATTGCCCTGCTGCTACCCGGCGCCGATGCGCCGCCCTTGGCTAGCGCCCTGATCATGCTGGTCGCGGGTGTGGCGTGGGGCGCTTATTCAGTGCTGGGCAAGGGGTCGGCTGACCCGCTGGCAGATACTGCCGGTAATTTCCTGCGCAGCTTGCCACTGCTGCTGGCGCTGCGGCTGGGGCTAATCTTCAGCGGCGCACGAGCACAGCTGAGTAGCGAAGGCGTGCTCTACGCGCTCGGCTCCGGGGTACTGGCGTCCGGTGCTGGCTACAGCCTGTGGTATGGGGTGGTGAAATACCTCAGCGCCCAGCAAGCCGCGACGCTGCAACTGAGCGTGCCGGTCATTGCGGCGCTGGGTGGGGTGATGCTGCTGGGCGAGCCGTTGTCCTGGCGCTTGAGCCTGACCTCACTGGTGGTGCTCGGCGGCGTGGCGCTGGCGTTGAAGCCAGCGCGCAGGGAGTGATGCGCCTTAGCAGCCGCTCAAGGCGGGGGCGCGGCGTTCGCCAGCAAAGAACCTCGGCCGCAGGCGCACGCCGATCAAGTTGCCCGTGTACGCCGCAACCAACCACAACCAGCCATGTACGCTGCCCGAGGCGATACCACTGAAATAGGCGCCAATGTTGCAGCCGTAGGCCAGGCGCGAACCATAGCCCAGCAGCAGGCCGCCGATCACCGCCGCAATCAGCGAAGGCAGCGGGATCTTCAAGCTTGGCGCAAAACGACCGGCCAGACCCGCCGCCAGCAGCGCGCCGAGCACGATGCCGATATCCATCACCGTAGTGATGTCCTGCCACAAGGGCGCTGCCAGCGCCTTGGCATTGGCCGGCGCCTGCCAGAACACCCAGTTGCCGACATCCACACCCAGGCCGCTGAGGGTCTTGGCGCCCCACAGTGCGAAGGCCGAAGTGATACCCCATGGACGACCCGCCAGGGCCAAGGTGGCGTAGTTCAGCAGCGCCAGGGCGACAGCGCCCCAGAGCAAAGGCCAAGGCCCGCGCACAAAGCGCCCCAGGCCCTGATGCGCACTGGCAACTGGCGCTTCAAGCTGGCCATGGCGGCGTTTTTCCAGCAGCACAGTGACCCAGGCAATCAGGGCAAATACTGCCAGGCTCGCCAGCAGCGCCGGGGTCACGCCCCAGGCCTGGACAATCGAGGTCGCCGGGAATGACGGCAAGGCAAACCACCAGTCGGCATGATGGGTTGCAGTGACCGAGCCGATGATGAAGAACAGCAGCGTCACCAGCATCCGCGCGTTACCGCCGCCGACCGTGAACAGCGTCCCGGAGGCACAACCACCGCCAAGCTGCATGCCAATGCCGAAGATGAACGCACCGAACACCACCGACACGCCTGCCGGGGCGACCAGGCCCGTGACCGGACTGCCGAACAGGCTGCCAGCCGACAGCGCCGGGAAGAACAGCAGCACGGCCAAAGCCAGCATGATCATCTGCGCGCGCAGGCCTGCCCCACGACGTTCGTTGATGAACACCCGCCAGGCTGAGGTGAAACCAAAAGCGGCGTGATAGAGCGTCAACCCCAGCGCAGCGCCAACGATCAGCAGCAACACCTGCTTGAAGCCGGCGTTGAGATTGACGAACCAGGCACCGGCCACTAGCAAGGTCAGGGCGACCAAGGGGGCGCCCAGGCGGCGCGGTACAGGTGAGGCAGTTGCAGAAAGACCCATCGGCATACTCGGATAACAGTGAAACGGGGCGCGAGTATACCGCCGTGCGCCTGCCAGTGCTCGCCGCCAGGCAAACGCCTATGCTTGCCGTTACCCCTCAACTGCGGAGCTGCAGATGCCCTCAGCCGACGACGCGCTGCTGCAAAGCTGGCAGCATAATGCCCAAGCCTGGATCGAGGCCATTCGCAGCGGTGCGATCGAAAGCCGCCGCCAGGTCACCGACCAGGCGATCCTGCTCGCCGTGCTTGGCCAGCAACCTGAGCGGGTGCTGGACTTGGGCTGCGGCGAAGGCTGGTTGTTGCGCGCCCTGGCTGAGCGCGGCATTGCCGCCATTGGCGTGGATGGTGATGCAACGCTGGTGCAGGCCGCTAGGGCGGCGGGCTCGACGCACGTGCACCTGGGCAGTTACGAGCAGTTGGCCGAGGCCCAGGTGGATGTCGGCACAGCGTACGACTTGATCTGCGCCAACTTTGCCCTGCTGCAGCAGGACATCATTCCCCTGCTGACAGCCGTCAGCAGTCTGCTCAGGCCTGGCGGGGTGCTAGTGATCCAGACCTTGCATCCTTGGGCGGTCGCAAATGGCAATTACCAGGACGGCTGGCGGGAAGAGTCATTTGCCGGATTCCAAGGGCAGTGGCAGCCGATGGCCTGGTACTTTCGCACGTTATCGAGTTGGTTGCGGGCTTTGGAAATGGCGGGGTTGAGGCTGGTCAGTCTGGACGAGCCGCAGCATCCACAGAGCGCCGTGCCACAGTCGCTGCTGATGGTGGCTGGGCGGCTGGCTGAATAGCGGTCATTGCCACGTAGTCGAAGAGGCCGGTTCTGACACGATAACGCCATTGGCTGCACTAATCCGTAACTGGTCCATTTGTCAGTCGTCTGTCAGCTGCTTGGGGCTGACCTTGGCAACCTTCTGCTCAGCGGGCGGCATCAGGTGCAAGACGCGATTACGCCCGCCTTCGGCCAGCAGATAACCGCCCTTGCCGTCGGCGACGATCGCCTGCGGCGCCTTGAGGAACGACAGCATGGTCTGGCGCTGGCCTTGGGCATCGATCAGCAGCAAGCGGGCGCGGTGGGTGGAGTCTTCGCTGATCCACAGGCCGCGCTGGTCGCACATGAGAAAGGTCGGATTGCGCAGGCCTTGCACCACGACCGGGTCGTTGCCGTCATCACTGAGTGCGCGAACCTTGCCCTCGCCCTTCTGGGTGTAGAGCAGCCGACCATCATGGCAACGGGTCAGACCCTCGGTCTCGGTCAGGCCTGAGCGCAGGACATCGAGCTGGCCGCTGTGCCAGTCGTAGCGCATCAGCCGGCCATTGCCGCGACGGTCCTCGATGGCGTAGAGGTAATCGCCATCGTTCCACAAGCCCTGCACGCTCTCGCCTTCGAACAACGGGGTGATCTTGCCGTCACGCTGCAGGCTGACCGGCGCCTTGCCACCTTCCTGGCTGAATACCCAGCCGCCTTCGACGGCCACCATGCCATCGGGCTTGGACAGGCCGTCGACCACCACCACCCGGTCACCCTGGGCGGTGATCTTGAGGATGCTACCGCGCCCATCGTCGAGCTCGCGACTGACCAGCAGGCTGCCATCGGCTTGCGGTAGCAGTGAGGCGGCCTTGGCGACCGAGGTGTGCAGCACGCTGACCTGCCAGCCCGTGGTCGCTTGCACCGGGTAGAAACCCTGCCAGGCGAAAAAGCCCAGCGCGCTGACCACGACCGCAGCCGTGGCACCCGAGGTGATTCGTACACCGCGCTTGCGCAACACCTGCAACATCCAGTCGACTCCTCTGAGAGCAGGCGATGCTAGCAAGGGGATGTGAAAAAAATGTCGTGGGAGCGTTGCCGGCTTGCGTTCTCCAGCGTTGTGAAAAGCGAGCGCGGCCCATGTGGCGTTCACGCATTGGCCTGGCCAGACCACTCCTGGCCATACCACAAAAGGATATAAAAATAACAAAACATTCTAACCAAATGGAATTAAGAAATTGAAAGCCTCAAGCCTGCTCCTTACTCTCAGGTCATCTTTCCAGCGCCTGATCAGGAGCCCATCCCGTGCCTACCCGTGCCTTCTCCCCCCTGCGCCGCCTGTTGCTCGGCGGCCTGCTGGCCAGCGTTGCCAGCGCCCTGCTGCCCTGGTCCAGTGCGGTTGCCGACGACGCCAAGACCCTGCGCATCGGCTACCAGAAATTCAACAGCATCAATATCCTCAAGGGCAGCGGTGCCCTGGAAAAGGCCCTCGCGCCGCAAGGCGTCAAGGTCAGCTGGCATGAATTTGCCGCCGGCCCGCAACTGCTCGAAGCACTGAGTACCGGCGCCATCGACCTTGGCCACGCGGCCGATGCACCCTCGGTGTTCGCCCAGGCCGCAGGCAAGCCGGTGGTCTACCTGGCCGCCGAACAACCCTACCCGCGCGGCATCGGCTTGGTGGTGCGCGAGCAGGACCACATCGCCAGCGTGCAAGACCTCAAAGGTAAGCGCGTCGCCACCGGTCGTGGCTGGAACGCCCAATACCTGCTGGCCGTGGCCCTGCAGCAAGCCGGCCTGAGTTACCAGGACATCACCCCAGCCTACGTCAACAATGCCGCCGACGCCGTCGCCGCCCTGCAGTCGGGCAGCGTACAAGCCTCGACCCTGTGGGATCCGTTCCTGGCCGCCGCCGAGCAGCAACCGGGCCTGAAGAACCTGCGTGATGGCAGTGGCCTGAGCAACAACCGCACCTTCTATCTCTCCACAGCAGCTTTTGCTGACCAACACCGCGAGCTGCTCAAGACCTTCTTCAGCGAGCTGGCCAAAGTCAGCCAGTGGGCCAATGCCAAGCCTGCCGAGGTGGCTAGCCTGCTGGCACCGCAACTGGGCATCAGCGCCAACGTGCTGGAAGTGGCCAGCGAACGGCGCAACTACAACGCGGTAGCGATCACCCCGCAGATCGTCGCCGAGCAGCAAAAGCTGGCCGACACCTTCCAGGGCCTGGGCCTGATCCCGCACAAGCTCAGCGTGGCTGACGCGGTCTATCCAACCGCCGTGCTGCCCTGACGCCAAGGAGACCTGGATGTCACGCCCGATCCGTTTCAACGCCTTCAGCATGAACGCCGCCAGCCACCAGTCGCCAGGCTTGTGGCGCCACCCACGCAATACCAGCGTGCAGTTCAATCGCCTGGACTACTGGACCGACCTTGCTCGCCTGCTGGAGCGCGGCCTGTTCGATGCGCTGTTCATCGCTGACGTACTGGGTATCTACGACGTCTATCAGGGCGGTCCAGAGGCGGCCCTGCGCGGTGGCGTGCAGGTGCCGGTGAATGATCCGCTGCTGCTGGTCCCGGCCATGGCCGGGGTCACCGAGCACCTGGGCTTTGGCGTGACATTCTCGCTGACCTACGAACACCCCTACCCCTTCGCCCGGCGCATGTCGACCCTCGATCATCTGAGCAACGGCCGGGTCGGTTGGAACATCGTCACCGGCTACCTGGACAGCGCCGCGCGCAACCTGGGGTTGGACCGCCAGCTGGGCCACGACCAGCGTTACGACCTGGCCGATGAGTACCTGCAAGTGCTGTACAAACTGTGGGAGAAAAGCTGGGACGACGACGCGGTACTGCTTGAGCGGGACAGCGGGCGCTACATCGATCCGTCCCGCGTACACCCAATCGGCCATCATGGCCAGCACTTCCAGGTCCCCGGCATGCACCTGTGCCAGCCCTCACCCCAGCGCACCCCGGTGCTGTTCCAGGCCGGCGCCTCGGCACGCGGTCAGGCGTTTGCCGCGCAGCATGCCGAGTGCGTGTTCATCAGCGGCCCGTCGCCGACGGTGCTGCGCCGCTATGCCGACGGCGTGCGCCACGCCAGCGCCGCGGCTGGCCGTGGTCGCGACGAGGTACTGATCTACGCCCAAGCGCTGCTGATCGTCGGCCACAGCCGCGAACAGGCCCAGGCACGTTTTGCCGAGTACCGGCGCTATGTCGACCTCGACGCCGCGCTGGCCCTGCTGTCTGGCTGGACCGGCATCGACTTCGCCGGGCTCGACCCGGATGCACTGATCGAGTACGTCGAAAATGACGCCGGCCGGGCGGCCCTGGCCGCCTTCACCGCAGCCGACCCGAACCGCCGCTGGACGGTGCGCGAGGCTGCTGAGTTCATTGGCCTGGGCGGACGCGGCCCGGTGTTGGTGGGCAGTGCCAGCGAAGTGGCCGATCAACTCGAGGTGTGGCTGGATGAGACCGGCATCGACGGCTTCAACCTGACCTACGCGGTGCAACCGGACGATCTGCACAACGTGGTCGAGCTGCTGGTGCCCGAGCTGCAGCGCCGTGGCCGCTATCCTCTTGCCTATCAGGACGGCAGCTTGCGCCACAAGCTGTTCGGCCAGGGCGACCGGCTGCCGGAGCAGCATGCGGGGCGCCAAGTCAGCATTCAGTAATCAAATACCGGGTATTTCAACATTTAATTTGTGGATGGCAGTGCACGGACCCTATCCTGTCCGTGCATCCCCTGCGGCGCACCGGCCGGTGCGGTTTCCGGCACGGGGAGAGAACAACAAGTCGAGACTGTCCATGTCGAATCACTCCTACTTCGCCCCTCACGGTGGGCACCCCGCTCAAACCGAGCTGCTGACTGACCGTGCCATGTTCACCGAAGCCTATGCCGTCATCCCCAAGGGCGTGATGCGTGACATCGTCACCAGCCACCTGCCGTTCTGGGACAAGATGCGCATGTGGGTCATCGCCCGTCCGCTGACCGGTTTTGCCGAGACCTTCTCGCAGTACATCGTCGAAGTCGCGCCAGAAGGCGGCAGCGAGCGCCCAGAGCTGGACCCGAACGCCGAAGCGGTACTGTTCGTGGTCGAGGGTGAGATCGACATCACCCTGGAAGGCAAGCCCCACACCCTGGCCCCAGGCGGCTATGCGTTCATCGCCCCGGGCGCCGAGTGGAGCCTGCGCAACCACAGCAAGGCCAACGTCACCTTCCACTGGCTGCGCAAGCACTACCAGAAGGTCGAAGGCCTGGACCTGCCAGAATCCTTCGTCACCCACCGCGACAAGGCCCAGGTGATCGAGATGCCGGGCACCGAAGGCGCGTGGAAAACCACCCGCTTCGTCGACATGGCCGACATGCGCCACGACATGCACGTCAACATCGTGACCTTCCAGCCAGGCGGTGTGATTCCGTTCGCTGAGACCCACGTCATGGAACACGGCCTGTACGTACTGGAAGGCAAGGCGGTGTATCGCCTGAACCAGGACTGGGTCGAGGTTGAAGCCGGTGACTTCATGTGGCTGCGCGCCTTCTGCCCGCAAGCGTGCTACTCCGGCGGTCCAGGTCCGTTCAGCTACCTGCTGTACAAGGACGTTAACCGTCACGTGCACCTGACCCTCAACCCAAAGCGTTGAGTTCAGGCTGAGAATATTGGGGCTGCGCTGCGGCCCCAATATCTGCCACCCCTTCGAAGTTTTTGGCCATACTAGAAATCGATACCCTCAACAGCGGCCCACGACCATGCCCCGCCCCCGCCTGCTGGTCGCTTTGTTATTCCTGCTCCCGCTCAACGTTCATGCCGATGATTGGCGCCTGGCGCACCAACAAGACGGCATCGATGTCTACCTGAGCGCCGTGCCCAGTTCCGCCTATCAACAGTTTCGCGGCGTCACCCGAATCAAGGCCAGCGTGCGTACGCTGGTAGATCTGCAGGAAAACCTGCGGGTAGCCTGCAAATGGTTGTATGCCTGCGCCCAGATGCGCCTGTTGCAAGTCGACGGCGACAGCACCTGGGTCTACCTCACGACCGACCTGCCCTGGCCAGCGCAACCCCGCGACATCGTCCTCAAGGTGCGCAGCGAGCGCCTGGACGACGGCACGCTGGTGCGCCATCTGAGCGCAGAGCCGAGCAAGCTGCCCCCGGTGCAAGGCTTGATCCGCGTGCGCCGGCTGCAGGGTGAATGGATCATGCGTCCACTGGGCGAGCGCGAGACCGAGGTCACCTATCAGTTGCAGGCCGACCCCGCCGGCGATGTGCCGGGCTGGCTGGCCAATCGGTTCGTGGTCGATGCGCCAATGGTGACCTTGCGCACCCTGCGGGCCGTCGCCGAGCGCCAACCCTGAGCGCGAACGATCGGATGACCGTTGGTGAAATGTTTGGAACGACTTTACCGGCCTGGCTTCAAAACAATGATGCTCGTCATCTTTCGCCAGGAGCCTCTTTATGACTTTTCTATCTCTCGAAGCGCTATGAAGAGTACCTATCGCGCTTCCAGTGCATGCCTTGAGCTGGACTTTGTCCGCGACACCCTGTTCGGCCCGGTGGCCCAGCGGGTCGAATGCCACGTGCAGTTGGCCGCCATCAACCTGCAAGGCTGCCCAGCGTTGCGCTTGCATGTGTCGCCACCGTTACCCGCCAAGCTCGATCGCGCCCACAGCGTGGCATTCACCTGGGATGGTCGCAGCTACCGTGGCGTGGTGCGCGATCATGGCCGTTGTGGCGATGGCGGGTTGAACCTGCTGCTCGAACTGCAATAAGGCGATCAGTGGCAGGCAATTAAGCTGAACCCAGCCCCCACCGCGTTTCTCCATTGAAAGAGGATCCGCTTGTCCTAGCGCGAAAGCCTTGAGGAGATCGCCATGAACAGTCCGTTGCTCAAGCTCTTCATTCACCCCGCTGACGCCTGGCTGGATATCCGCCATGCCGAGGAAGCCCATCCGCAGCAATACCTGCCTCGCCTGTTGGCGATGGCGCTGATCCCCGCGTTATGCCTGTTCGTCGGCACCACTCAGTTCGGCTGGAGCCTGGCCGGTGAAGAGCGGGTGCACTTGAGCGTGGCCAGTGCCGCTCAACTAAGCGGTTTGCTTTATGCCACCACGGTGGTCGGCGTGATGATCATGGGCGTGATGATCCGCTGGATGTCACGCGGCTTCGATGCCCAACCAACGCTCAATCAGTGCATCGGCTTTGCTGCGTATTGCGCCACGCCATGGTTTGTTGCGGGAGTGGTGGGCTTGGTCCCCATGCGCTGGCTGGCTGTTGCGGCGCTGGCAGCGGCATCGGCCTACGCCACCGTATTGCTGTATGGGGGGTTGCAGACGTTTCTGCGCTTGCGCAAGGAGCAGGCCATGCTGTTCGCCACCTGCGTGTGGGGAGTGGGCCTATTGCTGATGGTGACCATCCTGGTGTCGATGATCCTGTTCTGGTTCAACACCTTGATGCCTGAATATGTGCGCCCGGCCAACCTTGGCTGACCGGGGCAACCGACAGCGCTCAGGCGATGGCCCTGGCCGCTGTGACATGATGGGCCAGGCGCTGCTCAGCGCGAAGCTGTGCCACTAGCCCTACCAGATCACGACAACTATTGAGGTTTGCGACCGGCACATCGGTGAGGGTCACGCAATCCTCAAGACTCTGCCCGTCACCGAGCCGAATGGTCAGGTGGGCGCCATCGGGGCAACTGACTTCACAACGGTCTGGCAGGCAGGCTTGCTCAATGATCTGACGCATTTCCAGCATCGAAACACCAATCAACGACATGGTACGACCCTCTCTTCATCGGATGGCCTGTTATGTTTGTTTACGCCGTCAGCGGGCGAGACGCCAATTGATAGTGCGCATGTTCAAGCGGCCGTCCATTTGCCAGAACAATCCCAGCGCAAGCAATCCTCTAGCACCTTAGTGGAAGATCTCCACCCGGCGGCGACCGTTCGTTCTACTGCGCCTGTGACGCGACGGGCGGTCGCAGATCACTCAATGAAGTCCACAAATGCTGCGCCGCATAGGCTCGCCACGGTCGCCAGGCTTGAGCGCGGTGGGCCAAATCTGCCTCCACGCCTTCCAACACCTGCAGCGCCTTGATCAACGCCACATCACCCAGCGGTAACGCATCGGCGTCACCCAGTTGGCGCAGCGCAAGGTACTGCGCGCTCCATGGGCCGATCCCTTTGAGCTTGAGCAGGCGCTCAAGCGCGGTATGTGACGCCTGGCCAGGATCGAGTAGATCAGGGCTGGCCAACAAGGCGTTGGCCAAGGTGGTCAGTGTGACTGCGCGAGCACGCGGCATGCCCAGGCCCTCCAGCGTCAGGCCAGCGATTGCGCTTGCACGAGGGAAGACATGGCTCAGCCCGGCTGCCGCCAACGCCAGCGGTTGACCATGGCGCTGTACCAGGCGACCGGCCAGGGTCATGGCGGCGGCGACCGTGACTTGCTGACCCAGTACCGTGCGCATGGCTTGCTCGAAGCCGTCCCAACCCTGCGCGACGCGCAGGCCAGGGCGGCGGGCCAACAACTGGGCCATCAGCGCATCGCGCCCCAGTTCGGCCTGGATGCGCGCAGGCTCTGCGTCCAGATCGAACACCCGGCGCAGGCGCGCGACCAGCGCAGCTACAGCGCCAGGGGCAACCCCAGACAATTCCACCCGCAGCTGCGCGCCGTTCGCGGGCGACACCTGCACTATTCCCTGGCGCCCGCACCACTCGAAGCTGCGCCGGTACACCTCACCTTGGCAGCGCTCGATCCCGGGAATGCAGCGCGCAGCCAAGAAGGCCAACATTGCCGGCCAGTCGTAAGGGGCGCGGTAACGCAGCCACAGGCAAGCCCCGCCCTCGGGCCGTACACTACGGCGCACGGCCTGCAAGCGGGACAAGCGGGTGATCAATGCGGCGCCCCCTCCCCTGCATCGGCCATCAGGCCGAAACGCCCTGCATGGAAATCATCGAATGACTCGGCGATTTCTGCCTGGCTGTTCATCACGAACGGGCCGTATCCGACAATTGGCTCATCGATCGGCTCGCCGCTGAGCAGCAGCACTACGGCGTCGTTCAGCGCTTGCACGTGCACCTGTTCACCCGAGCGATCCAGCAACACCAGGCTGGCAGGGCCTGCATCGCGCTCGTCATTGACCCGGACACTGCCGCGCAGCACTACCAATGCGGCGTTACGGCCCTCTGCCACGGGCAATTGCAGTTCGGCACCTGCCTTGAGCTGCATGTCCCAGACGTCCATCGCGGTAAAGGTCCGCGCCGGGCCTGCATGGCCTTGGTAATGACCGGCAATCACACGCAAAGTACCGCCATCGTTGGCCAGCGCGACCACCGGGATATCCGTCGACAGCAGGGTCTGGTAGCCCGCCGCAGCACGTTTGTCCTTGGCTGGCAGGTTGACCCACAACTGCACCATTTCCAGGGCGCCGCCGCTGCGAGCAAAGGCCGGAGAATGGAACTCTTCATGGATGATGCCGTTGGCGGCGGTCATCCACTGCACATCGCCCGGCCCGATCAGGCCACCGGCGCCGGTGGAGTCGCGGTGCTCCAATTCGCCTTGATAGACGATGGTCACCGTCTCGAAGCCCCGATGCGGGTGCTGGCCAACCCCGCGACGGGCGTTGGTCGGGGTGAAGTCATGGGGCCCGGCGTAGTCGAGCAGCAGGAACGGGCTGATCTTGCTGGCCAGGTGGTCGTAGGTGAACAGGCTGCGCACCGGGAAACCGTCGCCTACCCAGTGGGCATTGGGGTTTTGGTGGATACCCAGAATCTTTTTCATGAGATGTCTCCTCTCTCGGCTGGGTATAACCTTACCTATAGTGCCAATGGCGCGGTAGATGGCCAAAACAGCACTCATCGTCCCATCTATGGAACATCAACCTCAGATCGCCTGCATTGCCAGTAACTCCGTAAGCACCTCGGCCAGGGCCTTGACCATCACGTCCGCCGTGGGCCGGTGCACGATGACGATCTCGTAGCTGTCGACCTCGGGCAACCCCTGCACCGCGCCGAGTACCCGATGTTCAGCAGTGGCCGCGCGCGGCGGTAGCAGGCTGACGCCCATGCCATCGGCCACCGCCGCCTGAATGCCGCTGAGGCTGGAGCTGGTAAAGCTGATGCGCCAGCGCCGGCCGATGCCCTCAATGGCGCTGATCATATCGTCGCGGTACAGGCCACGGGGTGGGAAGGTCACCAACGGTATGGGATCCAGATCGAAGGCAGGCAGGCGCGCACTGTCGATCCACTGCAAACGCTCCGGCCAGCACGCCACGCCTTCACGACTGTTGCGTCGCTGCTTGAGCAGCACCAGGTCGAGTTCACCATTGTCGTAGGCCTGGCTGAGGTCGCGACACAGCCCGCTGGTGACTTCCAGCTTGACCTGCGGATGCTGGCGGCTGAAGGCCGACAAGGCGTTGGTCGTGCGGCCGCCGACGAAGTCTTCCGGAACCCCCAGGCGCACAGTCATACCGACCATGGCGCCGGCCAGGGCCTCGAGCATCTGATCGTTCAACGCCAGCATGTGCCGGGCGTAGCCAAGCAGGGTCTGACCGGCGTCGGTGGGCAGTACGTCACGGTTGCCGCGTACCAGCAGACGATGGCCGACCATCTCTTCCAACCGGCGTACTTTTTGGCTGATGGTCGACTGGGTCGAGTGCAGCCTTGCCGCTGCCGTGGTGAAGCTGCCGCAATCGGCCACCACGACAATGGCCCGCAGCAGGTCGAGGTCGAACAGGGCTCTATTCGATTTCACGCTAACAGACATCGCGCTATTCAACTTGTAAATGACAAGCGTGAGTTCTAACACGCCCACCGGCTGCCGACCAGCGCTATCAGCGCCCTATTCACAACGGCACTGCATGCCATCCAGATAAATCACTTCAACCCCTCACGCGGTTTTTCTAGGATGGACATTCATTGAACAGGAGCCGCCGCATGCGTATACCCTGCGCTGCACTGCTGATGCTGCTTAGCTGCTGCAACTTAACCGCTTATGCCGAGACTACGATGACCGACTCTTTGATCGACGCTGCCCACCGGGGCGATGGGCTAACCGTGCAGCGCCTGCTGGATCAGGGTGCGCCGTTGGAGGCCAGGGACGCGCAGGGCCGCACTGCGCTGCTGGTCGCGACCCAGGCCAATCAACTGCAAGCGGCGCAGGCACTGATCGCGGCCGGCGCCGATGTGAATGCCAAAGACAATATCCACGACAGCCCCTACCTGTACGCCGGGGCGCGTGGGCTCAACGACATCCTGCGCCTGACCCTCGAACATGGCGCCGACCTCAAAAGCACCAACCGCTATGGCGGTACCGCCTTGATCCCTGCGGCTGAGCGCGGCCATGTTGAAACCGTGCAGATGCTGATCGATGCCGGGGTGGATGTGAATCACCTCAATCGCCTGCACTGGACCGCCCTGCTGGAGGCGGTAATCCTCGGCGATGGCGGGCCGCGCCATGTGGAGATCGTGCGGCGGCTGCTACAAGCCGGCGCTGATCCGACGATCGCTGACAAGGACGGCGTTAGCGCCCTGGAGCATGCGCGCCAGCGCGGTTATCAGGAGATGGTTCAATTGCTCAACAAATAGAACGGGCGCTGCGCTACGGCCCTTCGCGGGTAAACCCGCTCACCCTGTTGCCTTGGTGAGCGACGCTTACCCGTGTGCCGGCGACCCACGAAGAGGCCAGACCTGACCCCCGCCGAGTATTCCCCAGACAGGTCACCCCCCCTACAGACCAGCACAAGAACCTGTGGGAGCGGGCTTGCCCGCGAAGAGGTCGGCACTGACGTTATTGCATCCAGGGCGGTGGCGGTTCCTCGGCCTTGACCGGCCCATGCTCAGCCTCCTCTCGGGCAGCCCGACGGCGGGCATCATCGAGCCGCGCCGCTTCGATCTCGCGCAGCACGCCACCGACATCGGCATCGTGGTCGTCGTCCTTGAACTGCCCGGTCAACGGCGTATCGGCCAGCAACTCACCAGCCTCGAACAGCGACCACATTTCCCGCGCATAACGGGTGGCCTTGAGCTCCGGGGCAAAACGGCCGAAATAGCCGCTCATGTTCGCCACATCGCGCTCAAGCATGCTGAAGGCATGGTTGTTGGCCGCAGCATCCACCGCCTGGGGCAAATCGATGATCACCGGACCGTCCGGGCCAAGCAGCACGTTGAACTCGGAAAGATCACCATGCACCAAGCCTGCGCAGAGCATCAGCACGATCTGGCGAATCACGAAAGCGTGGTACTCGCGCGCCTGCTCAGGCTCCAGGTGCACGTCGTTCAGGCGCGGCGCGGCGTTGCCGTCCTCGTCCACCACCAGTTCCATCAGCAATACGCCGTCCTGGAAATCGAACGGCTTGGGCACCCGCACGCCGGCATGAGCCAGACGGAACAAGGCCGCCACCTCGGCGTTCTGCCAGGCGTCTTCGGCTTCTTTACGGCCGTACTTGGACCCCTTGGCCATGGCCCGGGCCTGACGGCTGTTGCGCACCTTGCGCCCTTCCTGGTACTCGGCGGCCTGGCGGAAACTGCGTTTGTTGGCTTCCTTGTAGACCTTGGCGCAGCGCACCTGGGTGCCGCAGCGCACTACATAGACCGCTGCTTCCTTACCACTCATCAGCGGCCGTAGTACTTCGTCGACCAGCCCGTCTTCGATCAGCGGTTCAATCCGTTTTGGAGTCTTCATCAGGTTTAATTCGGGGTCCTGTTCTGCCAGACACTGGGTTTGCCGGCCATCCTCTCACAGCCTGAACCGACTTGCTCGCTCCGCCGCTATTCGATACGCGGATGTTGTTGTACCAAATGCTTGCGTTTGGCCTCCAGCTCGGCGATTTGCTGATCGATGTCTTCGATTTTCTGCTCGATATTGTCGTGATGTTCCTGCAAAAGCTCGCGCGCCTCCTCGATATCGGATGCCGCTGGAGCAGCGCCGCGCAAGGGCTGGTTGGCGGTTTCCTTCATGGTCACACCGGTTACCAGGCCGACCAGGGCAATCACCATCAGGTAGTAGGCTGGCATGTACAGGTCATTGGTGCTTTCCACCAGCCAGGCGGCAATGGTCGGCGTGAGGCCTGCGATCAGCACGGAAATGTTGAAGGCACTGGCCAGCGCGCTGTAGCGAATATGGGTGGGGAACATCGCCGGCAGGGTCGAGGCCATCACGCCGATAAAGAAGTTGAGCAGGATCGCCAGCACCAGCAAGCCGGCGAAGATCACGCCGAGCACGCCACTGTTGATCATCATGAACGCCGGGATGGCCAGGATGAACAAGCCGACGCTACCGCAGATGATGAAAGGCCTGCGGCCGAATTTATCGCTGAGCAAGCCGATCACCGGTTGCACGAACAGCATGCCGACCATGATCGCGATGATGATCAGTACCCCGCGGCTTTCGCTGTAGTGCAGGTTGTGCGACAGGTAGCTGGGCATGTAGGTGAGCAGCATGTAGTAGGTGACGTTGGTCGCGATCACCACGCCAATGCAGGTCAACAGGCTGCGCCAGTGCTGGGTAGCGACTTCCTTGAACGACACCTTGGGGCCGGAGGCCAGCCCTTCGCGGTCGCCCTGTTCGAGTTTGTCGACGTGTTGCTGGAACGCCGGGGTTTCTTCCAGGGCGTGACGCAGGTACAGGCCGATGATGCCCAGCGGCAACGCCAGCAGGAACGGCAGGCGCCAGCCCCACTCAAGGAACTTCTCCTCGCCGACGATGGCGGAGATGAACACCACCAGCCCTGCACCAAACACAAAGCCTGCGATCGAGCCGAAGTCCAGCCAGCTGCCAAGGAAGCCGCGCTTGCGATCCGGGGCGTATTCAGCGACGAAAATCGACGCCCCGGTGTATTCGCCGCCAACCGAAAAGCCCTGGGCCATCTTGCACAGCAGCAACAGGATCGGCGCCCAGATGCCGATCGAGGCATAGGACGGGATCAGGCCAATGGCGAAGGTGCTCAGGGACATGATCACGATGGTGGCGGCGAGGACTTTCTGGCGCCCGTAGCGATCACCCAGCGCGCCGAAGAACAGCCCGCCCAACGGGCGAATCAAGAACGGTACGGAAAAGGTGCCAAGGGCTGCGATCATCTGTACGCCCGGGTCGGCGCCTGGGAAAAACACCTTGCCCAGCACATAGGCGACAAAGCCATAGACGCCGAAGTCGAACCATTCCATGGCATTGCCTAAGGCAGCGGCGGTGATCGCCTTGCGCATCTTGGCGTCGTCGACGATGGTGATGTCTTTCAAGCCAATCGGCTTGACGCTTTTCTTGCGTGATTTCATATCCGTCACTCTGTATCTGACTTGTCCTGTGCCTGGCTGCCATCGTTTTGGTGGCCAGGCTCTAAGGCATCAGATACAAAGGGATACGAAATAATTCACCACTAACTGCTTTTTTCAATGAACTCAAAGGCGTCATCGCAGGGCAAGCCCGCTCCACGTTTGATGCTCGGGCCAATTGCTGGGGCGACTCACTTCCTGTGGGAGCGGGCTTGTCCCGCGATGAAGCCGGTGCGGTTTGGCAGCGCCTCTACTGATTGCGCTTCACTCGCCACACCGTATTGGCCAGGTCATCGGCAATGATCAACGCCCCGCGCGGATCGACCGTGACCCCGACCGGCCGGCCGCGGGTCTTGCCGTCTTCACCCCTGAAGCCGGTGGCGAAGTCCACCGGCTCACCTGCCGGCCGGCCATTGCTGAACGGCACGAAGATCACCTTGTAGCCCACAGGATTGGGCCGGTTCCAACTGCCGTGCTCGCCGACGAAGACGCCATCAGCGAACGCCTCGCCCATCGCTGGCAGCGAGAAGTCGACCCCCAGCGCCGCCACGTGCGAGCCAAGGCTGTAGTCCGGTTTTATCGCTGCGGCGACCTTGTCCGGGTTTTGCGGCTGCGCGCGCGGGTCGACGTTCTGGCCCCAATAGCTATAGGGCCAACCGTAGAAACCGCCCTCCTTGACCGAGGTCAGGTAGTCGGGCACCAGATCAGGGCCCAGCTCGTCGCGCTCGTTGACCACCGTCCACAACTGCCCGGTGCCGGGCTGGATGGTCAGCGCGGTCGGGTTGCGCAGCCCAGTCGCATAAGGCCGGTGGGCGCCGGTCTGGGCGTCGATCTGCCAGACCATCGCCCGGTCGATCTCGGCTTCCATGCCACGCTCGGTGATGTTGCTGTTGGAACCGATACCGACATACAGGTAGCGACCATCAGGGCTGATGGTCAGGGCTTTGGTCCAGTGGTGATTGATCTCGGCCGGCAGGTCGGTGACCTTGCTGGGGGGGCCGCTGGCCTGGGTCTGGCCTTCGCTGTAGTCGAAACGCACCAGCGCATCCTGGTTGGCCACATAGAGCTTGCCCTCGGCAAAGGCCAGGCCGTAGGGCGCGTTGAGGTTTTCGGCAAACACGGTCTTGAGCTCATAGTTGCCGTCGCCGTCGGCGTCGCGCAGTAAGGTCAGGCGGTTGCCGCCCTTGACCTGGGTATTGCCCTTGGCCTTGATCGAACTGGCGATAACGTCCTTGGGCTTGAGTTTGGCGGCGCTGCCGCCGCGCCCCTCGGCCACCAGAATATCGCCGTTGGGCAGCACCAGGGTCTGGCGCGGAATCCGCAGGTCAGTCGCGATGGCGCTGATACTGTAGCCCTTTGGCACGGTCGGTTTTTGCTCACCCCAGGCGGTTGGCTGGGCGATTTTCATGCTCGGCAGCAAGCCGCGCTGAGGATCGGGCAACTTGGGGTCGGCGCCGTAGGTTTGCTGGGCATCGCCTTCGCCGCCACAGGCGCTGAGCAGCAGCGCCATGCTCAAGGCAGTCAGTGGGTATCTAGGGTTCATTGCGCACCTCCCGATCGCAAGTTGGTCAGGCCGATCCAGGTCGCGATACAGGCCAGCGCGCTGACGATCACCGACAGCACCAGGCCCGAGGGCATTACCGCCCAGGCGTCCTTGGCATGCTCGAAGGCATTGACCAGGCCCAGCAGCCAGGTGGCCAGCAGCACCAGGAAATACACCAGCGCACGCCCGCCTTTATGCTCGGCACGGATCAGATTGAGCAACCCGAACAGCAACGCCAGCCCGCAGAACAGCAAGCCGCCAGCGATTAGCCAGGCGGCGAAATTGCTCCACTGGATCTGGTAGCTCTGGTAGTAGGCGATGTCACTGAGCAAACCGCCGAGAAACAGCGGCACAGTACCGGCCAGCAAGGTCGCGTGCAGCGGACCTGGCGTGCAGCGATAGACAGGTTGAGTGGTAACAGTCACGGCGGCTCCTTTTCATTCGACAATCCTTGAAGTCCTGCTCAGCGCAGCTGCACAAGACGCGCGATCACTGAGCATAGAAGAAGATCCCCCTGGCAAAGCGTTAGTTCAGCGCATGTGCGCGAATTGAAACGTTTCGAAAGACTTGCCGTTGCGCCACCTCGAACTGCTCTCAGAGAATCCCGGGGCGCGATGACAGGCAATGTGATAAAGGTGATCGAGCCGCCACCATCGAGCCTGAACATGTCCGATACCCCAGAGACCAACACTCGCCCATGGGCGGTCTTGCTGATCTTTCTGCGCTTGGGCCTGACCTCGTTCGGTGGGCCGATTGCCCACCTGGGGTACTTTCGCGATGAGTTCGTCATACGCCGGCACTGGCTGAGCGAGCGCAGCTATGCCGACCTGGTTGCGCTGTGCCAGTTCCTGCCGGGCCCGGCCAGTAGCCAAGTGGGTATCGCCCTGGGCTTGTCGCGCGCCGGCTACCGTGGCGCGCTGGCAGCGTGGGTCGGTTTCACTTTGCCTTCGGCGCTTGCCCTGGTGCTGGTCGCCCTGAGCCTGGCCCGGTATGCACACGCGATTGCCCCAGGCGTGCTGCAAGGTCTGCAGATGGTGGCAATTGCTGTAATCGCGCAAGCAGTGTGGGGCATGGCGCGCGCATTGTGCCCGGACATCCCGCGCATCATCTTCATGGCAGTGGCGACCTGCGCGGCGCTACTGCTGCCGTCAGCGGGCGGCCAGATCACCGTCATCGCCCTCGCTGCTGGCAGCGGTATTCTGCTGTTCAAGCCAAGCCAAGGCACACCCCATGAGCCACTGCCGATCACGATCCGCCGCCGCGCTGCGTTGCTGTGGCTGTCGCTGTTTTGCGCCCTGCTGATCGGTTTGCCGATCCTCGCCAAACTGTCTGCCAATCAGGCCCTGGCGCAGTTTGATGCGTTCTACCGGGTAGGCTCGATGGTCTTTGGCGGCGGCCATGTGGTACTGCCGTTGCTGGAGGCTGAAGTGGTAGCCAGTGGCTGGGTCAGCCGCGACACCTTCCTGGCAGGCTACGGACTCGTGCAAGCGGTACCGGGGCCGCTCTTCACCTTCGCGGCGTTTCTGGGCGCTTCGATGAACGGCGCGCCTAGCGGCTGGGCGGGCGGGCTGATCTGTCTGTTGGCGATTTTCCTGCCTTCGTTTCTGCTGGTTGTGGGTGTGCTGCCGCTGTGGGAGCGTCTGCGCCGTAACACGCGTGCACAAGCGGCGTTGATGGGCATAAATGCCGCCGTGGTCGGGCTGTTGCTGGCCGCCCTGGTGCGACCGATAACGGCCACCGCGCAGCATGCGCCACAAGACCTGGCCCTGGCACTGTTGGCCCTGGTTGCGCTGATGCTGGGCAAACTTCCTCCCTGGCTGGTGGTGATCGCAGGTGGCGCGGCCGGTTGGTTGTTGAGCTTTTTTTGAAATCGGCTGCATCCAAAACACGCACTGGCGGGTAATCCCTTCAGCAGCCTTTCGCTGCCGAACCGTTCCCCTGCGGAGAAACCGTCATGAATGCCAAACCCATCCTCAGTCTCATCCCTCGCACACTGGCCATCGCCAGCCTGTCGCTAACCCTGCACACTGCCTACGCCCAGACCAGCCTGCCCGACGCGGTGAAAGTCCCCGATGGGCACAAAGTGGTCATGCAAACCGTCGGAGTCGGCGAGATCACCTACCAATGCCGGGACAAGGCCAACGCCCCCGGCCAGAGCGAATGGTTCTTCGTCGGCCCCAAGGCCGTGCTCAATGACCGCGCCGGCAAACCCGTTGGCAGCTACTTCGGCCCGCCCGCCACCTGGCAGGCCAAGGATGGCTCGAAAGTAACCGGCACGCAGCTGGCCGTGGCGCCAGCGAGCAAGGCCGACCTGCCCTATCAATTGGTCAAGGCCAATCCGGCCGAGGGCCAGGGCGCGATGCTCGGCGTCAGCTACATCCAGCGCCTGGCCACCCAAGGCGGCGTGGCACCGAGCACGCCGTGCAGCGCGGCCAACAAAGGTGAGCAACAGGTGGTGAAGTACCAGGCCGACTACATTTTCTGGGCGGCCAAGTAACCGCCCAGACGGCTCGGTGAGCGCAGTGAAAGTCGTCTACGCTGTTCGACAAACCCCAGCCCACTGGCCGGGGTATCGACCTGCTGCCGAGGGCTGAACTCACCGTGTCATTGCCCGAACCCGGCTTCGATTACCAAGGCTGTCTTGCAGCCTGCGCGCAGGGCCAGCGCCAGGCCCTGCGCGAACTGTATGACCTGGAAAGCGCACGCTTGCTTGGGGTCGCCCGGCGCATCGTGCGCGACAGCGCCACGGCCGAGGATGTGGTCCACGATGCCTTTGTCAGGATATGGACCGGCGCTGGCAGTTTCGATCCAAGCCGAGGTTCGGCACGCGGCTGGATCTACAGCATCACCCGCCATCTGGCGTTGAACTTCATTCGCGATGGCGCACGCCTGGTGCCTGCCGGCGAGGAGGAGGATGAGCCAGTGTCAGCCGTCTCTGAACAGCAGCCTGGCTTCGACCTGCAAGCACGCTCGGCGAAGATCTTCGACTGCCTCGACCAGCTAGAGCCCTCCCGGCGCAGCTGCATCCTGCATGCCTACGTCGATGGCTGCACGCACGCCGAGATCGCGCAGAAACTCGGCGCGCCGCTGGGCACCGTCAAAGCCTGGATCAAGCGTGGCTTGAGCGCATTGCGGGAGTGCATGGGATGATCACCCACCACGGCGACGAGCGCCCTGATGATCTGCAGCAACTGGCTGGCGAGTACGTCCTGGGCACATTGCCTGGCGAGCAACAACGCGCGGTGCAAGCACGCCTGCAACACGACCCGGCCCTGCGCGCGGCGGTGGATGCCTGGGAGCAGCGGTTGCTGGAGTTGACAACGCTTGCCGAACCTCAACAGCCCAGCCCACAGCTGCGCCAGCGCATCGAACGCAGCCTGGACAGCCTTGGGTCACCCGCCCCGTCAACGTCGCGCCAACCGGCCGACTCGTGGTGGAACCTGCTGCCCTTGTGGCGTGGCTTGGCAGGAGCCGGGCTGTTCGCCAGCCTGCTCATGGCCCTTGCCCTGCTGCTGGGCGACCCACCGCCAGCCACCCCCACTTACCTGGTGGTGCTGGTGGCGCCACACAGCCAGGCACCTGGCTGGGTGGTGCAAGCCAGCGATCGCCAACAGGTACAGTTGATCCCCTTGGGCGAAACGGTCATTCCGGCAGACAAAGCCCTGCAATTCTGGACCAAGGCTGACCACTGGCAGGCGCCGGTGTCACTGGGTTTGGTCAAGCCTGGGCAAACCCTCTCGCTGCCGTTGGACAAGCTGCCGCCGCTTGAAGCGAACCAGCTGTTCGAGCTGACCCTGGAGGGCGTACAGGGCTCGCCGACGGGCAAACCTACAGGGCCAATCCAGTTCATCGGGCGCGCGGTGAAAGTCATCTGATGCCTATTCCATTGGCCTGGCGCTGGGCCTACATCTCCACCTGAGTGCCCAGCTCGATCACCCGGTTAAGCGGCAATTGGAAGTACTTGAGGTTGCTGTTGGCGTTCTTCAGCAAGAACGCGAACAACTGCTCGCGCCAGCGCGCCATGCCCATGCGCTTGGTGGCGATAACCGTCTCGCGACTGAGGAAATAGGTGGTGCGCATCGGGCTGAAGTCCAGGTCCTGACGCTGGCACAGGCTAAGGGCGAGCGGCACATCAGGCTCTTCGATGAAGCCAAAATGCAGGGTGACGCGGAAGAACCCGGCGCCATAGGCCTCGACCTCCAAGCGCTGCTCGGGCCTGACCCGCGGCGAGTCTTCAGCGACCACCGTGAGCAACACCACCTGCTCATGCAGCACCTGGTTGTGCAGCAGGTTATGCAGCAAGGCATGCGGTACCGCATCGGTCCTGGCGGTGAGAAACACCGCAGTGCCCTGCACCCGATGCGGTGGCTGCGCCTGGATGCTGGCGATGAACAGCGGCAGCGCCAGCGCGGCTTCATCCAGCCGCTCGAAGATGATCTTGCGCCCGCGCTTCCAGGTAGTCATCAGCACGAACAGCGCTAAGCCGGCAATCACCGGGAACGCCCCGCCCTGCACGATCTTCGGCGCATTGGCGGCAAAGTACAGGCTGTCGACCAGCAGGAACCCGAGCAGCATGGGGATCGCCAGCCAGCGCGGGGTTTTCCACAACAGCAAGACCACCGCCGCGGACAGCAGCGTGGTGATCAACATGGTGCCCGTCACCGCCACCCCGTAGGCCGCCGCCAATGCACTGGATGACTCGAATCCGATCACCAGCAGCACCACGCCGACCATCAACGCCCAGTTCACCGTGCCGATATAGATCTGCCCCTGTTCGTGACTGGAGGTGTGTTGGATGAACATGCGCGGCACATAGCCCAGCTGAATCGCCTGGCGGGTGAGCGAGAAGGCGCCGGATATCACCGCCTGCGAGGCGATGATGGTCGCCAGGGTCGACAGCGCGACCATCGGCAGCAGCGCCCAGCTCGGCGCCAGCAGGTAGAACGGATTGCGCACTGCCTCTGGGTTGTCGAGGATCAACGCGCCTTGGCCGAAGTAGTTGAGCACCAGCCCGGGCAGTACCAGCAGGAACCAGGCCCGAGCGATCGGTTTACGGCCAAAATGGCCCATGTCGGCATACAGCGCTTCGGCCCCGGTCAACGCCAGCACCACTGCGCCGAGGATGGCCACGCCCATGCCCGGATGAACCACGAAGAACTGCACCGCCCAGGCAGGGTTGAGCGCCAGCAGCACTTCCGGGCGCTGGACGATGCCATGGATGCCCAAGGCACCCAGGACCACGAACCACAGCACCATCACCGGCCCGAACAGAATGCCGATGCGCGCCGTGCCGTGTTTCTGGATCAAGAACAGCCCAACCAGCACGATCACGGCCAGCGGTACCACCCAATGGTCGATGCCGTCGAAGGCCAGCTGCAGGCCCTCTACAGCCGACAGCACCGAAATGGCCGGGGTAATCATGCTGTCGCCGTAGAACAGCGCTGCGCCAAACAAGCCAAGCAGCACCAGCACCCTGCTCAGCCGGGGAAACGGCGCCGCCGCCCGCCGCGCCAGCGCGGTCAAGGCCATGATCCCGCCCTCGCCTTGGTTGTCGGCGCGCAGGATGAACAACACGTATTTGATCGTGACCACCCAGACCAATGACCAGAGCACCAGCGACAGAATGCCCAGCACGCCATCGTGACTGGCTTGCACGCCATAGTGGCCGGAAAACACTTCTTTTAGGGTGTACAGCGGGCTGGTGCCGATATCGCCATAGACCACGCCGACTGCGGCGACGAGCATGCCGATACCTGTGGTTCTACCGTGGTTGAACTGATCTGCTGCGGTCGCTGCTTGGCTCACGAATCACTTCTCTGCACAGGGGGAGGCAACACATTCGGTCCATGAGCATTAGCGGCTCCCCACAACCTGCTTGCCAGGCCGCCGCAGCAGCCTGGGTTCAAACAGGTCAAGTTGACACTGCCCGCCTGCGGGCAAAAAGTGCCGCTAGTATGCTGATCGGCAGCCGTGCTCGTCGTAAAAAAACCGTAAAAACCAGCCCCGGCAGCCACTGCTAAGCGGCCTGAACATAACGAGCGGTCGCAGCTTAGGCCGCGCTTTGGCTGTTTCAGCGCCAGCGACTACGCTGACGTGCAAGCCTTAAGGAGATACCGTCATGCCCACGCTCAACTCGCTGCTCTGTGCGGTGCTTGCCGTTACGCTGAGCAGCACAGCAGCGCTATCGCTTGCTGACCCTGGCAATGGCAAAGGCAAGGGACACGACAAGGGTGGCCAGCACGGCAAGCAGGACCCGGCAGGCGCAAACCACCGGCACGGCGGACCTTCGATCGATGTCGCAGGGGTCAGGATCATTCTTGGCGACAATCGTGACTACTGGAGCCCGGGAGCGGCTTTGCCGCCGGGCATCCAGAAAAACCTGGCTCGGGGCAAGCCACTCCCGCCCGGTATCGCCAAGAAACTGGACAGCCGCCTGCTGGGCCGCCTACCTCATTACGAGGGCTATGAATGGCAACAGGCAGGCAAGGACCTGTTGCTGATCACCCTCGCCACCGGCGTTATTTATGAAGTGCTGCACAATGTGCTGGATTGAGCCAGGCAGTGAAGCTGCATGGGGCACTGTTCTCTGAGACAGCAGCGCCAGCAAAGCTGGCGACAAGCATGCCACAACAAGGGCCGCTAGCAACGGCAGCGGATGCTCCGGCCATAGCCAGCTAACCGCAGCCGCTGCGGATTCGGCGCTACCAGATGGCAATCTCGTAAGTCAGGTAGATGCGGTTGCTGTCACGACCACGGGAGAAGTCCGAGCGATAGACGTAATTGCGCAGTTTCACCCCCAGCCCCTTCGCTACACCTGCCTGAACCACATAGGCCAACTCGATGTCACGCTCCCATTCCGCCAGTCCATCGTCGCCTGAACGGCCATTGTCACCGCTCAGATACCGCGTCATGAAGGTCAGGCCCGGAATGCCGGCGGCGGCGAAGTTGTAGGCGTAGCTGGCCATCCAGGTCTTCTCTTGTTCTTCGATGAACTTGCCGATACCGACGTTGCTGAACGAGTAGACCGTTGCACCGCTGATGTAAGGCAACCCAGCGTCACCGTCGAGCATTTGGTAACCGGCACCGAGTGTGTGCCCGGAGTGGGTATACGATACCTGGCCGCTGATCATGTGATTGTCGATCTTGCCGCCATGGGCGGCGCCGCTATCGCGACTCTTGAAGTAGCGCAAGTCGCTGGTGAACACCCCGCCGGCCAACGACAGGTCGTGGACCAGGCCGGCATAGTCCTGGCGGTAGAAATGCTCTAGCTGAGCGTGGAAGTAGCTCACACGCAGTTGCTTGCTGATGGCATAGTCGGCGCCAGCGAAGCTGAAATCGCCAGACTCGCTGCCACCGTAGCCATCGAGGTACAAACCGGTGCTATCGGTTGAGTCACGCAGCTTGAAACGATCCAGGTAGCCGGCGGTCAAGGTCAGGCCATCGACATCGGTACTGGTCAGTTGCGTACCCTGGTAGGTCTGCGGCACAAGCCGCGCATCGTTGTAGACCAGCACCGGCGTCTTGGGCAGCAGGGTGCCATGCTTGACCACGGTCTGTCCCAGGCGCGCCTTGGCCGTCAGCCCGGCACTGGCGAACTCGTCTGCTGCCCGGCCGTCGTCATGAACTGGCAGCAAGCCGGTCCCACTACGCCCGCGGCCTGAATCGAGGCGCACGCCGAGCAGACCCATGGCATCGAGCCCAAGGCCCAATGTGCCTTGAGTGAAGCCTGATTGGTAGTCGAGCAGAAAACCCTGCGCCCATTCCACTCGCTCACTCTTGGCGCTCGCCGCAGCGCGGGCGCTCATGCCTTGTTCGTCGCGAAAGTTTTCGTTGAAGTAGACGTTGCGCAGCTGCACTTTGAGCTTGCTGTCGTCGATAAAACCGGCAGCGCCGGCCACAGGCAACCAACCGCAGAGCAGGCCACAAGTGGCCCCACGGAAAACAGCTTGGGACATGATCGGTACTCTTTTGTTGTTCTTGGAGAGTTGGGCGCAGGCGCGCCCACTGCAGATCAGACGAAGAAGGACAAGGCCCCCGTGAGCAAGGCCAGTGCGGTAATGACCAACGAAGTCAGCACCGCCCATTTCACGGTGGCCTTCTGGAAGTCACCGATGTCGCGGTCGACCATGCCCACCAGGAGCAGGGTCGAGGCCACCAACGGGCTCATCAGGTGCACCGGCTGACCCAGCACCGAGGCGCGAGCGATTTCTATCGGGTCGATGCCATAGGCAGCCGCCGCGTTGGCCAGGATCGGTACCACGCCGAAGTAGTAGGCGTCGTTGGACAGCACGAAGGTCAGCGGCATGCTGGTCAGCGCAACCACCAGCGGGAACCAGTGGCTCCATGCTTCGGGAATCCAGTCGACCAGGGTCTGCGCCAGGGCGTCGACCATCTTGGTGCCGGAGAAGATCCCGGCGAAGATACCCGCGGCAAACACCAGCAGGACCACGGTCATGGCATTGCCCGAATGGGCCAGGATGCGCTCTTTCTGCAAGTCCAGCTGTGGGTAGTTGATCATCAGCGCCGCGACGAAGCCGATCATGAACAGCAGCGCGGAGTGCATGACACCCAGCACCAAGGCAGTCATCACGGCGATCACCAGCGCCAGGTTCACATACGCCAGGCGCGGACGCTTATGCGGGTTGTCGCCGAGGATTTCCTTGATATAGCAGTTGCCGCCACCGGATTCCAAGGCAATGTTGCCGATCCGCCGGCGCTCCGCGCGCCCCAGCAGGTAGGCGGTGAACACCACCCAGACAGCTCCACCGATCACTGTCGGCAGCATTGGAATGAAGTATTCGGTCGCGTCCAGCCCCAGCGCGGCAATGGCTCGAGTGGCCGGCCCTCCCCAGGGGCTCATGCCACTCATGATGCTCAACGACAGCATCGACACCGTGGCCAGGATCATCGGGTTCATGCCGATGCGCTTGTACAGCGGCAGCATTGCCGCGCAGGTAATCATGTAAGTGGTGGTGCCGTCGCCATCGAGCGCTACCAGCAGCGACAGCAACGCAGTGCCGATGGCGATCTTGATCGGGTCGCCGTTGACGCGTTTGAGAATCTTACGGATCAGTGGATCGAACAGGCCGGCGTCGATCATCAGGCCGAAGAACAGAATGGCGAACAGCAACAGGGCTGCCGAGGGCGCCACCATCTTCAAGCCATCGAGCATCATCTTGCCAAGTTCAGGGGCAAAGCCACCGATGAGGGCGAAGACAATCGGCACCACGGTGAGCGCAACAATCGGTGAAAGGCGTTTACTCATGATCAGGTAGGTGAAGGTCACCACCATGATCAGGCCCAGGAGTGCGAGCATGGTCTTTTCTCTTGTTGTTATTCTATTGCGGCCATCGGCAAGGCAGACGGCCCCCTACCCCACTCGACATCGCTGGGATGTTGAGTGGGATTTTAAGTCAACGATGGGAGATACAAGTGCTTTTCAGCTGTGCTGCCGTGGTTCGGCAGACCAGTCGACCTGCGCCGTGTCCAGCTCGGGCGGGGCCACCGGGGTACCGTTCAAGCGACTGAGCAAGGTTTCCCGTTCGCAGGCGTTTTCCGACAGTGAAATGACCACAGTGGCCACGGCATTGCTGGCCAGGCTGGTCAAGGCGCGCGCCTCGGACATGAAGCGATCGATACCGATCAGCAAGGCCAGCCCTGCCAGCGGTATGTCGTGAATGACCGTCAGGGTCGAGGCCAGAGCCACGAAACCACTGCCGGTCACACCTGCTGCGCCTTTGGAGGACAACAGCATGATCGCCAGCATCGTCACCGTCTGGCCGAGGGTCAGATCGATGTTGCAGGCCTGGGCGATGAACACCGCAGCCAGCGACAGGTAGATGGCAGTACCGTCAAGGTTGAACGAGTAGCCTGTTGGCAGCACCAGCCCTACTACACCTTTCTTGCAGCCAAGCTTCTCCAGTTTTTCCAGCATGCGCGGCAGAACCGGCTCGGTCGACGAGGTGCCGAGCACCACCAGAAACTCTTCGCGAAAATAGCGCAGCAGCTTCCACAGGCTGAAGCCGTGCGCACGGCAGATACCCCCGAGCACCACCAGCACGAAAAACGCGCAGGCGATGTAGAGCGTACCGACCAGCTTGGCCAATGCCCCCAGCGAGGTTACGCCGTACTGCCCGACAGTGAAGGCCAGCGCACCGAAGGCGCCGATCGGGGCGAAGCGCATCAGATAGCCGAAGATGCGAAACACCATGGTCGAGGCCGACTCAAGTACATCGAGTACCGGCCTGCCCTTCTCGCCCATCGATGACAGGGCGAAACCACTGAGCAACGCGATGAACAGCACCGGCAGCACTTCACCCTTGTTGAACGCCCCGATGAAGGTATCCGGGATGATGTGCATGA
The DNA here is from genome assembly GCF_051129895.1 of Pseudomonas sp. Je.1.5.c. Classification (NCBI taxonomy): domain Bacteria; kingdom Pseudomonadati; phylum Pseudomonadota; class Gammaproteobacteria; order Pseudomonadales; family Pseudomonadaceae; genus Pseudomonas; species Pseudomonas sp. Je.1.5.c. The sequence goes on from NZ_JBCPSP010000009.1 coordinate 139,835, forward strand.
AAAAATCGACCACGCTGAGCTTCGCCGCAGACGCGGCATACTGGTCCAGGCCGGCCGTGCTGAGGGTGGCCGGGTCGATGTTCATGCCGACACCCGGGCGGAACAGGTATACCGCGCCCAGGCCGATCACCAGACTGACCACGGTCAGTACCAGGAACAGCAGCAAGGTCTTGCTCATCAACCGCCCCAGCGAGCGTTTGTCAGTCATCCCGGCGATGCCGGTGACAATGGTGCAGAACACCACAGGGGCGATCATCATCTTGATCAGCTTGATGAAGGCATCACCCAGTGGCTTTAGCGCAACGGCTTGTTGCGCCCAGAAGTGACCGACCACCACGCCCAGCAGGACGGCGCAGAGGATCTGGAAATACAGTGACTTGGCGAGTTTCATGAGGCATCACCCATTGTTGAAATTGTGCGGATGCGCTGGTTATCGAGGTGCTGCGACCCTGCCTAACCCGCCAGCCTGCGCAAGGTTGGGGCGTAGACGAAGCCTGAAAACAGTCGACGAGCGGTTCTCACCACCGATGCCTGGAGCGTCTTGCCATCGGCACCGCTGCGCGAAAGCGCTACGTCAATGCCGCCGCTTGGGTGCTCCAGACGCACTTCCTGCAAGTGCTGGGCTTGCTCGCCGAGCATGTCCATGATCACCGTGCCAGGGCTGACGCAGGCAGTCGCCAGGCCGATAGCACCGGTGATGGCCAAGGCCCGGTGGCAGTTGTGAGGCATGAAGTAACGCACCTGCAGCGTGCCGTCATAGCGCGGCGCCGAGACCAGCACGGGCTTGGGGATCACCATGCCGCTGACATCGCCCAATCCCATCGCCTTGCCGGCCTTCAGGCGCAGGGCCTCCAGACGTTGCAGCAGGCGGGTATCGGCATCCAGCTGCGCCGGGGTCTCGGAACCGGTCATGCCCAATTCGCTGGCATGGACGATCATCATCGGCATGGCCATGTCGATGCAGGTCACCGGTACCCCGTCGATCACATCCTGGGCCTGGCCAGTGGGGAACAGTTTGCCGGTCTTGCTACCCACTGCATCGAGGAAGGTCAGGTGCACCGGGGCGGCAGTGCCCGGTACACCGTCGATCGCCGTACGGCCTTCGTAACGCACGATGCCACCAGGGGTTTCCACCAGCGAGTTGACGAAGGTGCCGGTGTTGAGATTACGGATGCGTACCAGGGTCTTGCCGTCCTGCGGCTTGACCAATCCTTGCTCGATGGCGAACGGGCCAACGGCGCACAACATGTTGCCGCAGTTGGGCGCGGTATCGACCCGGCGCTGGGCGACCATGACCTGCACGAACAGGTAGTCGACGTCGGCGTCGGCATGCAGCGACGGGCTGACGATCGCCACCTTGCTGGTTTGCGGGCTACCACCACCGATACCGTCGATTTCCAGCTCATGGCCGGAGCCCATCAGGTTGATCAGCAATTCGTCGCGTTCAACCACGTTGGCAGGCAGATCCCATGCATGGAAAAAAGGCCCTTTAGAGGTGCCACCGCGCATGAGTACGCAAGGAATTCGTTGCATGATTTCGTACTCTTGTTGATCAATGGATATCATTGATGTTGTAGACACAAGACTGACAGGGATGGATAAATCATTCCAATGCAAATATCGTAGTGATTATTGCGTTTTACAGATCAATCTAACCTGACCGCAGGAGAGCGAACTCAGATGGAATATGAACTGCAAGACATTCGATCTTTCGTGAAAATCGCCGAACTAGGCAGCTTCCATGAAGCGGCCGAAGCGCTGCACCTGTCGCAACCGGCCCTGAGTCGGCGGATCAAGAAACTGGAAGAGGGCCTCGGTACTTCGCTGCTGGAGCGCACCACCCGCCGTGTCAGCCTCACCAGTGTGGGACGCGACTTTCTGCCCAAGGCCAGGCGCTTGCTGGATGACTTCGAGGATTCGATCCTGAGCATTCGCGAACTCGCCGAACGCCAGACCGGTCAGGTCACACTCGCCTGCATTCCGACGGCCGCGTTCTACTTCCTGCCATCGGTCATCCGCGATTACAACGAGCAGTACCCGAAGATCCGCATTCGTCTGCTCGACCTCAGCGCCAACGACGGGCTCGAAGCCGTGCTGCGGGGTGAGGCCGATTTCGGCATTAACATGATGAGCGGCCAGCACCCCGACATCGAGTTCGTCTCCCTGGTGCAGGAGCATTTCGTCCTGGCCTGCCGCAGAGACCATGCATTGGCAACCCGTGAGGCCGTCACCTGGACAGAACTGGCCGACTACCGCCTGATCGGCGTCGGCCGTCTGAGCGGCAACCGGATGTTGCTGGACCACGCGCTCTCCGGGCTCAACTTGCGGCCCAAGTGGTTCTATGAGGTTCAACACCTGTCTACCTCGCTGGGTATGGTCGAGGCCGGGCTGGGTGTCTCTGCCATGCCCAGCCTGGCCATGCCCAGCGCCGACCACCCGACCTTGGTCAGCGTGCCGCTGATCGAACCGCAGGTGACTCGCACACTGGGGTTGGTCTATCGGCGCGGGGCGTCGCTGTCGCCAGCGGCGGAAAAATTCGTGTCGATCCTGCTGGACAAATGGCCCAACCGTTGAATCAAACGCCCCGCTTGCAGCCCGGCGCGGCATAGTCACCCTGGACAAGGCGTACATGGCTCAGTCCTCGCCCAGACCGAGTGGGTTGGGCCGACGCTTCTCGATCGCGAACTTGAGCAGCGCGGCGCTACGGAACAGGCCATGGGCAAACTTGCCATAGGGCAATGTGATGAACAGCGCCATGACCGTGCCCAGGTGAATCGCCAGCAGGATCGCCATCGCTGCGGTATCACGCAGGCCCAGCAAGGCGAGGCCCGTGGCGCTGACCAGCAGCAGAAGCAGGAGAAATGCCCGGTCCATGGGGCGCTGGGCAACATCGCCGTGCTCAGCGGCCCTGCGCAAGTTCAGCGCCAGCAACCCGGCCGGCCCGATGATCAAGCCAAGACCTCCCAAGGTGCCCAGCAGCACCGGCGCGCTCAGCAGCGGATACGGCGCCTGTTGGCCCAGCAGGTAGTGGTACCCGGTGGCGACCAGCGTCGCGGCAAAGCACAACATGAAACCGTAGAAGGTGAAATGATGGAAACGTCGGCGCCAAAGCGTGAAGCGATCATCGGCATTGTTGCAGCCTTTGCCATGCCCACCGTCCAGGTATTTCAGGGTCAGCGCAGCACTCGACGCCTCGATCACCGCCGCCGTGGCCGGTTGTGCCAACGCCTCGGCAGGCGAGACTGAGCGCCAGAAGCGTCGTACCGCCATCGCCAGCGCAATACCTGCAGCGGCAAACACACTGCCAAACATTAGGGCCAAGGTGTTGTGTGGGAAAACCGCATAGAAATTTCCCGCCAACCGACCGGGCAGCAATGTGCCGTTGGCCCACAAGGTCAGCAGCAAGAATAACGACAAGGCCACTGCCAAGGCGCTTGCGACAAACGTGCCGTTGCGCCGATACAGCCGCCCGAAAAGGGTTGGCCAGGCATACTCGGCATACGTCTGCACGCGCACTTTGGCCATGGCCTGTGGCACGTTGACGGCGAATTCGTGGGGCTGGGCGTACTGGCAGGCGTGCAGGCAAGCCCCGCAGTTGTGGCATAGGTTGGCCAGGTAATGGATGTCTGCCTTGTTGAACTCCAGCCTGCGGGTCATCGCCGGGAAAACTGCGCAAAACCCCTCGCAGTAGCGACAGGCATTACAGATGCGCAATTGCCGATCTACCTCCTGCTCTTCAAGGGTCAACAGCGGGATCAATTCGGGGGCCGGCTGAGCGGCATCGGGCACGTAGGGTTCAGGCAGTTGCGCGGTCATGGCTATGCTCTTGTTCTGGATGAAGGTGGCCTGTCGCCGCAGCGGCGTGGGTCCCGGCGATGCGGCCGAAGGCTGTGCCGATGGACATGCCGACACCTGCGGTGTAGCCCTTGCCCAACACATTGCCCGCCATCATTTCGCCGGCGACGAACAGGTTCGGGCTGGCATTCCCATTGAAATGCACTGCTGCCGTTTCATCGGTGCGCAGCCCAAGGTAGGTGAAGGTCACCCCAGGTCGCAGCGGGTAGCCGTAGTACGGAGGCGTATCGATCGGGCGCGCCCAGTGGCTTTTCCCCGGCTCCAGGCCCAGGGTGTGACAATCATCCAGGCGGGTGTGGTCGAAGGTGCCCACCTGGCAGGCACGGTTGTAGGCCTGCACGGTTTGGACGAAGGCTTGCACAGGCAAACCGAGCACGCCGGCCAGCCCCTCCAGGCTATCAGCGGTGGCGCCGGGAAAAACCGGCGGCATGAACCGGCCGAGGGCTTTCTGGTCGATGATCGAGAACCCCACCTGGCCAGGTTGATGAGCCACCAGGCGCCCCCAGATGGCATAGCGTTTGGGCCAGAAATCCTCGCCTTCATCATAGAAGCGCTGCCCATCGCGGTTGACCACCACACCCAGCGACACACAATCGATGCGCGTGCAGATCCCGCCGTCGTAAAGCGGTGCGCGGGCGTCGATCGCTACCATGTGCGCCTGGGTCGGGTCACCAATCGTGTCGGCGCCCTGTTCGATCAGACGGCGTAACAGGACCCCGTCATTGAACCGCGTCCCGCGGATCAGGAAATTGTCCGAAGGCCACTCCCCCCGCTCATTCTGCCCCCAGGCTTCGCGCAACCATTGACGGTTCGACTCGAAACCACCGGCAGCCAGCACGCAACTGCGCGCCTCGATGCGCTCGGCAGGAAGTTGCCGGCCCTGGACCTCACGCGCCGGTATAAGGCCGGCTACGAAACGTCCGTCTTGCAGTTCGATATCGGCGACGGGCGTGTCGTAGCGGATCTGTACCCCGAGTTGTTCGGCGCTTCGATAGTAGGCATTGATCAGCGCCTTGCCGCCGCCCATAAAAAACGCATTGGTGCGTGCGGTGTGCAGCGCGCCAGACAACGATGGCTGAAAGTGCACGCCATGACGGCGCATCCAACCGCGGCAGTTGGAGGATGCGCGAATCACCAGGCGCGCGAGCTTTTCGTCGGTCTGGCCTCCGGTGACTTTCAACAGGTCCTGCCAGAACTCCTCTTCCGGGTACGCTTCGACCAGCACGTCCTGCGGGGCGTCATGCATGCACCGCAAATTGCGCGTGTGCTGAGAATTGCCACCCCGCCAGACGCGCGGCGCAGCCTCGAGCAGCAGCACGCTGGCTCCAGCCTCGCGCGCCATCAGCGCGGCACAGAGGGCGGCGTTGCCCCCTCCGATGACTAGCACGTCGATCATTTCGCCTCCAAGTCACGCAGCGCCGGATGTTCGGCTGCTTTTCGGTGACCCAGGACTCTAAAGAGTGCTTCAAGGGCGCGAAACGCGATTACCGCGGGGAGGCATTCAGTTTTTCTAAAGGCCCGGATTAGGGGAAGACTGCGTCAAAGCAACTGAGCGCCCGGCCAGCGGCCCTGCTCCACCAACTCCCGCGAGACTTCCTGCAGTACGATCCGGGTAGCCAAGGCGGCCGGCGAGAGTTCGTCATCGCTCAAGCTGACAATCAGATTGCGTCGCTGCGCTTGCGCCTGATCGATGGAAAATACGCGTAAGCCTGCCTGATGCGCCCGGGCAACCGTTGCGCCCGGCTGAATGGTGGCGGCATGACCTGCACAGACGCAATCCATCAACAGCGACAGGCCATCGACTTCCAAGACGATCCGGGGTTCGCGCCCTGCTCGTTCGAAAATCGAACGCAGCGTAGTCCGCAGACCATGCTGTGTGCTGGGCATCACCAAGGGCAGCGTGGCGATCTGTGCCAGAGTAAGCGCCTCACCCCAATCGGCATTGACCAGCGCGGCAGGAACCAGGACGAACAGGCGCTCGTTCAGCAATGGCCGGACATTCAGGCGAGGCCCGGCGTCCGCTTGGAACAGCACGGCCAAGTCAAGGTGCCTGGCGTTGAGTTGATTCACCAGGTAACCGGACAGCATTTCCACCAAGTGCAGGCGGATGTCGGGATAGCGTTGGCGCATCCTGTCGATCAACGCCAAGCCAAGAATCGATGCGGTAGTCGGTGCCAATCCCACGCTGGCATAACCGCTCATACGGCCACTTTGTGCGGCAAGCACCGCATGCTCTGCCTGACGCAGCGCCAGGCGCGCATGGTATTCGAAGGCCAGGCCCGCCGCCGTCGGTGACACGCCGGTGCTCGAGCGGGTCAAAAGCCGGGTACTCAACTCGCTCTCCAGCTTCGACAGCTGCTGGCTCAAGGCGGAGGCGCCGACACCAAGTTCAAGCGCAGCCCTACCAAGACTGCCGTACTCCAGGACGCTCAGGAAATAGCGAAGCTGACGTAACTCCATAAAAGACTCTTTCACCGCTGGGGGGGGCGCAGAGGCTAGCCCGGATTTGCCGATACGTCAGCCAATTCGAATGCATCATGCCAGGTAGCTCTAGCCTGAGCTGGCTTGACTGCGTGCCTTGCCGTTGAGTAACAGACCTACCTTTGACCCACAGCCTCGGGATTGGCGACGTTCTTGGGTGCGCCGGCAAAAAACGCCACGAGATTGTCGAACGCATCACCAAAGTAAAGCTCGTAACCGTTCTTTTCCACGTACCCCAGGTGCGGTGAGCACAGCACGCGCGGGTGATTGAGCAACGGGTGGGCGGGGTCGAGCACCGGTTCGTCCTCGTAAACGTCCACTGCGGCATAACCTGGCCGGCCGGCCTGCAATGCCTGCAGCAACGCGCCCGGGGCAATCAGTTCGGCGCGACTGACGTTCACCAGCAACGCATCGGTTTTCATCCTGGCAAGATCGTCCAGAGTGACAATGTAGCGCGTGCTCTGGGCCAAGCGCAGGTTGAGGCTGAGGATGTCCGCCTCGGCGAACAAGGCTTCACGCGAAGCTGCGGCGCGGTGGCCATCGGCTGCGGCCGCAGCCCGGCTGCTATCGCTGCCCCACACCAGTACCGGCATGTCGAACGCCTGGGCATAGCGCGCCAGCCGCTGGCCGATCTTGCCGTAACCCCAGATGCCCAGCACCTGACCAGCCAGCCCCGAACCCAGGTTGACCTGCCACTGCCCTTGCCTGAATCCCTGTAGCGCCGCTACCAGCTGACGCCGTGCATTGAGCATCAGTGCCCAGGCCAGTTCTGCCGGAGCTACCGGCGAACCGCGGCCCTCGGTGACGACGATGCCGCACGCCGTGCATGCCGCCAGGTCAAGATGACCAGCAAGCTTGCCGGTCTGGCTGATCAGCTTGAGCTTGGGCAAACGATCCAGCAGCGCGGCATCGATGCGCGTTCGTTCACGCGTGAGCACCAGCGCATCGGCATCGGCAAACCTTATGGCCAATTCCTCCAGCGAGGCCGGTTGCCGATCGTGCAGCACCGTGACGTGGTGAGCCGCCAACCGACTGAAGCAATCGAGCGTACGGATCACATTCTGGTAGTCGTCGGGAATGACGATATGCATGCCGCTGGCCCCTGGCGATGATGGAAGGATCAGACGATAGCTGAGTTGTGGCGCTTATGCCGAGTGCCCTGCGCCACAGACCAGTGAAGCATCATTCAGCCTGCGCTTGGACATGACAGCGTTGCCTTGATCACCGACGCCAGTTTTGCCCAGGCGCTGGCCACGCGGCGGGCGCAGTTGACATCGACGATGCTAAACAGCCGTGCGCGGGCGCATCTAATACCAGTTTCAGATGCCGTCCATAGCGTTATTGGCTGGCATCCTCAGAACGCTGGCAGGCGTGGACCTTGCAACAGCCATGACCCCAGCTCAGAAACTCGCCTTGAGCGATACCATGAAGTTGCGCGGCTCACCGTAGTAGTTGCCGAACGTCTCGGTACCAATGGTGGTGTAGTAACGCTTGTCGAACAGGTTGTTGCCGTTGAGGGCCACAGACCAGGTGTCATCGATCCGATAACCGATTCGACCGTTCCAGATCGCGTAGCCCGACTGGCTGATTTTCTCACCGCTGGAAGGCGAAACGCGGTAATTGTCGCTTTGCGCATTAACCCCGGCGCCGAGGGTGAAGCGTTCAAGTGCGCCAGTCAGGGCGTATTCACCCCACATGCGCAACACATGCCGCGGTACATAGCTGTTGAACGCGGCGCCGTTGAGGGTGGTGTCGATATCGTCGAGGGTCTTGGTCTGGGTGTAGGTGTATCCGGCGAGCAGTTGCAAGCGCTCGATGACTTCGCCGCTGATCTCGGCCTCGAAACCTTGGGCGCGAACCTTGCCGGCATTGACGTAACAGTATCCATCGGAGGACGGGCAGGAAGAGTTGTAGTCAGTTTGCGCCTGATCTTTCTGGATGGTGCGGAACAGGTTGAAAGCGCTGTTCAGGCGACCGTCGAACCAGGCGCCCTTGATCCCCAGCTCGTAGCTCTGGCCCACCAACGGCTTGAGCGCCGAGCCGTCTTCGGAGCGGTAATTGCCCTGCGGGGTGAAGATGTCCGAGTAGCTGGCGTAGGCCGTGAGGTTGTCGTTGAGGTCCAGCAGCACGCCGGCAAACGGCGTGACCTGGCCGGTCTCGCGGGTACTGGAATGCTGCGAAGGGACAGCGTTGAGGAAGTCATAATCGGTGTCGGAGCTGTACCAGCTCACCCGACCACCCACGACTACGGTCAGTGGATCGGCCAGTTTCAAGCGCAGGGTCGAATAGACGCCCTTCTGTTTGGTCACCGATTTGACCGGGCCGCCACGCGACGAATTTTCGATGAAGTAGCTGTCATCCGGCTCAGGGATGGACTTGTCCGGGTTGAATACGTTCTGCCGTTGCGGCAGAAACGCCACCGAGTAGAAATCGTCCTTGTTCGCGCGGCTGGCGTTCATGCCCAGCACCAGTTCATGTTGCTGGCCGAACGCGGCAAATTTGCCATCGATGTAAGCGTCCAGGCCGTAATCGACCTGGTCGTAGTCATACAGGCTGCCGAGCATGCCGGTAGTATTGGTGCCAGGCGTCACCGCTCCGGAGGCGAAGGCATATTTGATGGCCTGGGTGTTCTTGGTATAGACGCTGGCCACCTTGAGCTTCCAGTCGTCATTGAGCTGGTGGGTCAGGTCACTGAACACTGTGGTGCGCTTGCTGCGCCAGGTATTCCAGGAAGGGTCGAGGCAGGTCGAGCGGCTGAGCTTGAGGTCGCTGCGATCCTTGTAGCGCGGCAGGCCACCCCAGCATGGGTTGGCGTCGACATCTTCATAGGCGATGCCCAGGCCGAGCGTGGTGTCGGGGCTGACATCGAGGTCGAGCGCGCCGTAGTACACCTGGTCCTTGCGGCTGGCGTCGTCGACAAAGTAATGCCGGCTCTGCTCGGCGATCACCGCCCGCCCACGCAGGCTGCCGGACGCATTCAGCGGGCCGCCGGTGTCGACCTGGCCGCGATAGTTGTCCCAACTGCCGCCAGAAAGGGTGATGTCGGTATGCGCGACTGCCAGGCCGCGCTTGCGCACGAAGTTCACCCCGCCCGCAGTGCCACCGGAGCCTTTCATCATGCCGGCGGCACCGCGCAGTACCTCGACCCGATCGTAATAGGCCATGTCGCTGCTGAAGCTGTCGGCCTGGACATAGAGGTTGCCCATGTCCAGTGGCACACCATCGTACTGATACTGGCCCGACATACGAAAGCCGCGCGAGTAGAAGTACTTGCCGCCCATGGTCGAGTCGTAGACGGTGATGCCGGGGGTCTTTTCCATGACCTGATCGATGGTGTTGAGGTTCTGGTCATCGAGCATCTTGCGGGTCATCACCGTGACCGATTGCGGGGTCTCCTTGAGCGAGTGTTCACCCTTGCCGATGGTCACCGCACCGGTGGTGTACGAACCGCTGTTTTCGGTGGTAGCACCCAGCACTTGGGCGTTGACCGTGGTGGCGCCCAGCTCCAGCGCCGAGCCCGTTGCCGGCACTGCGCGCAGGACAAAGGTGCCGTTGGCCTGGGGCTCGGCTTGCAAACCGCTGCCACCAAGGATTCGCGCAAAGCCTTCGCTGACGCCGAACGTGCCTTTGATCCCAGGTGAATGCAGGCCATCTGTGTCGCGCGCGTCAAAGGAAATCGCAGCCCCGGCCGCACTGGCGAAACGGCTGAGCACTTCAGTCAAGCTGCCCGCGGCGATATCGAACGAGCGCACCGTACTGTGCTGCTGGGCGGGCACCTGGGCCGCCAGGGTGACGCTCGACCACCCGCCGGCAGTGGTTGCCGCCAATAATCCAACTTTTACTGCTTTCGCCAGCCCACACCACTTGTACACAGCAGACATGCCTACCCTCCCCCAAAAGAACATCAAATGAACTCACTGGGGAATGAGCCGAACAGTGGATTGGAAAAGTGCAGGCGCTGACAAAAAATTTTCAACCGATGGCAATCGCGGCGGCGCCCTCAACTTCTGCCTACGACTTCCCGGTGGGCGCGGAGACATTGACCCAGAACCGGCTGTAGCGCGTCACCCGCAGCGACAAACCACTCTCCAGCGCGGCCAGCGCGCGGTCGGTGTCATCGATGGGGAACGCCCCAGACACCTTCAATTGCGCAATCCGCGGATCACAGCGCAGCACGCCAGGGCGATAGCGCGAAAGATCAGCCAGCAAGTGCACCAAAGGACGATCGAGGGCGATGATGCTGCCTTGCTGCCAAGCACCCACCGACACGTCATTGCGCCTTGGCGCCGTCACCGCGCGGGCATTGAAGTCTACCGACTGCCCGGCTTCCACGCGCACCGTCGATGCACCGCTGAACGACCTGACTTCTACCGCTTTCTCGAGCACCGCCACCTCACCACCCTGCGCCTGCGAGCGAACGATAAAACGCGTCCCCAGCGCCAACACCTGGCCATGCCGGGTGAGCACCTTGAACGGCCGCTGCGCAGGATCAGCGGCGGTGCTCACCAGAATCTCACCCGACAACAGCTCAAGCAGCCGCTGACGACCGTCGTACCTGAGGTTTACCGAGGTATCGGTGTTGAGTAGCAGCGAGCTGCCATCGGCCAAGCGAAACTCGCGGCGCTCACCCACGGCGGTACGAAAATCGGCAAGCAGGTTGTGCGAGGTCTCACTGCGCCAGCCCAGCCAGCCCAGTGAGGTGGCCGGCACCACTACTAACACGCTGCCAAGCAGCTGGCGCCGAGAGCGCTCGGCGCCGCGCAAGGCAGGGGCGGCCAGGCTGCCAGGCACACTGGCAATCTGCTCGCTCACAGCCGCCATGCGTTGCCAGGCTTGACGATGAACCGGGTCGGCAATCAGCCAGTCATTCCAGGCGCGGCGATCGGCATCGGTCGCCACGCCCGACTGCAGTCGGGCGTACCAGCGCGCGGCGACGCTGATCGCTTGCAACTCGGCAGGCGAGAGGCTCATGCCAGTTGCATCTTGATCTGCATCAGGCAGCAATGCTCCATGGCCTTGGCCATGTAGTTATTGACGCTGCGCAGGCTGATGCCCAGGTGCTCGGCAATCTGTGGGTAGGTCAGGCCATCGAATTGCGAGAGGATGAACACTTGCTTGACCTTCGGCCCCAAGCCTTGCAGCAGGCGGTCGATTTCGACCAGCGCTTGCAGCACGATCGCTTGCTCCTCCAACGAAGGATGATGCGCTTCAGGCAGGTTGGCCAAGGCATCCAGATAGGCCTGCTCTAACGAGCGCCGACGCAGCAAGTCGATCAGCAAGCCTTTGGCAATGCGTGACAGGTACGGCCGGGGCTCGCGAATCTCCAGCGCGCTGCGCGCCTTTAGCACTCGCACGAAGGTGTCCTGGGTCAGGTCGGCAGCATCGAAGGCATTTCCCAGGCGCTTGCGCAGCCAGCCATTGAGCCAGCCGTGATGGTCGCAGTACAGCTCATTGACGGCGCTACGCAAGGATAGATCGGTGGCGGACATGGTAATAGAACAGTTCGCGAGTGGTAATGAATCTTATTGTCATGCGTGCACTCGGTGATTTGCAATAGCCATGCATTGGCCCAGCAGGCTATTTACCATGGGGCGCTTAGAACTTTTGCCTATTTATCGGTCTATGTGGATACGCACATTTGCTCGGTAGACAGCCACCTCGCCAGGTTTTCCGCAAGCAGATGGGCATACGTCAAACTGCCACGTAGAGGTTGTCTTTGCTCATGAAATTCAATGCCCCCCGGATGGTGCTTTTGGCCCTGTTCGCCTTCGCGGCAGTGGGCTCGGCATCAGCAACACAGATCAACCCCAAAGCGCCGGCCTTGGCCCAGCAACTGACAGCCGTTGAGCCAGCCACGCAGTCGGCTGGCAATCCTTGGTCAAGCCTGGCCGACATCGCCGATCAGCAGTCGGCGCCATTGCTGGCCCATGACGACCGTTACTGGCACGACGGCCGTTGGCACGATCGCCGCGATGAGTGGCGACGCGACAACTGGCGCCGGGATCAATGGCGTAGGGAGCAGGCGCGCCGTGAAGCCAAACGCCATCGTGATTGGGAGCGCCACCACGAACGGGTAATGCGCCACCGCTACGAAGAGCATCACCGTTACTATCGCCGCTAACACCCTGCACGCCTGAGCCTGAGTGCTCAGGCCGCCAGCACCCTGAGCACAATCATCCCGGCCAGGCCGAGCAAACACAGCACACCCATGCCATAACTGACCGTACGCCATGGCTGCACGCCCGCTAGATAAGTGACTGTGTGCAAGACCCTGGCGACGGTAAACAGCCCGCTCAAGTATTGGCTCATCACCCCAGGCGCATCAACGGCAACCGCCAGCCCACCCAGCGCAATGAACAGCGGGATGCTTTCAAGGTCATTGCTCCAGGCTTTCGCGCCGCGTCTGACTTGTGGGCATTCTTCGAATTCGGCCGAGCGCCGGAAAACAGCAGCATCTTCGGGGTTTGTGAAGATCTTGCAGCGCAAACGAAAATAGCCTTGATAGCACGAGATCGCGAGCATCTTGAGCAGCAGAACCACCACACAGATGGCATACACAGACAGCACACTGTTCATTGCCTGCCCCTGGCGCAAAAGCCCCGAACCACGATATACAACAGCGGCCCTGCTGAAACGAACACGATCGTGACCAGCACGTACGGCAGCACCCCGCGCAGAGGCTGCCCTCGGGCACGGGTGTCGTTGACCATCCAGAGACAGGCAAGCCCGGCCATCAAGTACAGATCGATGACCACTTGGGCAGTGTCGGGCCTGGCCATCAGCTCAAGGCCGAAGGCGATCAGCGACTGATCGGCAATCAGCATGCTCCAGCCGGTGTACAACGTGAAAGCCAACAGCAGCGGTAAAGCGATATAGGGCGCGCGCATGTGCTTCTCCTGGTGAGTTGCACGCAACCCTAGTGGTAGAGTTGCTCGCCGCTCAATGACCTGACAGGTCATGGACTCGCTACATAAGGACCGTCAGAGTGCACCCATGAGCCCTTCCCACTCCCTCACGACTCATCCGCTTACCGCCACAGCGGCAGGTGAGCACCTGCGGCGCCTGCGCCGTCAAGCCAGGCTGAGCCAGCTCGAACTGTCGCTGATTACTGGCATTTCCCAGCGTCACCTCAGCTGCGTCGAGACCGGCCGCGCCAAGCCCAGCCCGAGCACGCTGCATGCTTTGCTGTCAGCCCTCGACGCTCCACTGGAACAACGCAATGAGATATTTCTCGCGGCAGGTTTTGCCCCGCGCTACATGGCCTCGACACCCGACGCGCCAGCGATGGCAATGGTGCATGACGCGATCGAGCACATCCTGCAGGCCAACAACCCGGCACCGGCGTTGGTGATCGCCAGCAACTGGGACATCACCGCTGCCAATGCCAGTGCCGGCTTGCTCCTGGCAATGCTCGGCGTCCAGACGACCCAGCCGTCCGGCCTGAATCTGCTCGACACGCTGCTGCGCCCCGGTGGCCTGGGCGACCACCTGGTCAATGCCGATGAGATACGCGCAATTGCCTGGCAACGCGCGGCCCGGGAAGCCTTCAGCAATCCTGAGTTGGCTGAGCTGTTGCGCAAGCTGCCTGGGCCAACCGATCTGCCGCTGAGCCCGGCACTCTCCCCGGTGGTGTTGACCCGAGTGCGCAGCGGGCAAAGCGAGCTCAATTTCCTGTCGACTTTTACCACCTTCGGCATGCCGCTGGACATCAGCGTGGCGTCGCTGCGTATCGAACATCTGATCCCTGCCGACCGGCAAACCTGGCAGGTGATGACGGCGGCGTACGCGCAGTGGTCGGCGGCGGCAGGTTAGGCACAGCCCAAGGTCATTCGCTCGGCTGGCGCTTGGCGTTTTTCTTGACGATGGCTTTCAACCGCACAGCCGCTCGCTGCACGGTGGCCATCTTTTCCGGGCGTTTCATTGCACGCCATTTGCGGATCTCGTCCCGGCTTCGACCACAGCTCACGCACAGCTCGCTGTTGAGCTGGCACAGCGAGACGCAGGGGTTGTCGATGTCTTTGGCCATGGGCTTGCTCCTGAGCGGGCGCAGATCATACCTCAAGCGCGTTGCTGCGGGGGCTGTCGCCCCTCATCGCAGGACACGTCACAGCGATGAGGGCGACTGGTGGTCAGCCATGGCACTGCGACGTCAAGAACTTCTGACCCCCAGCATCCCGCGCTCGACGATGAAATCGATCACCGCCTGCAACCCCTCGCCCTTCTTCAGGTTACTGAAGGTCCAAGGCCGCTGCGGGCGCATGCGCTGGGTATCACGCTCCATCACTTCCAACGAAGCGCCAACATACGGCGCCAGGTCGGTCTTGTTGATTACCAGGAAGTCCGACTTGGTAATCCCCGGGCCACCTTTACGCGGGATCTTCTCACCCTCGGCAACGTCGATCACGTAGATGGTCAGGTCCGCCAGCTCCGGGCTGAAGGTGGCACTGAGGTTGTCACCGCCGCTCTCGACGAAGATCACCTCAAGGTTGCCGAACTTGCGCGCCAAGGCCTCCACTGCGGCCAGGTTCATCGAGGCATCCTCGCGAATCGCGGTGTGCGGGCAGCCGCCGGTCTCTACCCCGACGATACGCTCAGGCTCAAGGGCACCGGCCTCGGTAAGAATGCGCTGGTCTTCCTTGGTGTAGATGTCATTGGTCACCACGGCGATCTGGTAGTGATCGCGCATGGCCTTGCACAGCGCTTCGAGCAGCGCGGTCTTGCCGGATCCTACCGGGCCGCCGACACCGACGCGCAGGGGTTGCTGATAGCTTTGCATGAAGGCAGTCCTCAAGAACGGAACAAACGGGTGTATTGGGTTTCATGTCGCGACGAGGCAATTGCCAGCAGCGGCAAGCCGCCACCGAGTTGCTCGTCGCTCAGGCTCAAGGCCTGGTCGAGCACTGCGGGCAGCGCTTCGCCGAGGTCGCGCAGCAGGGTCTGGGCGGCCTGCTGGCCGAACGGCACCAGCTTGACCCCAGCCATCACCGCCCCTTCCAGCCAGGCAAAGCCCAGGCCCAGGGCTAGCTGGCGTAACGGGATCGACCAGTGCACGGCCAGCCAGGCCATACCGCCTAGCTGGCTAAGCTCAAGGCTCGCTCGCCAGGCCGGGTCTTGGCCCAGCTGCCAGCCGTCGAGCATCCGCGCCAGGGCATATCCGCGCTGGCGCTCCTCAAGGCGCAGCTCGGCGGTCTCGCGGTTGGCCAGCAAGAACTGGCTCCAGCGCCCGAAGGCTTGGGCGTCATTGGCCTGGCAGGCATGGTACAAGCGCGCCAGCAGCGGCCAGTCGAGGTAGCCGAGGGTGTCGTGCAACTGCTCTCGCTGCCAGTCACAAAAGCTGGCAATGTTGCTCACCCAGCCAGCCTCGACCGCCCACTCCAGCCCTTGCGAATAGGTAAAGCCGCCCACCGGCAAGCCGGGGCTGGCCAGCTGCAGCAGGCGCAGCAGCGCCAGGTCGCTGCTCATCAACCGGCCACGACCAGCGCAGCGCCGGCCAGCAGGCCGCCGCCGAAGGCCTTCTGCAAACCGCTATGGCGACGCAGCAGGCAACCTACGGCAAAGCCTGCCGCCAACAACAGGCCGCTGACGGTGACAAAGCCTGCACTGAACAGCCAGAACGCACTCGGGGTCGCTTCGACACCGTGGGCCCAGCCATGGAACAAGGCGAAGATCGGCATAGCCAACGCCAGCAACAGCTGCCGACCTGGCACCAGCAGCGCCGCGGCCGCCACCAGCAGCGAGCCGATGATCATGCTTTCCATCCCCAGCACATCACCGAACAGATGCCCCAGCACCGCGCCTGCGAACATCGCCGCCAAGGTCGCCAGCGGCAAGGCCAGGCTGCGCCGGGTCAGTGCCGCCAGCACGCCGGTACCCAGCAGCATCAACAAGTGATCGAGGCCCGTCAGCGGATGCAGCAAGCCATCGTGCAGCGGGTTGCTGTCGTGGCCAGGGTGGGCGAAAGCCGGTACGGCGACCAGCAGCAACAACAGGGCAAGGCTTTTTTTCATTGATGTTTCCTCAGGAATGGGCAGGCAGGCGCACGAACGGATGATCGTTGCCATGGCTGTGGCTATGCGGAGCGCTCTGGTAGGCACCCGCTTCCGGTTCGAATGGCGCCTGCTCGGCGTCCACGCGCAGGCCAAGGCCGCGCACCATGTCATCGAGCACATAGTCATGCTGATAGCGCAGCAGCCCGGCTTCGATCTGCAGTGGCACATGGCGGTTGCCCAGGTGATAGGCGGCGCGGGCCAGCAGCAAAGGGTCGCTGCAGCGCACCGTGGATACCGCCTCTGGGGCGGCCAGCACGCGCACTACCTGGCTGCCGTCGGCGTCAGCGAGCAGCTCGCCACCGCGCAGCAGATGACCGCGTTCGAGCATCAGCCCGGCCTCGCGGCCATCGTCGAGGGTGACGCGCAGGCGACTCTTGATACGGCTGTCGACATCCAAGGTGACGCTAGCGGTCACCGTCGCGGCATCGGCGATGCGTCGGGTCAGGACAATCATGCTTGCTCCTTCAAAACAGAAAATAACGCTGGGCCAGCGGCAATTCGCGGGCCGGTTCGCAAACCAGCAACTCGCCGTCGGCGCGCACCTGGTAGGTTTGCGCATCGACTTCGATGACAGGCTGCAAGGTGTTGTGCAGCATGTGCGCCTTGCGCACCCGGCGACAGCCGTGGGCGACGCCGATCAGGCTGCGCAGGTTGAGCTGCTCGGCCAGGCCACGGTCGATCGCCGCCTGGGGCAGGAAGGTCATGCGCGTGGCATGCCGTGCGGCGCCCATGGCGCCGAACATTGGCCGGTAATGCACGGGCTGCGGGGTGGGGATCGAGCCGTTGATATCGCCCATCGGCGCGGTGACGATCATCCCGCCTTTGATCACCAGGGCCGGCTTGACCGCAAAGAACGCCGGCGCCCACAGCACCAGGTCAGCCAGCTTGCCGACCTCGACCGAACCGACTTCATGGGCAATGCCATGGGTCAGCGCCGGGTTGATGGTGTACTTGGCGATGTAGCGCTTGACCCGGAAGTTGTCGCTGTAGTCGCTGTCTGGCGCCAGCGGGCCGCGACGCAGCTTCATCTGGTGCGCCACCTGCCAGGTGCGCAGCACCACTTCACCGACCCGGCCCATGGCTTGGGAGTCGGACGAGGTCATGGCGAAGGCGCCCATGTCATGCAGGATGTCTTCGGCGGCAATCGTCTCGCGGCGGATGCGCGACTCGGCGAAGGCCACGTCTTCGGCGATGCTCGGGTCCAGGTGGTGGCAGACCATGAGCATGTCCAGGTGCTCATCGACCGTATTGACGGTGTAGGGCAAGGTCGGGTTGGTCGAGGACGGCAGCACGTTGGCCTGCCCCGCCGCACGAATGATATCGGGCGCATGCCCGCCACCGGCGCCTTCGGTGTGGAAGGTATGGATGGTGCGATCGCCAATCGCCGCCAAGGTGTCTTCGATGCAGCCCGACTCGTTGAGGGTGTCGGTGTGGATCGCCACCTGGATGTCCATCTCCTCGGCCACGCCCAGGCAACAGTCGATGGCCGCCGGAGTCGAGCCCCAGTCCTCATGCAGTTTCAGGCCAACCGCACCTGCGGCAATCTGCTCGCGCAGCGCTTCGGGGCGCGAGGCGTTGCCCTTGCCCAACAGGCCGATGTTGATCGGCAGGCAATCGGCCGCCTGCAGCATGCGCGCCAGGTACCACGGACCCGGCGTGCAGGTGGTGGCATTGGTGCCGGTCGCCGGCCCCGTGCCGCCACCGATGAAGGTGGTGACGCCACTGGTCAATGCCTCTTCGACCTGCTGCGGGCAGATGAAGTGGATATGCGAGTCGATGCCACCGGCGGTGACGATCTTGCCCTCGGCGGCAATCACCTCGGTGCCGGGCCCAACCGGCACCGTGACGCCGGGCTGCACATCCGGGTTGCCTGCCTTGCCGATCGCGGCGATGCGACCCTGCTTGACGCCGATGTCGGCCTTGACGATGCCCCAGTGGTCGATGATCAGCGCGTTGGTCAGCACCAGGTCCATCGCCTCGCCCGCCAGCATCTGGCCCTGGCCCATGCCATCGCGGATGACCTTGCCGCCGCCGAACTTGACCTCCTCGCCATAAATGGTGAAGTCCTTCTCCACTTCCACCCACAGCGCGGTGTCGGCCAGGCGCACCCGATCGCCCACGGTGGGGCCGAACATGTCGGCATAGGCCTGGCGGGATATTCGGCTCATAGCCTGCCCTCCAGCGCGCCCATCACCTTGCCCTGGAAGCCATACACCTCTCGCTTGCCAGCGTAGGCCACCAACTGCACGGTGCGCGCCTGGCCAGGTTCGAAGCGCACCGCGGTGCCGGCCGGTATGTCCAGGCGAAAGCCGAGGGTCGGCTCACGCTCGAACACCAGCGCGTCGTTGACTTCATAGAAGTGGTAGTGCGAACCGACCTGCACCGGTCGGTCGCCATGGTTGGCGACGCTGACGCTGACCGTGGCACGGCCTACATTGAGTTCGATATCGCCGGCGGCGACCTGGATTTCTCCGGGGATCATGCGGGGCTCCTTAGACGATAGGGTCGTGAACGGTGACGAGCTTGGTGCCGTCGGGAAAGGTCGCCTCGACCTGGACGTCGTGGATCATCTCGGGTACGCCGTCCATGACCTGGTCACGCCTGAGCACTTCACGCCCCAGGCTCATCAACTCGGCGACACTGCGCCCGTCCCGCGCGCCCTCCATCACCGCCGCGCTGATCAACGCCACCGCTTCCGGGTAGTTGAGCTTCAAGCCGCGGCCCAGACGGCGCTCGGCCAGCAGCGCGGCGGTGAACAACAGCAGTTTGTCTTTCTCTCTTGGGGTCAGCTCCACGGCGTCTCTCTCAGGTAGCCCAGATGCGCGGCGGGCATGGCGCCAGGCCGAGAACGGCCGGGCGCAGCACATGCCAGAGGCGCTGCAGGGTGTGTTGCAGATGTTGGTTGTCGTGATCGAGCAGGCGGATCACCAGTAACTGACCGAGCAGGGTCGCGCCTGCTGGGTTGGCGAGCTGCTCCAATTCGGCGCGGACCTGCTCGAGCAGGGCCTGGTCGGCCGGGGCCGCGCAGAAGGTCGCGAGCAATGGATGCTCGGCAACTTTTGCCAGGCGCCCGCCTTCGATGCGCAGGCGCTCGTGCAGGCCCGGATCATCCGCCAGCTCGATGCGCAGGCGGCTGTCCAGCGCACCTTGGCTGAAGCGCTCGTTCATCACCGGCCGGCCCAGGCACAGGGTCTCCCAGGCCAGCAGCCGGGCGCCGGGTTCAAGGGTAAAGCGGCTATCGAGGCTGGCCCTGGCGCCGGAGAAGAAGATGCTGTCTTGTGGCAGCCACTCCAAGGTGCTGCCCGCCGCCAGGTGAAAGCGCTGCGTAAGCCGCGCGGTGGGCCCGATGCTGCGATAGAACTTGCTGGCCCCCGGCATGGTGAGCAGTGCATGACTGCCAGGTTCGAGCTGGATGTCCAGCTCCAGGCGGTCACCCGCGACGATGCCCCCGGGCGGATGCAGGATGTACACATGGCACGGTGCACCTTCTGGGTAGAACGGGCGCTGCACCAAAAGAGGTCCAAAATGCTTGCGCGCACCAAGGCGGGTCACCCCATCGCGCTCGACGAAGCGCAACTGCAGGTGGGCGCTCCAACCCGCGTCCTGTTCGATTTTCTCTGGTTGTTCCGCCTGCAACATCCTGCGGCCCCTGCAAATCCGTGGCGCTATGGCCGGTTATGAGGGTCGGGGGTAGCAGCGAAGATGCTTTACCAGCCTGACCACTCGATCAAATTCGATGGCTGGATATAGCAGGTTGCGGGCCAACTACGCAGGTGAACGATTGTGAAACTGTTTGCGCAGATGCTCTGGCATCGAGCACCTGCGCCTTGGCGCACAATCGCAGGGCGATAGATTGCTCCGATACGGTGCCCGCGATGCGTCCATTCCTGTCCCTCCAGATGAAATAGAGAAACTTCCTACACCCTTTTGGGAAGGCAAAAATATCACTGAGAAATGCTTCTTCGTTAGTGTCGGGGCTTGAGCCCGAGGCAGTCCATTTCCTGCGTGGCTGTTAGCGCACAACCCGCGAATCTGCCAAATGGATGGCCGCTTCCCAGCAGACAAGGACTTCTCATGCCCCGCCAATCCGATCTTCGTTACAGCTTGCAACCCTTGGTCGGCGACGCCGCATTCGAGGTGGTCTCGTTCACCCTCGATGAAGCCCTGAGCACTCCGTTCAAGCTCTACCTGGAGCTGGTCAGCGCAGACGCCGACGTCGACTTTGCCCAGCTGCTCGACCAGCCTGTGCTGTTCACCATTTGGCACGGCCCACGCCCGGTGCGCTACGTGCACGGCCTGGTCAGCAGCTTCAGCCAGGGTGACAGCGGCTTCTCTCGCACCCGCTACCAGGCGCTGGTCGAACCACAGCTGGCCCGCGCCAGCCTGCGCTCGAACTGGCGCATCTTCCAGCAAAAGACCGTGCCGCAAATCCTTGAGCTGATGTTCCAGGCCCAGCGGCTGAGCAATGTCAGCCTGGTGGCCTGTTTCGACCATCAGGTTCGCGAATTCTGTGTCCAGGCCGGTGAAACCGACCTCGACTTCCTGTCCCGCCTGGCCGCCGAAGAAGGCTTTATCTACAGCTTCGAGCACAGCGCCACCGGCCATCAACTGATCATCACCGACCGCCTGCTGGAGATGGGCCTGATCAGCCGCAGCGTGATCAAGGCCGAAGACGACGATGAAGGCTTCGTCGATGACGTCGAAACACCCGACGCCGACCCCATCGCCGTGCTCTACCAGCCCAACGGCGGCGGCGATCAGGCCAAACCTGCCCTGCACCGCTTTCGCTACAGCGAACAGGTGCGCAGCGCCCGCCAGGTGCAGCGCGACTACAGCTTCAAGCACCCCGCCTACCGCCAGGAGCATGCCGCCACTGCCAGCGACCTGCAACACCAGTCCCCGGCCTACGAGCGCTTTGACTATCCCGGACGCTACAAGCGGGATGTGGTCGGCAAGCCGTTCACCCACAACCGCCTCACCGCCCTGCGCCACGATGCGCGCATCGCCCAGATCGAAGGCGACGATGTGCGCCTGCAACCGGGCTTGAGTTTCAACCTGATCGACCACCCGCGCGAAGACCTCAACGCCCACTGGCGGGTGATCGGCGTGCACCACGAGGGCTGCCAGTTCACCAGCCTGCAGCAAGAGGCGGTGGGCGCCGACCAGGGCACCCGCTACCTGCAACAGGCGACGCTGATTCCCGGGCGCATCGAGTGGAAACCCGCCCTGCTGCCCAAGCCGCATATCGACGGCCCGCACATGGCCACCGTGGTCGGCCCGGCCAACGAGCAGATCTATTGCGATGAATGGGGCCGGGTCAAGGTCAGCTTCCCCTGGGACCGCGACAGCCAGGAAAATGAGTTCAGCTCGTGCTGGGTCCGCGTCTCGCAAGGCTGGGCCGGCGGCAGCTGGGGCGCGATGGCCATCCCACGGATCGGCCAGGAAGTGATCATCCACTACGTCAATGCCGACCCCGACCAGCCGCTGATCACCGGCCGCACCTACTGCGCCAACCAGCTACCGCCGTACGAGCTGCCCAAGCACAAGACGCGCATGACCATCAAAAGCCAGACCCACAAGGGCCAAGGTTTCAATGAGCTGCGTTTCGAGGATGAGCTGGGGCATGAGGAGGTGTTCATTCATGCGCAGAGGGATCAGAACAACCACGTCAAGCACAACCAAACCACCTTCGTCGGCAACGACCGCAGCGAACGGGTCGAGCATGACGAAACGGTCTCGATTGGCAATGACCGCCGCGAAGACGTTGGCCGCGATGAGTCCGTCAGCATTGGCCAAAACCGCCTCCATGAAATCAGCAATGACGACAGCCTGACCATCGGCCGCACGCAGACCATTGTCACCGGCCAGGATCGGATCGAAACGGTCGGCAATCACCGCCAGGACAAAACCACCGCCAATCACTCGGTGGAAATTGGCGGCCATCTGCAGCAACAGGTGGCCGGCCATGTCGAGCTACGTGCAGGCCAAGCGATCAAGCAGCAGACCCAGGTGTTTGAAATTGAAGTCGCCGACAGCCTGACCATCAAGAGCCCAGGCGGACTGCTTCGGCTCGATGGCGCCGGCATTACCCTCGAGGGCGTGGCCATCACTATCAAAGGCCCGGTGGCGCAAAACGCTACCGGCAGTAGCAACGCGTTTGCCATCGACGGCGCGCCAGTGGTTGGCGAGCCGATATGCGTCAGTTGCCTGCTCAAAGCCATCCAAGAGGGCCGTAGCGTGGTACGCATGGAAGGAGCCGGCCAATGAATGATGCTTTTAGAGATGCCCTGTTCACGCCTTTGCGCGAGTCTTCGCAGTATCGCCTGGCCGCGATCGTCGAGCTCGGCCGGCTCAGCGAACAAGGGCGAGAACAGCTCGCGAGCAAATGCCCAGGCAGGCTGTGGTCGCTTTTGCAGCAGAGCGATTTCAAAAACCTGCTATCGGTGTCTCCCTGCCTGTGTGTGCCGCGCGAGGGCGCCAGCCTGGAAGGCCAGTGGGACTTTTTCTGGATGCTCAATGAACTTGCCATGCAAGGCATCTGTGGCTGGATCGTCAGCAAACTGTCGGCCGCAGCGTTGCTTGAGCACCTTGGCCAAGCCAACATCGTGCGGGCTGCCGATGGCCATCGCTACCTGTTGCGCTATCACACCGAACACAGCCTGAAAGTGCTGCATGCACGCCGGGATCTGCCAGACATCGCGCACTGGCTGGCGCCTATCCATAGCTGGTGGGTGCCCTATCCAGATCATCAAAAACAATCCTGGCAGTGCCTGAGCGGAGCTGACCTGCCTGCCGGCAAGCGCCTGTCTGGCCTGGCGCTTGACCAGGCGTGCTGGCATGCACTCAGCGGTGAACCGCTTAGCCAGCGCCTTGCCGAGCAACTCAAAAGCACACTGGCCGCCAGCGGTATGCCTGCCCGTTGTCACGGGGTGCGCCTTGGGCTTGCCCAACACCATCTTGCTCAAGCGCGCGCCGCCGGCCTGACCCGGCAAGCGGACTTGATCACCTATGTCAATTGCATGGCTATCCACGAGACCACCCTGAAAGCCTGTGCTGCGTGGCAGCACGCCTTGGATCAAGCCCGTGCCAATACCCACCTGCTCGCCGACGCCCTGGCCCAGGCGAACATTCAATCGCTGCAGTAAGGACGCTCAGATGATCGCTTGGCAAGACTTCCTCGAGCTCAACCGCAAATCCTGCGAAGAGCTCAGCGAACAGTTCGACCTCGGCCCCGCCGTCAGCTGCACCCGCACTTTCACCATCCTGCCGCTGCGCTACGCCGTGGTCGGCGGCAACCCCGGCCAGCGCAAGCGCTTGCCCGATCTGGCCGAGCACCTGCGCCAGCCCCAGCAAGTCGCCGAGCTCAAGCATGCAGCCTATGCCATACGCCCTTTGCGCGAAGGGTTCCTGTACGTGATGGAACAGCGCACCAGCACTGGCCGCGCTACCCTGCACCGGCCCTATCGGATTGCTGCCAACGGCTCGTTGTCACTCACCGAGCCCGACGCGCCCTGGGAGCCACCGCCAGCCCTCGGCGTGCGGGACGTACTCAGCAACATCGCCTGGGCCTTCAACGTGCACGACCTGGACGATCTGCAATCGCTGCGCGTGTTCTACAGCCCCGACCCGCTGACCGTAGCCGCCCAGCAACAATTGCTGCGCCGGCGGCACAGCCTGCCCGCCGTGAACATTGGCCGCTTCACCGGCGCAGCCTGCCCGACGCCCGAACCCCATGTGCTGACCCATGACCAGCTCGAACAAGTCGCCGACTTTGCCGCCGAGTACGATCCGCAGCTGCGCACCTTGCTCCAGCGCCAACTGTTCAGCACACCCAGCGTCCTCTCCCTGGCCGGCGTCCGGCAGATGCTCAGGCCCATGGCAGACCCGCTCAAGCCACGCGGGGTTGCCCTGGTGGTCGAAGATGCCATCGGTATCACCCAAGAGCTCAATGCCTGGCGCAACGCCGGTCTTGAACACCTCAAGGACTGGCTGGAAACCACCGAGCCGGCCGGCCCCGACGGCAAGCCCGGGCCGAGCAACGAGCGCAAGACCCTGGTCGCCCAAGCCTTCACCGAGCTGCACCAGCAGTTCAGCGAACGCAAGGTCGCCGCGCTCATGGGCCGGCACGCCGAAACCTTGCGCGTGCAGCTCAAAGACAGCGATCAAGCCTTGCTGCCAGGGATGAACCGCGAAGGCTGGAATCAGTTCAAGGACAGCCTCATCGATATCAATAGCGAGCTGGTGCGCCAAGACCTGCAAGCCCGCGCCGAGCAAGGCGAGTTCGCCAAACAGTTCGAACAACGCTACCTGCCCCGGGTCAACCTGGGCGGTATGCGCGTACAGCTTGGCTGGTTCCGCCAGGAGAGCGAAGAAGCGCAACGACTGGCCGAGGCACGCGCCGACGACCATCTGGCCTGGCTGCTCAGCCCCACGTTGCTGGAGGCATTGGCCTACTACGACGACAACGACCTCAACAGTGGGCTGTGCTTCGCTCACCAGAGCGGCTTGTGCGTCATCGGCATGGAAGCGGTGCCGGCCGGCGCGCGCCTGTTGGCCCAGTGGTGGCAAGCCGAAGAAATGACCCCAGCCAACCTGGCGCTGCGCTCGTTCGTGTTCAACCAGCGCGACATCGCCCAGGTGCTGGAGCAAACCCGGCTGAAGCTCGCCAACCTGCAGGCGCCCGCCGACCCGTGGCAGATGCTCGACACCACGCTCAAGCAGGCCAAGGAACTGGCTGCCCAGTTCAGCCGCGTCGATGGCCACCTCGATCAGCTTGCCGAGCACAGCCAGATCAACACCGCTGGCGCCCTGGCATGGCTGGGCCAGCTGGGGCGAGAAAGCCTGCAGGCGGGCATGCCCAACAGCAGCGACCACCGGCTGCATCGACGCTTGACTACCTACCTGGTGGCCTCGTTGGGTGAGCAGGCGCTGAACCTGCGCCTGGCCGAACACGCCCTGGATGGCCGCGCCCCCTCCCCCGGACGCGTCGCCGCGCCCATCGTGCGCCGCCTGGAGCAAGCCTACGTCGACAGTGTGCGGGCCGCGCAGAGCAATGCGTTCTACCGATTGCGCGTCGCCAGTGGGTTGTTGCTGCTTGAGGCGAGCCTGCTGTTGCTGCAGGGGCAACGGGACAACAAGGACCGGCGGTTCTGGAGTGAAGTGGCAGCCGCGGGGTTGACCAGTGCGGCGGCGGGCATGGAATTACTCGCGGTGGGGACCGAACAGGCGCTGGCCACTGTAGGTCAGGGATCGGCAGCGGCACGGGGGGCGCAAGTCAGCCTGGGGCGCTTTCGCTTGTGGGGAGCGGGGATGGCGGCTGCGGGAGGGGTTGTTAGTATTTTTTGGGACTTTGCTGATGCGAAGTCTAAATTTGACCAATCAGATGCGATAGGAAGTCATGAAGCGAAACTCGGCTTAGCTTACTCCGCCAGAGCAGTGGCAACAGGCACACTCGTGATGGGCCAAGGCGGTGTCGCTTTTTCGCAAGCGGGCATGTATTTCCAATGGTTATCCTTAAAACCTGGATACGCTCAGCTTAGTTCTATCCTTCTTGAACTTTCTTACTTATCCAATCGACTTGCAGCAAACCGAACACTAATGCTCCTGCTTAGCCGCGCGGGGTGGATTGGCGGAGCCATAGCGCTTAGTGCGACTCTATATCTACTGCTGGTAGATGATAACGCGCTGGAACAGTGGTGCGACAAATGTTGTTTCAGCCTCAAGCACAGCGGAGCACGCTACAACTCGGACAAAGATGAAATATCTAGCCTCTTAAACGCTATCAGCGAGGCATTGTGATGTATTTTTTTGAATGGGGCGCCTGGGAGGCTTCACTCATCCCAGAAGAAGAACGAAAAAAAGATGCGCGAACGCAAAAGTTACGCAAAAAAATCTGCACTTACGAAAGCGATGAACAAGAAGGAATGGCCGCTGCAAAACTTAGAGCCAGTGAAACCCCAAAAAGTCGCGGCCCCGTCTACGTATTCAACAACCGCATCCTTGAGATTCGCAGCGGCATGTTTGAAGAAAAACGGGGACTCATCAGCATTGTGTCCGCCACAATTATTTTTTTAATAATCAACGGCTTCATTGGCATTACTGCAGGTACAATTTGGACCACAGATTACTATTACAGTGAGGGTGCTATCGCAACTGGGTACCTGTGGATGGCCATCGGCCTCACCATACTTACACTACCCACAACTTGGTTTTATTTGAAATACTGCCTACGTTTCACCCGACTCGAGATGTTCACTTCCCGTCACCTATTGATCCGTTTCAACCGTATCACTCAACAGGTGTATCTACATCGCCCAAGCTACTGTGGCGGGATCGTCACGCTGCCGTGGGAAGGGGTGACTTCAAGTGGTTCCGCTGACAAGTATGCAGTGGCAGGCGGTATAGGTGTCCCCCTTGCCCTCTGTTGGTCTCCCCCGTTTACCGGGACGCTACGCACAGAAGTTGCCTGGGTCGGCAAATCAGCAAACCATCAAGGCGAAATCCGCGACGAGTGGGAGTTCATCCGCCGCTTCATGGACGAAGGCCCCGAAGGACTACCCCGACCACGCATCACCTCGCACTTCCCCTGGCCATGGCAAGCGTTCACCCCGCAGTTCGAAGGCGTCACGCACTATTTCCGCAATGCCTCGAAGCTGATCAAGGTCGGCCTGGTCCTGATCTCCCCCGCTTTCTTGATCATCGGCACCGGCCACTGGCTCAGCCTGCTGCTGTGCTGGAAACCGCGCTGGCCCAAGATCATTCGCCAAGCAGGTATGCCAGGCAAGCCTGTACCGCCGTTGACGACCCTTGCCGACTATCCACCGCACATTCAGCAGCGCCTCCGAGAAAACGCCCACCTTTGGGCTGTACGCCCAGGTCAACGCCCGGAGAAGAAACCGCGCAAGGTCTCTCGTATTCGCAAAGCCGACCCTAAGCCTTCGTAACCAGCAACCAGACGCAAAACTCGGCCCCCCTACATAATTAGGAGCAATAATCGATGAGCACGCAAAACACCAAGCAGGATGCGCTGGGCGCTGGCCTACTCATAAATTTCCAAGACGCCAAGGCCACCCGCGAGAGCACCCCGCCACCCACAATCAAATCCCGCCCCGAAGCACACGCCCCGCTCTATGCCGCCGACCCTCAATTTCAATTACGTGGCGCCTTCAGCAATCAGATGATCGATGCAGCAATGCCGTTGTTTGGCTTGGCGATGCGTCTGCAAACGCTGGACGGCCACAGCGATATTGCACAGCTGTACAAACAGGTTCACAACCAGATCAACCAAATCCTGGAGGAAATGCGCCAACACGCGTATGAGCCGACCCAGTTGCTGGCCTATTCGTACTCGCTGTGCCTGTATCTTGACGAGACCGTGATGCGGACGGACTGGGGCAAGAACTCCAGCTGGAGCCAACAGCCCTTGCTGAGCGACTTTCATCAGGAAACCTGGGGCGGGGAGATGTTCTTTACCGTGCTGTCGCGCATGATGCAGGAGCCACGACGCTTTCAGGACGTACTGGAGTTCATGTACATGTGTTTGTGCATGGGCCTTATGGGCAAATACGCTATCGAACCCAAGGGTGACGAGGCTGTTCAAGCACTGATCGTCAAGTTGCACGCGATCATCCGCGAGCTCCGGGGCCCGACACCCGAGTTCTTTGCAGACTCATCGCACAATGTTGCACCGCGCAATTTTCGCATGCAGCGCCAGTGGCCATGGTGGAGCCCTTTGCTGATCAGCGCTATGGCCCTGGCCGCGCTGTACGGCTTCTACAGCTATCGCTTGCAGATGATTACCGATGAAGTACTGCAATCGCTCAACGGCATTCTGCAGTAGGCGTTGAACGCAACCGGCTAAGGCGAGCACGAACTGCGCTAAAGTAACGGCTCGCCAATGACCAAGGACGTCCCATGCACCTCGCCCCCGCTATCCCGATCCTGCGCATCTTCTCGGTCGACAAGGCCAAGGAGTTCTACCTCGACTTCCTCGGTTTTCAACTCGACTGGGAGCACCGTTTCTCGCCGGACCTGCCGCTGTACGCGCAGATCCACCGCGATGGCCTGATCCTGCACCTTTCCGAGCACCACGGCGATGCCTCGCCCGGCGCCACCATTTTTGCCCGGGTGGAAGATCTGCGAGCGTTGGAGCGCGAGTTGCAGGCCAAGCAATATGGCTATTCGCGCCCCGAGGCTGAGCCCGTCGACTGGGGCTTGCAGATGCAGATCTGGGATCCTTTCGGCAATCGCCTGCGCTTCTGCCAGCAGATCGACGACAGCGCTCAATGAAGGCCTTGAGCAAACGCGACCTGGCCCGCCTGGAGCGTGAGCTGGTGGTTTGCCTGACCGAAGCCTGCGAGATCGCCAAAAGCGAGATCGTCGGCTTCACCTGGCTCACCCACCGACTTGCGCCAGACAACTTTCCTGCCAGCCTGCGCATCACCTGGGTATTCGAACAAGAAGCCGACAAGGACGCCGCCGTGGCAGGAGCTGCCAAGGCGCGCATGCTCGAGCTGACTGCCCAGGCCCTGAGCGAGGCTGGCGTGCACCTGGATCATGTCGCCTGGCACGTGCGTTTCGACAGCGAGCAAGCGTGCCAGCACAGCCATGCGGGCAACTGGGATCGACGTTTGCTGGGGCGCTGAGCGGCGCTATTGGTGCTCGACGAGCCGAACACTCATCTCGACCTGCTTTCGCTGCACGCGCTGGAACTGATGCTCGGCCAGTTTCGCGGGGCAATGCGGGTGGTTGCGCATGACCTGGCCTTTATCGAACGCTTGCAGCCAACCGGCAATCTGCGGCTGTGACTGAGCGGCGAATCTATGACTGGGCGTTTCCGATCTGCGGCGGATGTATTATCGTGGCGAGGTGCGCAAATAACAGCAGCCTGAGCGATCGGGCATCTGCAAGACAAACGAGGGTGTCATGAGTAACGAGATTAACTGGGACAAGCTTGGCTTCGACTACATCAAGACCGACAAGCGCTACCTGTCCGTGTTTCGCGATGGCGAGTGGGACAAGGGCACCCTGACCGAAGACAACGTGCTGCACATCAGCGAAGGCTCGACTGCTCTGCACTATGGCCAGCAATGCTTCGAAGGCATGAAGGCCTACCGTTGCAAGGATGGCTCGATCAACCTGTTCCGCCCCGACCAGAACGCCCTGCGCATGCAGCGCAGCTGCGACCGCCTGCTGATGCCGCGCGTGCCGACCGAACAGTTCATCGAAGCCTGCAAGCAGGTGGTCAAGGCCAACGAGCGCTTCGTTCCGCCGCACGGCAAAGGTGCCCTGTACCTGCGTCCGTTCGTGATTGGCGTGGGTGACAACATCGGTGTGCGCACCGCACCGGAGTTCATTTTCTCGATCTTCGCCATTCCGGTCGGCTCGTACTTCAAAGGCGGCATGACCCCGCACAAGTTCCTGATCTCCGACTTCGACCGCGCCGCGCCGCAAGGCACTGGCGCGGCCAAGGTCGGTGGCAACTACGCCGCCAGCCTGCAGCCTGGCTACGAAGCCAAGAAAGCCGGCTTCGCCGACTGCATCTACCTCGACCCGCTGACTCACAGCAAGATCGAGGAAGTCGGTTCGGCGAACTTCTTTGGCATTACCGCCAACAACGAATTCGTGACGCCCAAGTCGGCCTCGGTCCTGCCAGGTATCACCCGCCTTTCGCTGATGGAACTGGCCGAATCGCGCCTGGGCCTGAAAGTGATCGAGGGCGACGTAGAGATCAACAACCTGGAGCGCTTCGTCGAGGCTGGCGCCTGCGGCACCGCTGCGGTGATTACCCCGATCGGGGGTATTCAGTACAACGGCAAGCTGCATGTGTTCCACAGCGAGACTGAAGTCGGTCCGGTGACCACCAAGCTGTACAACGAGCTGACCGGCATCCAGAGCGGTGATGTCGAAGCGCCGGCAGGTTGGATCGTCAAGGTCGCCTGATCACGTTTTACCCCTTCATCGCGGGGCAAGCCCGCTCCCACGCCGATCCTGATGATCAGCGCCCTGTCCGATGTCGACGAGCGGGTGCGCGGCCTGCGCGCTGGCGGCGATGACTACCTGACCAAGCCATTCGCTTCCGACGAGATGGCCGCCCGGGTCGAAGTGCTGCTACGGCGTAACAGCGTGCCCATGACCCAGACCCGCCTGCAGGTCGCCGACCTTGAGCTGGACCTGATCAGCCACGAAGCACGCCGCGGCGAACAGACCCTGAACCTGCTGCCTACCGAGTACAAGCTGTTGGAATACCTGATGCGCCATTCCGGCCAGGTGATCACTCGGATGATGATCTTCGAGGAGGTCTGGGGCTATCACTTCGACCCCGGCACCAACCTTATCGATGTACACATTGGGCGTTTGCGCAAGAAGATCGACTCGCCCGGCCAGTCGCCGCTGATCCGTACCGTACGGGGCTCGGGCTATGCCATTGCTGAACCCGTCTAAGGGTTGGAGCTCCTCGACCAGCCGCCTGTTGGCGCTGTACAGCTTTCTGTTCGTGGCCTGGAGCAGCATCCTCATGGGGGTGCTGTACTTCGAGGTCTCCAGCTACCTGAACAAACTCACCCGCCACTCGATGCTGCAACGCCAGCACTTGTTCGCCCACATGAGCGGCAAGCAGCTGGACGATGCACTGATTGCCAGCCAGGCCTTCGAAGAGCGTAGCTTTGACGCCTACGGGCTGTTCGACGCCCAGCTCAATCCGATTGGCGGGCGGATCCGCAGCATACCGCCGGAGTTGGGGCTGGACGGCAAGATCCATGAGCTCAAGCGTTGCCTGGACGCAGATGACCCACACATGCTTAGCGACAGCTGCGATGCCGTGGCGATCAAGGTTCAGGATGGCCGCTGGCTGGTGCTGCTACGCGATAACGGCTCGTTGTTCGTGGTCACCCGGATCATCCTCGATGCCTTGCTCTGGGGCATCTCGCTGACCCTGATCCCAGGCTTCGCTGGCTGGTATTTGCTGCGCCGACGCCCGCTCAAACGTATCCGCGCGGTGCAGGCCAGCGCCGAGTTGATCGTCGCCGGCGACCTGACCCACCGCCTGCCGCTGTCGGCACGCCGCGATGAGCTGGACATGCTCGCTGCCATCGTCAACGCCATGCTCGATCGCATCGAGCGGCTGATGCACGAGGTCAAGGGTGTGTGCGACAACATTGCCCATGATCTGCGCACACCGCTGACCCGCCTGCGCGCACAGCTTTACCGGATTCGACAGCAAAGTGGCGATGATTCGCCGCAGGCCGAGGCGCTGGACCAGGCCATTGGTGAAACCGACACGCTGATGGCGCGTTTTCGCGGCTTGCTGCGCATCAGCGAGTTGGAAGACCGCCAGCGCCGGGCCGGGTTCGTCGAACTCGATCCGCATGCGCTGTTAGTCGAGCTGCATGATTTCTACCTGCCGCTGGCCGAGGATGGCAGCATTCGCCTGAGCTTGGAGCAGCCGGCGCAGTTGGCGGCGCTGCACGGTGATCGCGAACTGCTGTTCGAGGCGTTGGCCAATTTGGTGGGTAATGGCATCAAGTTCACCCCAGCGGGCGGCCAGGTGAGGATCGTCGCCCGGCAGGATGCCGAGGGCGTACATATTGCTGTCGAGGACAGTGGCCCGGGGATTCCCGAGCAGGAACGGGCTGCGGTGTTGAAGCGGTTTTATCGCAGTGACGAAGGTCACCGGCATCCGGGGTTTGGGCTGGGATTGTCGATCGTGGCGGCGATCGTGGATTTGCATGGGTTTAGGTTGGAGGTTGGCGAGAGTGAACTAGGCGGGGCAAGGTTGGTGCTGCACTGCCCGCTGGCCAGTTGAAGCCTGGGGCCGCTTTGCGACCCTTCGCGGGCAAGCCCGCTCCCACAAGGACTGCGCCGCCCTTAGGCATGCGCGGTCCCTGTGGG